>PKDJ01000274.1 GCA_002862545.1 Pseudomonadota bacterium
GGTGAGACGGTGCCCGCGGGTGGTCAGCTGGTGCTCAACCTCGACGGGAGCTTCACCTACACCCCGAGCCTCTGCTTCACCGGTCGCGACACCTTCACCTACGTCGCCTTCGATGGAGCGGACGAGTCCTCGGAGGCCACGGTGACCATCGATGTCGGGGCGCCGACCGTCGACGAAGATGCCTTCTGCAATGCCTACCAGCCGGTCCTGCCGCGGGTGCCGTACGACGAGCTGGAGTTCGAGGGCTACCCGGTCCGCACCTTGATCCCACCGGCCCCGATCGGGCTTCTGTACACGTTCCACGGCAGCGGTGGCTCCGTCGCAACGGCCACCCAGATCGAGTACACCGAGATCTACAACCTGCTCTACGACGCCGGCATCGGCGTCGTGGTCACCGAGAGCACCCAGCGGGAGCCGACGGCCGAGTGGGACACTTTCCCGGCGGATGCGCTGCGCAACGAGGACTGGCCTCGCCTCGCCTCGCTGCGCGACTACCTGATCGACACGACCGGGGTGACGAGCGGCACGCCCATCTTTGGGCTCGGCTTCAGCAACGGCGGTAACTTCACGGCGACGTTCGGCGAGATCGCCCTGGACGAGGGCTGGCCCTTCGTCGGCATGGCGATCCACAACTCGAGTCCCTTCGGTGTCCCGAGGGTCGCGGGCTGGTGGACGACCAACGTGAACGACGACAAGGGCACGCCCGCCAGTGTGCGGTCGGCCTACCTGTCGCACGCGGCGACCGGCTCACCGTCGGAGTACCGCCTGGCTGAGGAGTTCCCGATTCACCCAATGTACTTCCGCAAGGTCCCGGGCACGGATCACCAGTTCAGCCAGGACATCTTCTACGATCTGGTGGCGTTCGGCATGCTCGATGCGGACGGGAATCGCCTGCCGCCGGTCGACGAGATGGATGGTGCCTTCCGGTCCTGGGTTCGCGAGACGACCATCGCGGGTCCGGAGCGCTTCACGGCCCGAATTCGGCCCGCATGGGGCGACCACAGGGTGTCGTCTTTGTACGCCGAGGAGGAGGTGGCCTTCCTCCTCGGAGTCCTCGACTGACGCCTCAGCGCCTCGTGGCCCGCTCGATCCGCGGTGGCTCGAGCGGAACACTCGTCAGTCCGTCACGCGCCTCGACCGGCAGCTCCGCGATGGCGTCGACGACTTCCATGCCGGAGGTCACTCGGGCAAAGACGGCGTAGCCGGGCTCTGCACCGGCATCGAGGAAGGCGTTGTCGTCCAGGTTCACGAAGAACTGGGCCGTCGCTGAGTCCGGATCCGCGAGCCGCGCCATGGCGACGGTGCCGCGCACGTTGGAGAGGCCACTGTCCGACTCGTTCGGAACGGGGGCTCGTGTGGCCTTGAGCGCGAGATCGGCGGTGAGGCCTCCGCCCTGGATCACGAAGCCCCTCTCGACCCTGTGGAACACGGTCGCTTCCGCGCCGTCCGAGCCGTCGTAGAAGCCGTCGTCGACGTAGGCGAGGAAGTTGTCGACCGTCTGAGGCGCGGCCTCGGGGTTCAGCTCGAGGAGGATCGCGCCGAGGGAGGTCTCGAGGCGCACGGTCGGCACGACGCCGGTGTCGTCGGTGGGCGCGCTGCAGCCGAGTGCGAGGAGCAGGAACATAGGACCAGGTATCCTCGGTGCGGTCCACTGCGATAGGCCCCCGCCGGAGGCGACATGACCGACCTGACCCACGTCGATGCCGAGGGCAACGCCCGCATGGTGGAAGTGGGAGACAAGCCCATCACTGCGCGCTCAGCCACGGCGGAGGGGTGGATCACGCTCGGGACCGAGGCCTTCGAGGCGGTCGTCTCGCGGACGGCGAAGAAGGGGGATGTCCTGGCGACTGCCCAGCTGGCGGGCATCCAGGGAGCCAAGCGCACGTCGGATCTGATTCCGCTGTGCCACCCCCTGCCCCTCTCCGGCGTGACCGTCGAGCTGACGCCCGACCCCGAGACGCTGCGCATCGTCTGCCGGGCCACGGCCCGCACGCACTGGCGAACGGGCGTGGAGATGGAGGCCCTGACTGCGGTGTCTGCGGCCCTGCTCACGGTCTACGACATGCTCAAGGCCATCGACAAGGGCATGGCTCTCGGCGGTGTGCGCTTGCTGGAGAAGCACGGCGGGCGCTCGGGGAGCTGGGTCCGCGAATGAACCCCATCGACCGCTTCCTGCCTGAGCCCCTCCAGGCCATTGTTCGGATGGTGGCGAACACCTGGGCGTTCTATCCAGTGACCCTGACGCTGCGTTGGGCGTGGCTGTTCTACCGGGAGCTGGTCAAGGACAAGGCCTTCCTGCGCGCAGCCGGGATGGCCTATGCGACCTTGATCGCGCTTGTTCCGATGCTCGTGATCGTCTTCGGGATGCTGGGGGTCTTCGGCGCGCGTCGGGAGCGTGCAACCACGGTCGCGCATGCCCTGATCGACCAGGTCCTCGGTGACGTGCCGACGGTTCAGGAGACGCTGCTGCCCGGTCTCCTCGAGGTGGACCTCGGCGCTCTGGGCGCGGTCGCCGTCGCGGGGCTCCTGCTCGCGGCGGGGCGCCTCTACCTGACCGTCGAGCTGGCCTACTGCGACATCTTCGGCGTGCGGGTCCGGCGGACGATCGTCGAGAGGATCCTCTACTTCTACTTCACCATCACGGCCGTCCCGGTGGTCATCGTGACGACGGTCACGGCCACGTGGGAGTTTGCCTCCGAGGTCGGCGTGAGCGACGCGCTCTCGCTGCTCTCGATGTCGATGACCTTCGGCTTGCTGCTAGCCGCACTGAAGTCCTTCCCCGCGACCCATGTCCGCTGGCGTCCGGCCATCGTGGGGGCCTCGGTGTCGTTCGTGCTCCTCGAGGTAGGGCGAAAGGGCTTCTCGCTCTACGTGAGCATGTTCGTCACCGACGATCCGCTGCGCGTTGTCTACGGCTCCCTCGGCCTGATCCCTGTCTTCCTCCTCTGGATGTACCTGTTCTGGGTGTTCGTGCTCCTCGGTGTCGAGGTCACCTACGTCCTCCAGAACTACGACAACCTCGTCGACGCGGAGCGGGATGCTGCACTGCGCCGGGGGGTCCACTTCCCGCAGGTCGACGACGCGCTCTATGTTGCCTCATGGCTCGCCTGGTTCTTCAACGAGGGGAAGGGACCACAGCCCTTCGACATCCTGGCCCAGCGCACCGGCGTCGATCGGACCGTGCTGAGTCAGGTGCTGCGCACCTTGGACGAAGAGGACATCGTGGTCGAGAGTCAGGAGGGGTGGATCTTGGGCCGCTCGCCCGACACCCTCCAGCTCACCGAGCTCGCGCGCTGCTGGCGGCGGGCGACCCGCTGGCCCACGGCGAGGCCGAGCGTCGTCCAGGATGAGCTGACGCAGGCGCTGACCCTCGAGGGCTGCCTGACGGACGGCGCGGCGCGCTGGGTTCCTCGTGATGGCGAGACCCAGGACTGAGGCTGCGTCACGGCCTCCTAGGGGCGGAGGTGGAGCTCCCGGGTCGCGACGATGCGGCCGTCGCTTCGCGCGGTCACCGTCACGGGCACGGTGTCGGCTCCGGCAGTGCTCACGAAGGTTCCCGACGGGGACGTCACATCCACCGCGACTTCTTGTCCTGGGAGGAGCTCACGGGCGACGGTCGGTGAGATCACGACCTCGGCGTCCGGGGCCTCGACAGTGAAGCTCAGGGTGACGCCACTGCGACCCTCGACGATGGCCTCGAGCAGGTTGCCGATCTGCTCCCTCAGAGCCTCTGGGTCGTTCGTGCCGTCGATCACGGCCAGCTCGTCGCGCCCGTCGCCGTCGAGGTCGGCGAAGGAGAGGAGCTCCGCCGCGATGAGGGGCAGGTAGTCATCGGTGCCCACGGCCCCGTAGCGGGCGCCGCTGTACGCCCAGGCCTCGAAGACGCTCTGCAGGTCCGCGTCGAAGGGACAGCCACCGGGCACTGGATCGCCAGCGACAGGGCTGCGAATCGGCGAGCCCGCCACGTGGAGGATGCCGCTGGTGGTCTCTGAGCGGAACCCCGTCCCGCGATCGCTGCCCGTGCCCGACACGGAGGGGTCGTAGGTGGTCTGGCCACCGCCGAAGAGCAGGTCCACTCGAAACGGTGAGCTGTCGTCGTCGTCGTAGGTGCCGTCACAGTCCGCGTCGTGTCCGAGTCCTGAGCCCGCCTGGACCAGGGCCTCGAAGGCTGCGGCCATGGGCGTGTCGGCTCGGGGCAGATCCGCCAGCAGCGGTCCGAGCTCGGGCCAGTCGTCCGTCTGCTGCAGCGCCAGACTCCAGGGACGTGACTGCCCGTAGTCGCTGTACAGGCCGAGGCTCACCGTGAGGTCGGGCACTTCGCGATGCAGGGTCTCGATCACGTCGTCGATCACCGTGGCCAGGGCCTCTCGTCGCGTCGTCGCCCCGTCGGTGGCGTCGACGACGATCGCCAGGTCCAGACGCTCCAGCGTGTTCGCGATCCAGACCGTCTCGCAGCGTCCCGGGGCCTCGGGATCGGCGATGCCCTCGATCGGCACGATCCACTGCCCCGCGTCGCTGTCCACATACAGCTCGCCCTCGAGCTCCCCGGCGTCGGTCGGCGTCCACGAGACCGGGATGTCGACGGTCTCGCCGGGCTCGACCCGCAGTGCCTCCAGACCCAGCTCGAGCTCCGACGGGAGCGCATTGAGGGCTCCGGTGACAGGCGTGGAGCCGGGGTTGCTGACCTGGACGACAGCGTCGAGGCGACATCGGGGCCGCGTCGTGCCCAGCGCCACGGTCTCGGGGAGCAGGAGAGAGCCGGGCAGCAGGCCGTCTCCTCGCACGGACAGCACCAGCCGGGGGGCCTGGGGGTCGTCGCCCTCGATGGTGAGGCGTGAGGTCACCTCTTCGAGGTCGGGGGTGTAGGTGATGACGGCGGCGGTCTGCTCACCGGGCGCGAGCACGAGTGGTGCGGGGGCCACGTCGAGTGCGAAGCTGGGGTCACCGTCGAGGGAGATCCCCGTCACGGTCAGCGGACCCAGGCCGTCGTTGCCTAGGATCACGGTCTCGCTGACGGGCGTGGGGTCGGCCGTGGCGGGAAACCAGATGTCCCTTGGGGAGACCTGCATGTCGGGCAGGCGGATGTCCTCGGTGTCGCCGGGGCCCTCGCTGACCGACGAGCCGTCGCTGCACGCCACCAGGACCGCCAGCACTGAGATCCGCACGCTGCCTCCATGCACCCAAGCCATACCCGGCAGGCTCGGCTGGCGTCACTGTCGGAGGGCATCTTCGAGACGCGCGGCCTCGCTGACGCGGGATCGCGCACGGTACACTGCGCCGCACGGAGGTGCGCCTTGCGCGTCGGGTGGCTGGTCCTGTGCATGGGCTGCACGGGAGAGTTTGGGATCACGGGCAAGCCGGAGGCCGAGGGCCCTGCTGACACCGGCACGCCCCCGGTCGTCACGACGCCTCCGGCGGGCAGTCCCGACATCGACGTCGAGCCCGACGAGATCGGTGTCGCGGGGGTGTGTGACAACGGCGAGGAGTCGCTGACCGTCTCGAACCTCGGGGTGGTCGACCTCAACATCCTGGCCGTCCTCACCACCGGGTCGTGGTCGGCCGTCGAGGGCTGGCCCGCCACCGTACCGCCAGGAGGTTCCTTCGAACTCGGACTGCAGACGCTCGGCGGGCCCGGCACCGTGTCGATCCACAGCGACGATCCAGACGAGCCCGTGGTCGAGGTCCCGCTCGACACGGCAGAGGACACCCCTCCCGTCGTGAGCTTGATCCTGCCGCCGGCGGGCGTGACGCTTCCGCAGGCCGTTCCCATCGAGATTCACGCCCGTGTGTCCGACGAAGAGACGCCCGCCGAGGAGCTCGAGGTCGAGTGGACGTCCGACCGGGACGGCTACGTGGCGAACACCCCTCCGGACGAAGACGGCGAGGCCATCGGTGAGTGGCGCTGGCCACGCTCCGACAGCTGGCACGACCTGACGGTGACGGTCACCGATTCCTGCGGACAGGAGGCCTCCTCGACCGTCAGTGTGTGCCAGCAGAAGGGCTACGACGAGGGCGTGCTCGACCTCGAGGAGTGGGTGTTCTCGGGGAGCGCGAGCTGGGACGAGATCAACGAGTGGATCGAGCTCACACCGGTGGAGCCCTACGTGGTCGGCTCGGCCTTCACCACCGAGGTGGCGGTCGACGGGGCGAACGTCGAGATCGACTTTCTGTTCTACATCGGGGACGGCTCGGGAGCGGACGGCCTGTCCCTGACGGCGCTCGACACGAATCGGGCGGTCTCCTACCTCGGAGGCGACGGCTGCGGCATCGGGTACGGCGGCGACGCGCCCTGCACGGACGGGCCCGCGCTGCCCGGTTGGTCCATCGAGATCGACACGTACTACAACGGCGGCCAGGACCCGACCCCCGAGGACCACATCATGTTCACCTTCAACGGTGACGTGGACGACCCCTCCTTCTGGGCGCCCATCCCCGAGATGGAAGACACCGGCTGGCACTCGATGCGGGTGGTGGTCGATGCACCGCACGTGCTGGTCGAGCTGGACGGGTTTCCGGTGGTCGACCAGGACATGCTGGGAGGGTTGTTTGCCTTTCCGGCCGTGATTGGCTTCACGGCCGGCACGGGCTCCCTCACCAACCTGCACCTGATCGATGAGCTCGTGGTGACCGAGTTCGTCTGCCCCGAGTGAGCCGACCCTCTGGCGACTGGAGACCCCGTGAAGCGAATCGAGGAGTGGCGCCGCATCATCAATGATCCGGGCGCTGGCGTGCTGGCTGGAGAGCATCCCCTCGATGATCTGCTCCTGCACATCGTCGTGCATCTCGCCTTCGCGGACGGCACGGTCGATGGCTCCGAGCAGGCGCTGCTCCGGCGACTGATGCCCGAGGTACCCCTGTCGGTGCTCGAGGATCGGGTGGTCCAGCTCCGGAGCGAGCTGCTCGAGGTCGGTCGACTCGAGGCGAGGATTCCGACCTCGAGCGGGCGAGCGCAGCTGATCGCGCTCGCCGAGGAGCTGGTGACGCTCGACGGGGCCGTCACGCACGGGGAGAGCCGGTTGGTGGAGGGACTCTGGCAGGAGCTTCGGTGAGGGTCCGCCACCTGCCTGGTGCCGTGCCCGTGGCGCTCCATCAGCGCTGCCGTCGGGCGCTGGAGCAGGCCACCTGGCGCCTGGACACCGTCACGGGGGCCTCCTTTCGCTTCGAGACCTCTGACCTGGTGATTCCGGAGCTCGATCTCTGGCTGCAGGACACACTCGCGCAGCAGGCGGAGCTGCCGCCACCCCTTCGGATGTCGTGGAAGCGCCTCACAGCCGACCGCACGCATCGATTTCCATGGCATCGCGACCACCGCAAGGGCGGCGCCGTCGGGGTGGTCGTCAACCTCTCGCGCGCGCCGGTCGAGGGAGGGGTCTTCGAGGGACGACTCCGCTGGGAGACCGAGCCGGCGGTGAGGATCTGCAGCGCACCCAGAGACGTCCACCTGTTCTCTGTGGACGACCCACACTGGGTGCATCGCGTGACCCCGGTGCGGGGCGCGGTGGCGCGGGAGGTCTACGCCGGGTGGGCTGGGGGATGAGCACCGGCGACGTGGCGCGTTAAGCGCCGGCGGCTGGAGGATGACGTGGCAGACCTGCAGGTGGACGACCTCGTCGTCGGCGACGGGCTGGAGGCGCACAAGGGGCACACCGTCTCGGTGCACTACACGGGCTGGCTCGAGGACGGCACCAAGTTCGACAGCTCCCTCGACCGGGGAGAGCCGTTCCAGTTCGCGCTGGGCGCTCGTCAGGTCATCGCGGGCTGGGATCGCGGCGTGCAGGGGATGCGGATCGGCGGAAAGCGTAAGCTGACCATTCCCGGTCACCTGGCCTATGGGTCGCGGGGTTACCCAGGCTTGATCCCTCCGAATGCGACTTTGATCTTCGAGGTGGAGCTCCTTCGCCTGTCGTGACGGGTGTGGCCTTCGGGCCCGATCCGGATCTTTTCGGGGGAGACGAAGCACTCTCCCTGGCAGGAGCGCGCTGATGCGGACGTGGTGGTTGTTGATGCTGACGGCATGCGGGACGGGAGACAAGGTCGAGGAGACGGCGGTGCCCGGCTCTTCCGGCTTCGATCCGTCCTGGGCCGGAGCCCAGCAGCTGTTCGACACCCACTGCCTCTCGTGCCACCCGGCCACCACTGGCCTCGACCTGCATGCGGCCGTCGCGGATGACGTCGCCACGGGTGCGGGTCGGTATGTCGTCGCCGGCGACTCGGAGTCCTCCCCTCTGTGGGAGGCCATCGCCGGAACTTCTCTGAGCAACATGATGCCGCCCTCAGGGCGGCTGGACGCCTCCGTCACCGCGCCCATCGGGCAGTGGATCGACGCAGGCGCATCCCTGGAGTGAGCATGAACCGGTTCGTCTTCTCCGCCCTGTGTGGGCTTGCCCTGGTCGCCTGTGGTGGCGACAAGGATGGCAGCGACTCCGCCGCAGGCAGCGGCTCGGGCACGGGGACGGCCACCGGTGGCCCCGGTGGTACGGGCACGGCCACGGGCAGCACGACCACTCCGGATGTCGTCGGGGACATGGCGCTGATCGGTCCGGAGGAGGCCCTGCCGGCGGCCGGTCTACTCTCGATCTGGGGAAGCTCCTCCAGCGATGTCTGGATCGTCGGCTCTGACGACGGCGCGGGCCCGGTGGTCCTTCACTGGGACGGTGCGGCCTGGTCGCGCGTCGAGACGGGCACCACCGGCGACCTCTGGTGGGTCTGGGGTGATGGCGCAGGCACCGTGTTCTTCGCCGGTGCTGGTGGCCGGGTCGTGGTGCACGACGTGGCGGGTGGCACCTTCGAGGAGATGGCGGTCGCGGATCCGGCGGTCACCCTGTTCGGGCTCTGGGGAACCTCCAGCGACGACGTGTGGACGGTCGGGGGCGACATCACCGGCAACGTCGACGGCACCATCCAGCACTGGGACGGCGCCACCTGGACCGAGGTGGCGACGGCGCCGTCCGTTGATGACACGCAGAAGCGCATGGCCTTCAAGGTGTGGGGGCGCTCTGCCGACGAGGTCTACGTGGTCGGCACCAACGCGCTGGTGATGGAGGGCAACGTCTCCGGATTCACCACCGTCGACCCCTCACCGCTCTACATCTCGACCCCAATCACCACCGTCGCGGGTGATGCCGACAACGTGTACGCGGTCGGTGGCTACGGCAACGCAGCCGTGGCTCGCAAGATCGGAAGTGGCGCCTGGGAAGACGATTCTCCGCCCCCGACGGCCATCGCGCCGTTCTTCAATGGGGTCAGCGTCCGCGACGGTGTGGTCGTCGCGTGCGGCGGACAGGGATCCATCTGGTCGCGTGAGGACACCGAGTGGCTGGGTGGCGGAGAGCCGCTCACGACCCGTGACTTCCACGGGTGCTGGATCGACCCCGATGGGGCGGTGTGGGCGGTCGGTGGCGATCTGTCTGGCCTGACGGCTGGCGTCGTCGTCACCAACAATGCATCCGTCGGCGACATCAGCCTCTAAGGGCGAGCTAGAAGCGGCAGGAGAGGGACGACATGCGAGCACTGACCTTCGCGAGCCTGGTGATTCTCGCGGCCTGTGGCGGCGACAAGGACGAGGACTCCGGCGACACCGGCGTCACGACCGACGGCCCGGAGCTCCTCAGCGTGATGCGGGACTGCCCGGAGACCGCTGGAACGATCTGCCCCTTCGCGGGTGCGGGCTACAACGGCTTCAACGGCGACGATGTCGATCGCTTGGATGCCTGGTTCAGCTTCCCGATGGGGATCACCTTCGCCGAGGGCAGGCCCCCGGTGATGGCGGACTGGAACAACCACAAGCTCCGCGAGATCTTGCCGACGCCCGCCGACGGCTTCCGTACGATCATGGGCACGGACTTCCTCGGCGACGGCGACCCTGACCTGCTCGACTCCACGCCGGCGGGTGCGCCCGGCACGTCGGTGAACCTGAACCACCCGACGCAGCACATCTGGCTGCCCGACGGCACCTTCCTCTCCGCGAGCTGGCACACGCACAAGCTCCGGACCTGGGATCCGGAGACGGGCCTCGTGCACGTCTACGTGGGTGGTGCACCCGGCTTCTCGGGGATCGAGTTCGAGGACCCGGCCGACACGGCCCAGCTGAACCAGCCGAAGGAGGTCATCCTCGACCCCTCGGACGACAACTTCCTCTACATCCTCGACATGCGTAACGAGCGGGTCCGTCGCCTAGACCGCACGACATGGACCCTCGACACCATGGCCGGCAACGGCGACAAGTGCCTCGCGGCCAACGGCGACGCGATGGGCGACGACGGAGATGCGCTGCTGGCGTGCTTCGGCTTCCCGAAGAACGACAACCCGGAGCCGGGTGGGGCGCTGGCGATGACCGCTGACGGCCGCACGCTCTACATCGCGGATTCCGAGAACCACTACATCCGTCAGCTCGACATGGAGACGGGCGTGCTGTCGGTCTTCGCGGGTGCCGCCGGCGAGTCCGGAGATGTCGATGGCGCGGTCGGCGATGCGCGCTTCTACTACCCAGTCGACCTCGAGCTCGATGAGGCCGGCGGCGTGATGTACGTCGCAGATGCCAACAACCACAAGATCCGCGCCATCGACATGGCTACGGGCACCGTGTCCACCTTCGCCGGCACGGGCGAGCCGAGCTGCGAGCTGCCGCGGGGGTTGTTGGTGCCGGAGCTCTGCGACAATACCCACTCTGCGGGCGATGGCGGTCCGGCCACCGAGGCCACGCTCTACCGTCCGTTCGCGGTGACCCTCGACCTCGAGGGCAACGTCATCATCTCGGACACCTACAATCACCGCGTTCGCATCGTTCACCAGTAGCGGATCGAGCCCCTTTCGCGAATTCTATGGGGGAGGAGAGTTCCATGAACCATCGAATCCTGGCCTTGGCGCTGGTCGCCGCCGCATGTGGTGGCGCCGAGGGTGAGCCCAAGGAGAAGGTGCCGGCCTGCGAGCAGCCCGGCAACATCTGCACGTGGTCGGGCGTTCCCGAGACGGCGATGTTCGCCGGTGAGGGTGAGCACCGCCTCGACGCGCCGATGTACCTGCCGCAGGGTGTGGCCTTCGGGTCCGACGGCACGCCGTACTTCCCCGACTTCAACAACCACCGGATCCGCGAGGTCAAGGAAGACGGAATCGTCTACACCGTGTCGGGTACCGGGATGCTCGGCGACGGCCCCATCGGCAGCTCCGGCTGCTTCGCGCCGACGCCCTGCGACTCGCTGAACTCGGCCTGGAACCACCCGACCGACCTCGTCGTCGACCCGTCCGACCCGAACATCCTCTGGGTGTCGGCGTGGCACAACAGCCGCATCATCCGCCTCGACATCTCCACCAACACGCTGGAGTGGGTGGCCGGCACGGGCGGTCGTCAGTTTGGCGGTGACGGTGGCCCGGCGTCCGAGGCCATCCTCGATCTGCCCTCGTCTCTGGCGTTCGACGACCGCACTGGCGAGCTGTACTTCACCGACCAGGCGAACCACATCATCCGCCGGCTGAACGCCGACGGCAGCATCGAGACGATCGCGGGTCAGCCCCGTGCGCCTGGCTTCAGCGGCGACGGTGGTCCGGCCATCGACGCGCACTTCCATGGGCACACGGATCAGAAGGCCGATCCGGGCTCCAAGATGGTGATCCACGACGGCATCCTGTACATGGCCGACACGGTCAACGGCGTCATCCGTGCGCTCGACCTCGACGCGGGCACCATCTCGACCGTCGCCGGCAAGTACACGTCGGCTGGCGAGATGGAGCTGATGGACGAGGACGGCTACCCGTACATGGTCGATGCGGGCTCGGTCCCCGGGTACAGCGGAGACGGTGGCCCGGCGCTGGAGGCGGTCTTCAACACGCCGCGTGACGTGGCGATCTCGCCCGACGGCAGCACCATGTACATCGCCGACACCAAGAACAGCTGCATCCGCAGCGTCGACATGGCGTCCGGCATCATCGACACCTTCGCCGGCAAGTGTGGCGAGCCAGGCTTCGCGGGCGACAAGGGGCCGGCGAGCGAGGCGCTGGTCAACGAGCCCTTCGGTGTCTCGGTCGATCCGGATGGTCACGTCTACATCGCGGACTCCCTGAACCAGGTCATCCGTCGGGTGGTCGTCGAGTAGACAGGAGGCGACGTGCGCTGGGGGTTGCTGCTGCTCCTCCCGGCGTGTGTGCCCGAGCCTGAGGGCAAGGGACCCGCGCCGGAGCTGGACTGTGCCACGTCAGGCCACATCTGCACGGTGGCCGGCACGGGCTCGCGTGCGTGGAGCGACGACGGACTGCCCGCCACGGATTCACATCTCTTCCTCCCCACCGACGCGGCGGAGGGGCCAGACGGCGAGCTCTGGGTCGTCGACTACAACAACATGCGCCTGCGTCGCATCGCGCCGGACGGCACGCTCGAGACGCTCGCGGGCACAGGCGTGCACGCCTACGGCGTCGATGGGGTCGACGCGACCGAGACGCCGCTCGAGAACCCGGTGAGCGTCGAGGTCGCGCCCGAGGGGCATGCGTTCCTGATGGAGCAGCACGGCGCGCGGGTTTTTCGACTGGAGGACGGCTGGCTGGA
Source organism: Pseudomonadota bacterium (assembly GCA_002862545.1). Lineage (GTDB taxonomy): Bacteria > Myxococcota_A > UBA796 > UBA796. The sequence goes on from PKDJ01000274.1 coordinate 12,536, forward strand.
GGTCTACGCCGGTGATGCCGACAACCCTGGCTACGAGGGCTGGGAGGGCGACGGCGGGCCCGCGCGAGACGCGAGCATGAGTCAGAGCGTCGGGATGGCCCTTGCCGACGACGGCACCCTCTACATCGGCGACACCCGCAACAACGCCATTCGCGTCGTGTCCCCCGACGGCATCATGGACACCCTCAGCGGCACGGGCGAGGCGGCCTTGGTCGACGGCGAGAAGGACGACGCCTGCTTCTTCCAGCCGCACCACGTCGCGGTGGGTGACGGGGTGCTCTACGTCGCGGACGCTGGCAACCACGCAGTCCGCAGTGTCGACCTCGTCACCGGGGCGGTGCGGACCATCGCGGGGACGGGCATCGCCGGGTTCTCGGGGGATGGAGCCCTGGCCACGGCGGCGCAGCTGGACACGCCGCAGGGCGTGGCGGTCGGGCCGGACGGCGAGCTGTACATCGCTGACAGCGAGAACCACGTGATTCGGGTCGTCACGCCAGATGGCGTGATCGCGACCGCCGTAGGGCAGCCTGGCGTCTTCGGACTGGAGGGTGACGGGGGCCCGGCCGACCAGGCGCTCCTCCAGTGGCCCACGAACGTGACGGTCACATCGGACGGGCGCCTGTGGATCGCCGACACCATGAACTCGGTGATCCGCGAGGTCGCGTGGTGAGGGCCGTCGCTCTCGCGTCTCTCTTGGCTGGCTGCAGTGTCGAGGAGCTAGCCTTCGCCGAGATGGAGCGCGGCCTCCAGGCGACCAACGACGCCCTGGCCTCGGCGCTCGTGGCGCACGAGCTCTTTCGCCACCTGGGGCCCGAGACGGGCGGTGCGCGGCACGGCACGGCCTTCGGCTGTCCGGCCCAAGAGCAGACGGGCCCTGACGCGAGCCACGTGCTCCTGCTCGACTACCCGACGGAGGGCTGTGTGGCCTCGTCGCTGCTCCCGCCTCGCATCTCGGGTCACGTGTGGATGGACGTCACCGGTCAGGACGGGACACTCGCGCGGGTCGATGCGGCCCGAGTCGGAGGGGAGCCCGTCTTCGGCTCCCTGGATGCGGCCGTGCGCAGTGACGGCGATCGCATGACGCTGGAGCTCGATGGACCTCTCGATGTCGGTGCCGTCTCCACCAAGCTCGACCTCTCGCTCGTGGTCGAAGACTTCGGAGCGGTGACCCTCGACGGCAGGGTCAAGACGGATGGCGGCACGCTGCGCCTGGATGAGGTGGTGGTAGACCCGACCGATCTGGTCGGCTCCTGTCCGGTGCCCTCGTCAGGTGTGGCGACGTGGTCTAGAGAGCGAGACGTGACGCTGGAGCTCGGGCGGGCTCGTGTGCCCGTCACCAGCGGACGCTTCGTGGGGCGGGGCGACCTGTGCCTCTACGCTGTGCCGTTCTGGCCGTGACGGCGTCGCTACTCAATGTAGCCGAGTGAAACAAGCTTATCTAGGGTCCCCTTCACCACCTCTTCGTCGTAGCTCGCCTCGGCATCTTTGCGCTTGGCGCGGTCTTCGGCGAGCCAGGCATCCCGCTGGGCCACGAGGGTGTCGATCTCGGCCTGAATTCGAGCCCGCTCGGCACGAGTCTGCACGACCTCCTCCTTGACGGCCTCCAGCTTCAGGCTGGCGAAGCGGTCGGGGAGCTCGTCGGACGACAGCGCCGACAGGTCGACCTTGCCGGCGTCGAGATCGTCCAACAGATCGCCCTTGCCCCGGGACGTGACCACCTTCTTGGAGCCGCCCTTGGCGAGCACGGACAGCCGCGAGGCCTTGGTCGACATGGATGCGGAGCCGCTGGTGGAGAGCTTGTTCTGCACCGCGACCTTCTCGTCGCGGGTGCCCCAGGGCAGCGCGGTGCCGGACAGCTCACGCTCCAGACGGTCGAGGTCGCGGTCCATCGGGGTCGCGACCCGCTGGACGTTGCCGTCCTGGGCGACCGCGCGGAAGGTGCCGCCGCCGAGGGCGGCGATGCGCTCGAACTCCACTCCGGTGGAGCCCTGTGTGCCGCACTGGATGGCGTTCACGTAGATGTTCGCCTGTCGGGCCTCGGCGATGACCGCCTCCGCTGTCGGCTCATCGGCGTACGCCTTGTCAGGGGCATCGCCGACGAGGAAGACCGACCGGAACACCCGTCCCTCCCCGCTCGGCGTCCAGGGCTGCTCGCGAACGGCATCGACCAGGCCCTTCACGACCGACTCGGGGCCGTCTCCACCTCCGTTCGCTCTGAGGGCGGCGAGGGCCCCGTAGATGCCGTCGAGATCGTCCGTCAGGGTCTGGACCTGGGTGACGTAGGCATCGCCGCGATCGCGGTAAGCGACGAGTCCGACCTTGATCTTCGGACTTGGCTTCTGGCTCTGGAAGTCGTTCACGACGGACCAGATCGTCTCCTTGGCGCCCTCGAGCAGGCCTCCCATGGAGCCGGTGGTGTCCAAGACGAACACGAGCTCAAGGGTGGCAGGCTCCTCGGCGGGCTGGGCAGGAGCCTCGACGGGCGGCGCCGAGGGCTGTGCGCTGGACGTGCTGTTCGGAGGTGTGGCCGGAGCGGACGTAGAGACGAGTCGGGGAACGACGAACAGGCTGAGCAGGGCAACTGCGGCCAGGCCGCCGGTGAGCTGGGAACGAGTCATGACACCTCCGCGGGGTCGGACTCGCATGGGGCGCTTGGGTTCCCTGGAGAGTGTCGCGGGATGTCACCGGGGCTCAGAGCGCGTCGAGGATGGCCTGCTGGTAGCCGTCGTGATCCGAGGTGGCGTTGAAGACGACCTGGTGGTCGCGATCGAGCACGACGAACTGCGGACGACCCTGGCCGAGATTCCAGGCGCGTCCCCCGTCGTTGTAGCTGTCGGCCAGCACGGGGTGGGTGCTGCCGAAGGCCGCGCTCCACTCGGCGAGGGCGTCGGGCTCGACCTTGCCGGGAAGAAGGGTCACGGCGGTGTAGCCGGCGTCACGGTGCTGCTCGAAGAAGGCTTGCGACCCTGGAGCCAGGGCCTGGCAGCTCCTTCAATGCAGCCAGGAGAGCTCCACGCCGACCACGTCGCCGGCGAAGTCGGAGAGGGCCACGTCGAGGCCGTCAGCATCGGTGAAGACGAGGTCGTCGGCCAGGGAGCCGGGCGCCTCGTCGGCGCAGGCAAGCGCCAGCAGGAGCGGCAGGGCGTGGGGCATCGGTCCTCCTCGGAGAGCAGGGTATCGCGACCCGCGCGGCCCGTTACTCCACGGTGAAGAGGCACCGCGTGAGGGGGAGGTAGATGTCGGCGAGCACGTACAGGTAGTACGTCTCACCGGCCATCAGCTCAGGTGCCGAGCCGTCCTCGGGCCAGCGCTGCCAGGTGTCCGGCAGCGTGTCGCCGTAGGTCAGGCCCGATGCCACCGGGTCGGCCGTCCAGTCCACGTCGAGTCGCCAGACCGTGCCCTCGGGGAGGTCGAGGTTCGGTGGGACGCCTGGGGGATTCGCGTCGGCCTCGAGCACGTAGACGTAGCGGGCGTCGCCGCCGGCCCAGGTGATCGTGCCGTCCGCGGCCACACCGAGGCCATCGGCGCACGCGTCGGGGACGTACTCGAGCTGGTCGTAGAGGGGGCCGCCGAAGGGCGGGGTGTCGACGAAGTCTTCGCGGGTGAGGCCGCGGCGCGCGAGCTCGCCCTCGAAGAAGGCGATCATCCGGTCTTCGTCGGTGGTGGGGCTGCCTGCACGCTCGCGCGAGAAGCCGTTGTTGTCCTCGGCCTCGAAGGCTCCGAAGACGGACGAATCGACCCAGCCGGCCATCATCGCCATGCCGTCGTCATCGAAGGTGTCGGTCCAGATCGGACCGGCCTCGATGTACCAGCCCGAGGCCTCACCGTCGGGGGCTTCGGTGGTCGAGTGGCAGCAGATGCAGGCGGAGGCCTCGACCTGGTCGGTCACCCACTCGTACTCGGCGACCCAGGTGGGGTCGGAGAGGCGCGGGTCGTCGGGCGCGGTGTCGGCCGATGCGGACGCGCCCCAGTAGGGCCGCTGGGTCAGCACGGCGCTGCAGTCCGCGTAGTCGGCGAAGTACCGGCCCTCCTCCGTTGCACCGGAGATCGCCTGCCAGGTGCACACCTCGCCATCGGGACCGGCTCCTGCAGGCTCGCCCTCGATCGGTGGGACGCAGATCTGCTCGAACTGCTGGAAGACGGTGCTGCCCCCGCCCCCGCCACCCGTCGCGCCCTCGCAGATCGGAGACGGCACGAAGGTGCCTCCTGCGAACGTACAGCCGAGCTCCAGACCATCGCAGGAATCACCGTACTCACCGGGAAACACGAGGACAGTGTGCTCCGGGGTGCCCTCTCCCACGATGCACTCGCCGAGGATGCTCTCGCGATCGCACGTGACACCCTCGAGGAAGGCGCCCGGCTCGGAGCCGGGCGAAGGCGCGGTGCAGTCGGTGGTGGCCGCATCCACCGTCCAGCCAGAGCCGAGGTACTCCTTGCACTCGTCACTCTGCGAGAAGGCGTTCACGTAGTCGCAGCGGCCGACAGCGTCGCCTGTCGGGCTGGTCACGCTGCTGGTCGACGTCACGCCGGAGCTGTCGGTGGGCTCGGACTTCGGAGCGTCTCCCGCACAAGCAGCGAGAAAGAGGACAAAAACGACGCGGTGCATGGCGCCTCCAGTGCAATTTCACCAGAAATAGACTCTGAACAGGAAATGCGCAACCCTTTGGACAATTTGTGTCCGTGTCGGTGGATTCGCCATGGGTGGTGGCCACGGACGGTGAGCGCGGGCGCATCAGAGATCTTCAGGCACTGTCAGGCGACCTGGAGCCGACCGTGGATCGACACTCCACCGGGGGGTAGCGAATGCGCACTCTGGCGGTTCTGGTGATGATGGGCTGTGGCAGTCCTGTACCCGAGACAGCAGTCGAGGTCTGCGACAACCGACGCGATGACGACGGTGATGGCTGGGTCGACTGTGGCGACGCGGACTGTCTCGGCCAGTGTGCGGAGTCCTGCGAGGACGGCCAAGACGACGATGGTGACGGCCTCGTGGACTGTGAAGACCCCGACTGTGATGGTCGGTGCGCGGAGATCTGCGACGATGGCCGTGACAACGACGGAGACGGGCTGACGGACTGCGTGGATGCCGACTGCTACGGACACTGTTCTGAGGACTGCGGCAACGGTCGGGACGACGACGCGGATGGTCTGGTCGACTGCATGGACCCGGACTGCAGTGAGGACCGCTGCATCGAGCACTGCGACGACGGCCGCGACAACGATGGCGATGGTCTCGTCGACTGCGACGATCCAGACTGCTCGCACCTGCAGTGCGCAGAGATCTGCGACGACGGCCGCGACAACGACGCCGACGGCCGCGTGGACTGCGCGGACCCCGACTGCGAGCCCGCCTGTGCTGAGCACTGCACTGACGGTGAGGACAACGACGGCGATCGCCTCGTCGACTGCGATGATCCGGAGTGTGACTTCCTCTGCGACGCGGATGGGGACGGCTACCGCAGCTGGGTCGTCGGCGGTGACGACTGTGACGACCGCGATGCGACCATCCATCCTGGTCGCACCGAGGTCTGCAACGCGATCGACGACGACTGCGACTACGATGTCGATGAGGACGACCCGGGCCTGGATGGAAGCACCCTGCGGCGCTGGCATCGCGATGCCGACGGCGACGGCTATGGGAGCGGAGCGCGTGAAGACGGTGTGCGGGCGTGCTTCATGCCCGAGGGCTTCGTGGCGGATTCCTCAGACTGCGATGATGGGGATCCTCGCGTACATCCCTCTGCGACCGAGATCTGTGACGGGCGGGACAACGACTGTGACGCGCTGCGGGACGACGCCGACCCCAGCGTCGATCTCGCCACGGCGCCCGCGTGGAGTCTGGACGCCGACACCGATGGCTATGGCAGCGCTCTGGAGACCGTCGTTGCCTGTCGGCGTCCGACGCTGTTCTATGTGCCGAACAGCGAGGACTGCGACGACGACGACCCCCGGATCGGTCCCCCGACATCGTGGGTGCCGGATGGCGATGGCGATGGCGTCGGCACAGGGGAGCCCGACGGGATGCTCTCCTGCGTCGCGCCAGCACCTGGCCTCGCAGCCTACAGTCGTGGTCAGGACTGCGCGGACGATGATCCGAGCGTCTTTCCTGGGGCGATCGAGGTCTGTGAAGACGGTCTCGACCAGGACTGCGACGGCGTCGACGATGCCTGTGCGAGGCTGATGTACGCGGCCACGGGGGGCTGGTCGAGGGACACCGACATCTGGGAGATCGACACGGAGGGTCACAGGGTCCGCCTCTTGGGCAGCGTGGAGGAGCGCATCACGTCGATGACCTTCGGCCCGGGTGGCCAGCTGTATGTGATCGGTGGCAGCCTGGCGTCGTTCGGCGTCGGAGTCCTCGACCTGGCGACCGGCGAGCTCACCGAGCTCTTCGATCCACGTCTCCGACAGATGGCCATGACGGCGACTCCGGAGCACCTCTACGTCGCAGACCAGACAGACCATCTCTACCGGTATGACTGGGAGACGCTCGACCGGGTCGATCTGGGCCTTCCCGACTTGTCGGGAGAGGGAGGGGGCTGGGATCTGGCGACGCACCCGGATGGGACGGTCTTTTATGGCAACAGCGAGTCACTGTGGCGTCTCGGGCCCGAGGACCGGATGCTGCCGGTGGCGCGCCTGACTGACCTGGGCACGACCCGTCAGGGCAGTGGGATGACGTTCCACGGCGGAGTGCTGTGGTTGACGGGACCGGGCACCGAGTTCGGAAACCGGGAGCTGTACATGATCGATCCGGAGACCGGAGATGCGGTCGGTACCGGCGTGATCATCCCAACCGGCCAGGTCGACGCGCTCGCATCGCCCACGCCGTGAGGCGCTAGGTGCCCCGCATTCCACTCTCTGTGGAGAGCTTGGGTAGCAAGAGATGATGGCTGGCAGAGGCACGGGATTGGTCTCGCGGCGTCCCGCGCATCGTGAGAGGAGCAGATGCTGCGCAGGTCCACACCGAACGCAAGAGAGCGTCAAGACCCTTTCAAGAGGGGCCGCACGAGACTGGGAGCATCCCGAGTGAGAGGACGAGATGTTTCTCCTGAGCCGAGCCGTGGGCATGGACGACCGACGCTACGACCGCACGAACGAGCCGGGCAGCCGTCCTCGACCCGTCCTGCGCCTCATCTCGCGCGTGCGAGCCCCGGAGACGCCCGTGCCAGCGCCGCTTCCTCCAGGTCCGCGCGCCGCCTGAAGAGACTGCGTCGGCGCACTACCGGCGAGCGATTCCGATGGCGTCGCGAACGCGAGCGAGCACCGGCACCGAGACCTCTCGGGCCTTGGAGGCTCCGGACTCGAGGATCTCGTCGAGCAGCGGCTTGTTCGCCATCAGCTCTTCGTAGCGGGCGCGAGGCTCCGCGAGATGCCGCTCTAGCTCCTCGAACAGGAGCTGCTTGGCGCCACCCCAGGAGATTCCCGAGCGGTACTCGGCGGCCAGGGCCTTCTCGGCATCGGCGTCGAGCAGGGCCCGGTGGATGCCGAACACGACGCTGTCGTCCGGGTTCTTCGGCTCCTCGGGAGGCGTGGAGTCGGTCTTGATGCGCATCACCGTCTTGCGCAGCTTCTTGGTGGGCAAGAAGCAGGGGAGGGTGTTGCCGTAGGACTTGGACATCTTGCGGCCGTCGAGGCCGGGCACGATGGCCGTCTGCGCTCTCAGGGAGTGCCCTGGGAGGCGGAGTGCGTCGGCGCCGTAGTGGTGGTTGATGCGCTGCGCGATGTCGCGGGCGATCTCCACGTGCTGCACCTGGTCTTTGCCGACGGGGACGAGGTCGGCATCGACGATGAGGATGTCGGCCGCCATGAGCACTGGGTAGGTGTACAGCCCCATGCCGACGCCGGCGTCCTCGGGCTCGCCCGCGTCGCGGTTGCGATCCGTGGCGGCCTTGTAGGCATGGGCCTTGTTCATGAAGCCCTTGGGCGTGAAGCAGGCGAGAATCCAGGCCAGCTCGAAGATCTCGGGCACGTCGGACTGCCGGTAGAAGACGACCTTCTCGGGGTCGAGGCCGAAGGCGAGCCACGTGGCGGCGACCTCGTAGGTCTCGTGGATCAGGCGCTCGCGGTCCTGTGCACCGGTGAGCGCGTGGTAGTCGGCGACGAAGTAGTACGCCTTGCAGTCCGCGCGCTCGGCGAGCTCGAGCCCAGGCAAGATGGCCCCGAGGTAGTTGCCGACGTGTGGGGTGCCGGTGGGCTTGATGCCGGTGAGCGCAACCTTGTGGGCCACAGTGTCCTCCGAAGGGACTCGGCCTAACCAGTGAGGGACCGGCTCGCAGGAGACTCCAGGTGGCAGCCTGCACCGTGGAGCCAGTTGCCCGGCACGCACGGATTCGGCACACACTCGCCGAGTCGAGGGTGGTGGTGAAAGGTCACGATGCGCCGTGCGCCGGGCCGAGGGAGAGAGCATGTGGTGGATGTCGATGCGGCCCAGAAAACAGTCAGACTTGACGGGTTTGGGCTCTGGCAATACAGTCAGCTCTGACGGTTACGGGAGCTGTGGTCATGGCCCGACAAGCACGCGCCCTCGAGACACGACGACGCCTCCTCGAGGCGACGGTCTCGGCGCTGAGCGAGTGTGGCTACGCGGGCGCGACGACCCAGGAGGTCTGTCGTCGGGCGGGTGTCTCGCGTGGCACGCTGCTGCACCACTTCCCCACGCGGGCCGTCCTGCTCGTCGCGGGCCTCGAGCACGTGCTCACCGAGGTCGTGCGGGACTTCGTCGCGGCCCACGAGGGCGCGGCCCCGCTGTCGCCTGACGCGTTGCTCGCTCAGATGTGGGAGCAGTGGCAGGGGCCTGCCCTCACGGCCTGGCTCGAGCTCGCGGTGGCGTCCCGCACGAGCGAGGATCTCCAGGAGCCGATGCGGCGGGTGATGGCCGACTTCGACGCCCTGGTTGCCGACGCCTTCGCCCAGCTCGTGCCGACGACCTCCCTGCCGGAGCCTCTTCAGCAGGGCGTCCCCGTCTTTGTCTTCGCCACCCTCAACGGCCTCGCCGTCGCCCGCAGCTACGAGCCCGTCGGTCACGCCGACACGGTGCTCGGGCTCCTCGGGCTGCTCGGCCACGGCGTCTTCTCGGGAGAGATCCGATGAGTGAGCTCCAGCTCCTGGCCATGGCCTACGCCGGCTTCCTCGCCCTGATCGCCGTCGAGTTCCTGTGGAGTCGGCTGCGCGCCGACGGCGGCTACAGGCTGGAAGAGTTCGTCGTCAACATCGGCCACGGGGTGCTCTACCAGGTCTGGGACAGCTTCACGAAGGTGCTCTTCATGGTGCCCTTCATGGTGGTCGCGGCCTGGGTGCCGTGGTCGACACTGCCGCTCGATGCCCCCTGGGCGTGGCTGCTTGCCGTCGTGCTGTTCGACTTCTCGACCTACTGGGCGCACCGGCACCACCACGAGATCAACATCTTGTGGGCCATTCACTCTGCACACCACGCCGCCGAGGACTTCAACCTCGCCGCAGCGCTCCGGCAGCCACTGCTGCAGAACACCTTCAAGTGGCTGTGGCGGCTGCCGCTGGCGCTGGTCCTGCCGGTCGAGATGTTCGTTGGGGCGGTGGTCTTCGACTACCTGTTCCAGTTCCTCCAGCACACCCGGTACGTCGGGCGCCTCGGTCCGCTCGAGTGGGTGCTCAACACGCCGAGCCATCACCGCGTGCACCACGGCCGTCAAAAGGCCTACCTCGACAAGAACTATGGCGGCATCCTGATCATCTGGGATCGGATGTTCGGTACCTTCGAGCCTGAGGTCGAGGAGGCCGACGTCGGACTGACGCAGCCTCTCGGCACCTACAATGCGCTGTGGGCGAACCTCGAGATCTGGGCACGGCTCGTGCGGGCGACCGGGCGCGCCCAGGGCTGGAACAAGCTGCGGGTGTGGTTCGTCGGTCCGGCCGAGCTTCACCGCGTCGCACCCGGCGGACCGTCCTACCCGCCGCAGGATCTCGGCAGCACCCGGCTTAGGCCGGCAATGCGTCTGTACGTGGCGGCAGCCGGGATGCCGATTCCGCTGCTCCTCGCCTGGTCGATCCTCGGAGGCGAGACCTGGTCGCTTGCCGCACGGGTCGCCGTCGCTCTGGCCATCGTCCTGGGCGTGGTCGCCCTCGGCGGTCTGCTCGAGGAGAAGGCCTGGGCCCGCTGGCTGGAGAGCACACGCTGGGTCCTCACGGGCGCGGTAGGGGCGGTCCTCCTTCAGCTGCCGTGGCTGCTCCTGCCGGGACTGCTCGTCGCGGCGGTCGTGCACGTCCTGGGTCGCGAGCCCCAGAGGCGGCCGGCGGGTGAGGGGGAGCTGCCGCTCGGTGCGTCAGCGTCGGTGACGCGAGCGTGAGTGCGCCTGTCGGGCCCCGCCTCCACGGCGTCGATACGTGGTCTCGTGGCGGGGAGGAGCGGTGTACCTGGTCGTGACGCTCGAGGTCGTGGCGCTGCTTCTGGTGGCTACGGCGGTCTGGTTCTTCGGCTTCGGTGGCCAGACTCGACTGGGCTCCTGGCTCCTTCAGCGCGAGACGCAGCGCCGGCTCGCGGGTGCAGGGCTCGTCTGTCGCAGCGTGGTGCTCTCGAGCGGCGCCACCGCCTGGCTGCACGAGCGTGCGGTTGCCGAGTCTTCCGGTCCTGCGCTCGTGATCCTGCCCGGTGGCACCAGCAGCATCGACTTCATGGGCGCCCAGCTCGCAGGGCTGATTCGTGCCCTCTCGGGCCGTCGGGTGATCGTGCTCGAGCTGCCCCATCACGGTCGCTGCGTGACGACGGACCTCGACTTCGCGGCCCGCGGTGTCGACCGGTCAGCCTTCGTCGAGCATCTTGAGCAGTCACGGGTGGCGCTTGGCCTCGACGAGGCCTTCGACCTGTTGGGGTACTCCTTGGGGGGTGGGGTGGCCCTCGCCTATGCCCTGGCTCATCCAGAGCGTGTGAGGCGCCTGGTGCTCGTCGCACCCTTCGTGCATGACGTCGCCACTCCAGCCTTCGCTGGCGTACTTCAGCGCGCCGAGTGGCGCTCCGTCCACGCCTGGGAGTCGCTCGACGAGCTCAAGCACTTCTACCGGAACTGGCTCGGCATGACGCCTCGGAGCGCGCTTCCCGAGCTCGTGCTCCGAGCCCTGCATGCGCGGCGACGGGCGACCTACCCGGCCGGCTACTGGGCCGCCTTCATGGCCGCGAGTCACGCGGCGCTCGAGCCCGAGCACCGGTTCTTGCGCGACGAGCGGGCCGCGCTGGAGGGGCTGGGTCGCTCCACGCTGCTGCTCTGTGCCCGTGACGACCGGGTCTGCGACCACGACAAGCTGACCCAGCTGGGCGCTCTCCTCGGGCCCGAGCACTGCAGCGTCGTCTCGCTCCCCGGCGGCCATGCCTTCGCGCCAGGGCGGGGCGCGACGATCTTCACCGAGAGCCGCGCAGCGATGCTCGGCTTCCTGCTCGGGCTGGAGCCCCTCGCAGAGAGGTGACGCCGCTCTGGCATCGCTGGCCCGGCGTGGTTTGGTATGGGGGATCTCCCCAGTGCTTCGGCTGTACAGGTGTGATTAGTTCGCGACCAAGCCCATCCACTTCCGCCCACCGCTGACGGGGGACTCATGGTCCACATGCTCACGAGCTGGTTTCTCGCCCTGCCGGACAGCATGCTGCTCTGGCTCTCCGGACAGCCCCAGCTCACCGCGAGCGGCGGTCGAGAGATGGATCCGGCCAATCAGCTGCTCCTGTCTCTGCTGCTCAAGCAGAAGGTGCTCTCTCTCGACGATTCGAAGTCGGTTCCCGAGCTGCGTACGTTGTGGGAAGGGCAGCTCAAGCCCTTCGAGAAGGCCTCGCTCGCGGGCGTCACGTGCCGGGACCTCTACGTCACCGGCGGCGACCAGAAGATTCGAGTGCGGGAGTTCACCCCCGAGAGCGCCGGCGAGGTCTCGCCAGCGCTGGTGTACCTGCACGGTGGCGGGTTCACGGTGTTCGACATCGAGACCTACCAAGGATTCTGCGAGTTCCTGGCGAAGGAGCTGAACATCAAGATCTACTCGGTCAGCTACCGACTGGCGCCCGAGCACCCTTACCCGGCGCCGCTGGATGACTGCTGCACGGCCTTCGAGTGGGTGGCGAGCCACGCCGGCGAGCTGGGTCTCGACCCGGAGCGCATCTCGATCGGTGGTGACAGCGCGGGCGGAAACATGTCCGCGGCACTCTGTCTGCGGCTCCGGGATGCCGGGTCTCACCAGCCGAGGGCGCAGCTGCTCATCTATCCCTCGACCGATCTTGCGAGCACCTTCCCCTCGATCGACGAGTTCGCCGAGGGCCAGATCATCACGCGCCGGCACCTCGAGTGGTTCCACAGCAACTACGTGTCGGACCCGGAGCAGATGAAGGAGTCCTATGCCTCACCCCTGCTCGCGCAGGATCACGCGGGCCTGCCGCCTGCAGTCATCATCACTGCGGGCTTCGACCCGCTCCGTGACGAGGCGCAGGCCTATGCTGAGGCTCTCGAGCGTGCGGGCGGCCAGTGCGAGCACAAGGAGATGTCGTCGCTCGGGCACGGCTTCATCGTAGCGGACGCCTCGAAGGCGGTGCGCGAGGCCAACCAGACCATCTGCTCGATGTTTGCCCGCGTGATGTGAGCCGCGGCGGCTCGGCCCGTCACGGCGCGAGACGGACCGCCTGGCTCGCATCGACAGCGGCATCGGTCAGGATCGCCGCGAGGAGCTCAGCGCCCTCCACGACCCGCGGTGCAGGCCGGGAGAAGAGCGCGTTGGCGTCCACCGCCCAGACCTGACCTGCCGTCACTGCACGCAGCGTCCTCGCCCGGGGGTGGGACGCGAGCAGGTTGGCCAGGTGCCGGCGGTTGGTCTCGAGGTCGAAGCCACAGGCGGCACCGATGAGGATGTCGGGATCGGCGTCTGCGATCTCGTCCCAAGAGAGTCGCCGGCTCGGGGTGCCAGGCTCGGCGAGCACGGCGATTCCTCCGGCGACCTCGACCTGCTCGGGCACCCAGTGACCGGCGGACCAGGGGGGCTCGGGCCACTCGAGCATCAGCACACGGGGACGCGCTCCGCCTTGGCCTGACACACGCGCCCAGCGGCTCTGCAGGGAGGCCACGAGAGCACGTGCCTGCTCCTCGGTGCCCGTCGCCTCACCGACGGCGAGGATGTCCGTGCAGATGCCGGCGAAGTCCATGCCCGAGAGCGACAGCACGGGGGCGGAGCAGGCGGCCTCGAGGCGGGCAAAGCTCAGGCTGTCCGAGACCGTCTCCGGGGTGACCGCGCAGACGGCGCACACACCCTGGGTCAGGATCAGATCGGGCTTCAGCCGAGTCAGCAGCGCGCCGTCGACGGCGTACAGGGGACGACGCTCGAGGCTCGCTGCGGCCACGGCCGCGTCGATGGCGGCGGGACTCAGGCCGTGGGCGAGGATGCTCGACGTGAGCGTCGGCCGATCGCGGGCCGAGGCGGGGAAGTCGCACTCGTGGCTCACCCCGACGACCTGGTCCATGAGGCCCAGGCTGGCCGCGATCTCGGTTGCCGAGGGCAGGAGGCTGACGATTCGCATGGGTGTGGCCTATCGCAGCCTGCGGCGGCGTGGTCCACCAGCTGCCGCGCTGGGCATGCCCGTGGCGGACTTCAGCTCAGGCAGCCTGTAGGGCTCGGAGCAGCCGCTCGCGAACCTCGCAGGCGACGTCGTCGAGGTCGCCATTGCCGGCGACCGAGAGCATGAGGATGGGGTCGATGGCTGAGACCGTGCAGCCCCCGTCGTCATCGGCGGCTACGACCACGTTGCACGGCATGAGCAGGCCGATCCCGGGCTCCTCGGAGAGGGCCTGCAGCGCGAAGGGCGGCGCGCAGGCTCCCAGGATCAGGTAGGGCCGGGTGTCCACATCGAGCTTGGTCTTCAGGGTGGACTGCACGTCGATCTCGGTCAGGACGCCGAAGCCCTCAGCCTTCAGGGCCGCTCGCACGCGCTCGCTGGCCGTGCTCACGTCGACACCGGACAGGTGGCGGTGCAGGCCGTAAGGGACTTCCGGGATGGACGGAATCGGACTCATGAGGCCTCCTCGGAGAGTCAGAGCTTAACGTCGTCTACGGGGTCGACCTCCTACGGATTCCGGGTCCTGGACGATGGGGCTGCGAGGGGCTTCCGAGCGTGAGTGCCGGTGCGCATCGTGGCCACGAGAGGCCGCATCGGGTGTGCGGCGTCGGGGGCGCATGGGTGTCGGCATGCGTGCAGCCTGGGTCTAATTCGTGCCATTTGCGCCACCTCGGGTCCCGCCGTTCTTGAGCGGGGGCCGCGACACAAATAGTTGTCGATTGGCAATATATAGAGGTCCGCGGCGCGTTGAGGGCGAGGTCTGTCCTCCTGTACATCTCGCCGGGGTGTCGCTGCTTGTTCGGCGCTCGGTTGGGGCACTAGGGTGCTTCGCGTTGGAACACCTCACTCCGGCCACCCTTGGAGACGCCCATGCGTGCGCTCGTTATCCTCTCCCTCGCCCCTCTCGCGTCCTGCAATATCCTTCAAGGAGCGTACGAGGGTGATGGCTTTGGCGTGCTGCCTCCTCCGATGCCGGGTGACGAGGTGCCGTGTGGCGAGGCGGATGACGCCGACTGTGATGGGGACGGTGTGGTCCGCGCGGTCGACTGCGACGATCGAGATCCCGACCTCGGGGCTCTGCTCTACGCGAACGGGCTGGACTTCGACGACAACTTCTACGACCCGCCCGAGCCGCTCGGCATGGACTGGACCTACAGCGGCCAGTCCATCTACGCGACCAGCGGCGGACAGGAAGCCCTGCTCGGCGAGGGCGTACACTGGCGTGACTACGTGGTCCTCGCCGACGTGCGCTCCCGAGGGACCGAGTCCAGCTGCTCGACCTGCAGCACCCTGTACCGTCTCTCCGACCACCCGGATGGCGTCTTGGCTGCGCCCGACTACGGGCTGCGTCTCGATTCGCTGTTCGAGGGTCTACCGGGAGCGACCGACGCGGGCATCACCTTCTCCTTCGACACGAAGGACGCCATGGTGTGGGCCCGGCACGACGTAGCCAACAACACCCTTCGGATCTTCGGCACGGTCTACGGAGGCGAAGACGTAGAGTCGGCCTACGGATTCGGGGAGGGTCACTACCAGATCTACATGGTCTACAACGCCAACGTGAGCGGCAACCCCGACGATGGCTGGACGGCCGGCATCGGTGAGGGCGAGCTGATGAACCAGGGCTGGATCCGCAGCCTCGACAACCCCGACACGATGGGCATGCAGTGGTCGATCTACGACTACAGCAGCAGTGGTCCCAGCTTCTCCATGCTGCCCGACGGCCACCGCCTCGACGACGATGAGGTCACTTGGGTCGGGCGCGGAGCACTCGAGCCCGAGCCGAGTCGCGATGCGCGCGATGCGGTACGGGACTTCCTGTTCATCGCGGACCCCCTCAACTGTGCAGATCGCACCTACACCGCCAAGGCTCACGAGGACGGGCATGCCTTCTGGTTCGTCGGTCTGTACGACGATGGGGAGGCCATCACGCGGCTCGACCTCTCGGAGGATGCGGTGTTTCGTGTCGATGAGCACGCAGGCACTGCGACGCTGGCTGGAACCGCGACGGTCTACGAGGGCCCTGGTCTTGGTGACGCCTACGCGGCAGAGCTGTCCTGGACGCTTCGCGGCGTTGGCCCCGAGTATGGTGGACCGAAGATCGAGCGCCCCGCCATCCAGCCGGAGTGGCTCTCGGACCAGTGGGAGTACTACGATCTCGTCGAGGGCTCGCTGCTCGCAGCCGACGGGTCTGAGGTGGTGCTGGCTCAGATGCCAGCCGATGGGAGCTACCCCTTCCAGGTCGGCGATTCCGCTAACAACAAGGATGTCAAATACGGCGGGTCGACCTGGTTTACCTTCGAGCGCATGGATGAGCATGGCGCTCTGGTCACGACGGGCCATGGCGATCTCAACGCGACGTTTGACGATCGAGAGCCCGTCTGTACCGGCCGCTGGCGGGCAGGCTTGCTCGCCCGCGCGGCGCTCGACGACGTGCCCGACGAGGGCTTCATTGGCTACCGGTGCGCCCTCGCCCGTAACAGTGCCTCGGACTGTTTTGCCGAGGGGCACTTCCTTCAGATCGCGGCGTTCACCGACGACGAGGAGGATGACCTGTCCTCTGAGTGTGGTGAGACCTGTGACAATCCGAGCTTCGACCAGCTCGCTCGTGTCGATCACGACGGGGGACTCGACCTCTCTGCCGGTGACGTGGCTGCGATGCGCTTCTATGTCCTCGGCACAGACCTGGTCTGCACGGCCGAAGACGACGACGGCAACCGAGTCGTCGCGCGTGCCACGGATGCTCGCTACACGGAGGGTCCAAATGGCTTCTCGACCCTCAACATGTTTGGTGACTTCGACGATGTTCGGGTCTGTGAGGCGCTCGGGCTGCCAGACTGACGCCACCAGGGTCTCCGCCGGTGACACAGAGAGCCTACTCCTGGTCAGGTGGAGGGGGGCTTCGTGAGCGTGTTGGGCCTGTGGGGTCTCGTGCACGTCGCCTGGGCTGGACCGCTCGAGCAGGCGCTCGCAGAGCGTCCGGGTGTCGTCGCGGTGGTGGTCGAGCAGCAGGGAGAGGTGGTCACCCACCGACAGCTTCGCGAGGGATCGCATCGGCACCGCCAGCCCGGGGCCGACCCGACGCTGCACGACGTGCGCTCCGTCGGGAAGTCCATCACCGCACTCGCGGTCCTCTCGGCGGTGGCTGACGGGCATCTGTCGGGGATCGAGGTGCGCCTCGGTGCGATCCTGCCCGACGCCGCGGAGGGGCCCCATGCAGGCACGCGACTGCTCGACCTGCTCACGATGTCGTCGACCCTGGACTGCGACGACTGGCAGGGACGTCGCTCGCCGGGGTTCGAGGAGCGGATGTACCGGCGGCGTAGCTGGCGCTCCTTCGTGCTGCGTCTGCCGGCACGCCGCGTCGCGCTGGACGAGCGAGGCCTGGCTCCGTTCAGCTACTGCACGGCCGGCGTCTTCCTGCTCGGACAAGTGGTCGAGGAGGCCGTGGGAGAGCCGTTCGATGCCTACGTCCAGCGTCGCCTGCTCGACCCGCTCGGCATCGAGGCAGTGCAGTGGACGCGCTCCCGGAGCGCAGAGGTCCAGGCGGGCGGACAGCTCGAGCTGCGCGCCGTGGATCTCGCCAAGCTGGGTCGCCTCGCCCTCGACGACGGGCGGTGGCACGGGCAGCAGCTGATCCCCGAGGCCTTGGTGTCCGAGATGCTCCAGCCCTGGCGCACCCTTGGTCCCGGAACCCGCTACGGACAGCTCTGGTGGGGGCTGACCATCGGCTCTCCAGCCGGCCCCGAGGAGGTGTGGGCGATGACCGGCAATGGCGGCAACCTCGTGCTTCTGTCGCGTCGCGCGGATGCCGTCGTGGTCGTGCAGGCGGACGACTACGGGCAGGGGGATGCGGTGCAGCGCTCGGTGGATCTGGCTGCCGCGGTCCTCGCGGGCCTCCCCGACGCGCCCTGACGACGGCTCAGAGGTTCTCGTCGATCCACAGATCGAGGTCCTCGGCGTCCTTCTTCCAGTTCTTGATCAGCTGGTTGGCGGCTGTCTTGGAGGCGTCACCGGTGGACATCTGCATGGTCAGCCAGCTGGCATGGACCCGGCGCGTTCCGCCTGCCATCGGGAAGTTGGCCCCGATGTAGTACTGGTCGTCGATCACCAGGTTGAGCTTGGTTCCGGTAGAAGGAGCGGTGAGCCACCATCGCTGGAGGAAGACCCAGCCGTCGTCTTCGGTCTCGACCCAGCGGAACTGGATGCGGCGGTCGGCCTCGACCTCGCCCAGGAGCCCCCAGTCCGCCAGAGAGTAGACCGTGCCCTCGGCCCAGAGGCAGTCGCGCTCCACGATGCAGCCCTTGCCCTCCTCGAACTCACGCTCGTAGACCGGGTACACGTCGGGCATGATCCGGGCGAAGGAGTACTGGGTGAGCGACTCCATGAGCACCTTGCTCTTGTGGGCGCTCTCGGTGGCGATGCTCACGCCCTCGACGCCGTCGACGCTGTGCTTGTGCCCCTCGAGGCCCTGAATGGCCGACTTGGGTGGGCTGGCGATGCTCATGCCCTCCTCGGCGGAGGCCAGGTTCTCGCCCTTCAGCCAGCCCGAGAGGTTGCTCAGGCCGGCCTCCAGCTCTGCGGGATCTTCGTCTTCGAAGTGCTCGAAGAGGAAGGCGACGAGGTCCTGGTACTCCTCGGGTGCCTCGGGTGGACGGCAGGCGCCCAGGACGAGAGCTAGGCCGAGCAGGACGGGTGCAGGGGAGCGATGCATGGAGGCCTCTCGAGCCCTACGAGGGCCTGGCGAGTGGGGTGCCTGGGAAGAGAATACCGGCTCTGCCCGGGCTCGCAACTGTGGGGCGGGCACGGGCGACGGTCAGCCGCGTGCGATGGAGGCGAGGATCCGCCTCGGTCCGGAGAAGGGGCGCCGGGAGTGCATGACGAGGGCGTTGTCGAGGATCAGCACATCCCCAGGCTGCCAGGTGAAGGCGACGCACTCCTCCTGCATGGCCTGGGCCGTCGCCAGCAGGGCCTCGCCATCGACCGGGCTGTGGTCGCCGCAGCGCACGGCCCGCGTGGGGTCGTTGCGGCTGTCGACCCAGCCCGTGTAGGCGGCCACCACGGAGTTGAAGAAGGTCTTCTTGCCGGTGCGGGCATCGGTGCGGATGGCCGGTAGGGCGCGGGTCACGGTGTGCAGGTCGCCGCTCGGCAGCCACTCCCACTCCATGCCCATCTCCTGCATGCGGGCCTCGGCCTCCTCCCGGCTGTCGGTCTGGAAGGTGGAGCGCCAGGAGCGGCCGATGGCGGACGAGTCGTCGTCTTGGTCGGGCATCACGCGCACGTAGCGGGCGCCGAGGGATTCCAGCTTGTCGGCGAAGTCGGGCGAGATGTCGCGAAAGCGCTCGTAGACACGATGCGAGAGGACGATGGGGGTCTCGCCACCCTGCGCGGGCGCCACGTCGCAGAAGAACAGCACGTAAGCCGGCGGACTGGGGACCTGGGACATCTCGTGGTGGAAGGGAATCGGCTCGGAGGGTGGTGACTCGTTGGTCGTGAGCACCCGGCCCTCGTGGACGTCGCTGCGGGGGGCGGCACCGCCGATGTAGGGCATGCCGAGGAAGCCTGCGGCCTGGACCATCGCGTCGAAGTCGGTCGCGCCGCCGAAGGGGAAGCCCCGCAGCAGGATGGCGCCGGACTCCAGCAGCTGCGTGCGGAGCGCGTCACCGTTGGCCTGCAGCCAGGCGAGGCTCTGCTCCAGGTCGGCGCCGGGCTGGGCTGGAGAGACCACCCGAGGGAAGTCGACGCCGCCGACCTGGCGCTGCTCGGGGATGCTCACGCTCTGTACATTCATCATGGGAGCGGCTCCCCCTGAGCGGCGACGAGGATGGCGTTCCAGGTGGCCCGGTCGAGGGTGACATCGAAGGCCTGGACGCTGCTGCGGATGCGCTCGAGCCTCTGGGTGCCGAGGATCGGGATGACCCCGGCGGGGTGGGCGAGGAGCCAGGCCAGGGCGACAGCCGTGCGGGACACACCCTGGGCCTCGGCGACGCCATCGAGGACCGTCAGGAGGTCGGCGAGGCGCTGGCCCTCGGCGCTCTGGGCAGCGTCGGCCACGCTCATGCCCATGCGACCACCGGCGATGGGACTCCAGGCGAGCGGGGTGACGCCGAGCTCGAGGCACTGGTCGAGCACACCATCGCGGAGCGGCGCGTGGTGCCAGCAGGAGAACTGTGGCTGGTGCGTGGCGATCGGGAAGGGCAGGTGCGCCTGCAGGGCCCGGAACTGGCTGGGCGTGTAGTTGGAGACGCCCACGTGGCGGATCTTGCCCTCGTCGCGCAGGGCCGTGAGGACCTCGGCGATGCGGGCGGGATGTCCGAGGAAGTCCGGGCGGTGGATCTGGTAGAGGTCGATGGTGTCGACCTGCAGCCGGCGAAGGGAGTCCTCGCAGGCCTGACGGAGCCACGCAGGGCTGGAGTCGTAGGGGCGTCCCAGCACGATGCCGCCCTTGGAGGCGATGATCATGCGGTCGCGGAGGTGGGGTGCCTCGGCAAGCACCTTGCCGAAGAGGGCCTCGGCATCTCCAAAGCTCCCGCCGCCATCCACCCCGTAGATGTCGGCGTGATCGAAGAGATCGATGCCCGCCTCGAGCGCTGTCTCGACCTTCGCGCGGGCCTCGGCGACCGAGGTTCCGCCGAATCGCCAGAGCCCATAGGCGAGGGGGAAGGCAGAGAGTCCGCTCTTTCCGAGAGGTCGGGGGGAGCGGTCGATGTGGAGGGACATGCCAGAGTCTCCAGATGCTGCAAATAATCTACCGACGAGTATATTATGGTTCGTCAGCGCTGGCCACGGGGGGATCTTCTGATGATCGCCACCTGCATGCCGTCGCCTTAGTGGGGGCCGAATGTCACTTCAATCCTCCTCGCCGACCGTCACGCACTCGCTCCACGACTTCACGGTCCGTTGGGACGCCGAGTGCCTGCAGCTCTCCGTGCACAAGCAGGGGCGCTGCTTGTGGGAGTCCGTTCCCGGGGTTGCCTTCTTGGCGGCGGCGAGCGGGGCGGCGGACGTGCGCGAATCCCGGGGTTTCTTCCTCACGAAGGACCAGCTCGGGCCCTGGTCGACGGTCCAGCACCTCGACACCGTCGCGGCCGAGGACGGTGTGGTGGTGCTCTCGGGGCGTCTCGAGGGGTCTGTCACGGTCTCGTGGACCGCCACGCTCCGTGCGCTCGACGAGCTGCAGCTTCATCTCGACGTGCAGCTGGGTCCAGAGCTTCCGGGGGAGCCGCGGGCGCTCTTACGCTTCGCGAGCGTGGCTGACGAGCGCTTCTTCGGCTTCGGCGCACAGCTCACCCACGTCGACCTCAAGGGCCGGTGCCTCACCCTCCTCAGCCAGGAGCCCGGTATCGGCCGAGGCATCCAGCCCCTGACCTGGTTCATGAACACCGTCGCGGGCGCGGGCGGCGACGACACCCGCTCCAGCACGCCGATGCCGCACTTCCTCACCAGCCGTGGTCGCAGTCTCTGCCTGGAGAATCACGAGCTGTGCCGCTTCGACCTGCGGGCCGCCGACCGGGTGGAGGTCGAGGTGTGGAGTGCGCGGGTCGGTGTCCGTCTGTACGGTGGCGCCACGCCCGCCGAGCAGATCGAGGCCCACACACGCTTCACGGGGCGCATGCCGCCCCTGCCGGAGTGGATTCAGCGGGGCGCGGTGGTCGGCATGCAGGGGGGCACGGAGGCGGCGCGCCGCATGGTGGCGTCGCTCCAGGCTGCCAACGCGCCCATCGCGGCCCTGTGGCTGCAGGACTGGGTCGGCGCCCGCAAGACCTCCGTAGGCTGGCAGCTGTGGTGGAACTGGGAGCTCGATCCGCAGCGCTACCCCGACTGGGACGGGCTGCGCGCGGAGCTGGAGCGGGACGGCACGCGCATCTTGTCCTACGTCAACCCCTTCCTGGTCGATGTCTCGGAGCGGACCGAGCCGTGCCGGCGGAACCTCTTTCAGGAGGGCAAGGAGCGGGGGTTTCTCGTCAAGAAGCAGGACGGCTCTCCCTACCTGGTGAAGAACACCTCGTTCTCGGCCGCGATGATCGACCTCACCCATCCCGAGGCACGGGCCTGGATGAAGGAGGTGCTCAAGGAGCAGGTCATCGGTGTGGGGGCGAGCGGCTGGATGGCGGACTTCGCCGAGGCCCTGCCCTTCGACGCCGTGCTGCACGACGGCTCGGATGCCGCAGCCTTTCACAATGCCTACCCCGAGGCCTGGGCTCAGCTCAACCGCGAGGCCATCCAGGAGGCTGGCCGCGAGGGCGACGTGGTGTTCTTCACGCGCGCCGGCTTCACCCGGAGCCCCGGCCACAGCACGCTCTTCTGGCTCGGTGACCAGCTGACCAGCTGGCGCTCCGAGGACGGCATCCGCAGCGGCGTCACCGGCCTGCTCTCTTCGGGCTTCTCCGGCATCTCGCAGAACCACAGCGACATTGGTGGCTACATCACCACGGCCGTGCCCGGTCTGCCGCTGGCCATTCCGCTGCTCGACTACCGGCGCTCGGCGGAGCTGCTGCATCGGTGGATCGAGCTCAATGCCTTCACCGCGGTTTTCCGCACCCACGAGGGCAACCAGCCCGCTCGGAACCACCAGATCGACGACGCTCCGGAGAGCCTGGAGCACTTTGCACGCTTTGCACGGGTCTACGCGGCTCTGGCGCCGCTGCGGACGCGACTCGGGCTGGAGGCCTCGGAGCGGGGCCTGCCCGTCGTGCGGCACCCCTGGCTCACCCGTCCCGACGACCCGGAGACGCCTGGGCTGTGCTGGCAGTTCACCCTCGGGTCCTGCCTTTGGGTCGCGCCGGTGCTCGACCCTGGAGCGACCTCGGTGACGCTCTACCTGCCCGCGGGGTGCTGGCAGCATCTGTGGAGTGACGCCACCCTCACGCTCGAGGCCGGAGGCTGGGTGCGGGTGCAGGCGCCGATGGGGGCTCCTGCCGTGTTCTTCGAGGCGGGCGATGCCGACGGGCTCGCGCTGGTGAAGGCTCTGGACGCGACGGGCGACCGGGCAGACTGGAGCGCCGACCCGCAGCTCACCCTCGTCGGGGCGCCGACGTGACGGGCGACCCGACACCGCAGCAGGAGGCCTCGCCGACGGTCGCGCAGACCGCCTGGAAGCTCGCCGTGGGCTTTGTCGTCGTGTTCGCGCTGGCGGCGGTCCTCGGCGCGTGGTTCCGGGAGCCCATCGAGGCCGTCGGTACGCTCGCGGTCGAGCGCTACGGCCTGCTCGGACTAGCGGGTGTCGTGCTGCTGATCGACGTGACGCCGACGCCGCTGTCCTACGTGCCGTTCATGTTCCTCGCGTCGGCGGGGGGCCTGTCGTTCGAGGCGGTGCTCCTGGTCAGCTCCGCCGCCAGCTACCTCGCAGGGCTGTCGGGCTACCTGGTCGGGCGTGCCATCGGCATGCCGCCGCGGATCGAGCGCTGGATGGCCGACAAGCATCCTCGGATCCGGCAGCTTCTGGACCGCCGAGGGGGCTGGGGCGTGGCAGCCATCGGCGCGCTCCCGCTCCCGCTCGCGCTGGGCACATGGTCGGCGGGTGCGCTGCGGGTGCCAGCCTCGCAGGTGGCGCTGGCGCTGCTGGTGCGGCTGCCCAAGACGGCGGTGTACCTGGTGATGATCCACAGCGGTCTGAGCCTGGGCGCCAGCTGAGGTCAGCGCGGGACGCAGCCGCCCGACTTGACCTCGGAGACTTCGAGGATGCCAGTGAGCGCGGCTCCCGACGGATCGGTGGCCCGCGCGGCGTAGGTGGTCGTGGTCGGATCGCCGATCCACGGGGAGGCCAGCT
>PKDJ01000068.1 GCA_002862545.1 Pseudomonadota bacterium
TCACGTCGTCGCGGTAGACGTAGGCGTCTTCTTCGAGCAAGACCTCGAGGTTGCTGCCTGTGAAGTCGACCTTGGCGTTGCCGCGGGCCGCGTAGCTGGAGGGTGGAGTCACCGAGGCTCCGATGGACAGCTGGGGAATTGGCTCGATGAGCACCCCTGCGTTCCAGCCGAAGGTGCTGGTGTCCTTTGCCGACACGCCCACGGCGATGTCTCCATCGGGGCTGTCCAGGCCCGAGGCGGTGACCTTCACGGACTGCTCTGCGTAGAAGTACTGCCAGTTGATGCCGGCTCCGAAGGCGAACCAGGGCAACGGCCGCCAGGCCATCGAGGGGCCGACCGAGAACTGGTAGACCGACGAATCGATGATCGAGTAGCGCTGCGAGCCGTCCTTGTCGTACTCACTCGACGGAGCGAACGGGCTGTAGAAGCCGAAGGCGAAGGCGAGGTCGTGTGGCAGCGGCATCGCGTAGCCGATCTGCGGCACGAGGAAGGGCGGCGCTTCGTTCTGGACGGGATCGTAGAAGCCGCCAGCTGACGGCCCCGTCGTGGTCGTGCCCGAGGACGCTCGCTGCCGCTCGAAGGTCACGTTCTGCTGGACCTGCGTGAGCCCGACGTTGATGGTGGGGCGCGTGATTCGCACCAGTCCGGCCGGGTTGTACTCCTGCGCGAACTGGGTGTCAGCGCCGGCGACCCAGGCTCCCCCTCGTCCGAGCGCTACA
The DNA here is from genome assembly GCA_002862545.1 of Pseudomonadota bacterium. Classification (GTDB taxonomy): domain Bacteria; phylum Myxococcota_A; class UBA796; order UBA796. The sequence goes on from PKDJ01000068.1 coordinate 720, forward strand.
ATGCCGGAGTCGGAGTAGTAGTAGCCGCCAGCTTGGGCGGTGGCGGCGACGAGCAGTGCGAGCACCATGTTCAATCCCGGGGTGACGGCAACGGCCGCACGTCGTAACCATCGAAGGGGAGGCGATCACGGTGCCAGACCGCTACCGAGACGGTGGCTATGCCAACGACAATCCGGACTGGCACCTCTCGGATTCGCCGCACAAGGCCGAGGCTGTGCTGCAGGTCGCGCGCCGAGCAGGCCTGCGCCCGCGCTCTGTGATCGACGTCGGCTGTGGGGCCGGCGGAGTGGCGACGCGGCTCGCAGAGGCGTGGCCTGAGTCCGAGGTCCAGGGATGGGACATCGCGCCCGAGGCGATCGCCCGCGCCCGAGCCGGAGGAGGAGGGGCGAGTTTTCATGTCGGCGACCCCTGTCGCGAGGGGGTGAGAGCGGAGCTCGTGCTGTGTCTCGACGTTGCGGAGCACGTCGTCGACGATGTCGGGCTGCTGCGCGATCTGGCCGCGCTCGGGCCGACGCTGATCGTCCGGTCGCCGCTCGATCTGTCCGTGCTCGACGTGATTCGGCCCGCGCGCGCGCTGGAGGCTCGGGAGCGCTACGGCCACGTACACGCCTACACGCGGGCCCTTGCTCGAGCGCGGCTCGAAGACGCCGGCTGGCGCATCGAGGCGTCCATCTTCCACCGCGTGCCGCCTCGTCGCCAGACTCTGCGAGAGCGTGTCGTCGACCGGGTGCGTCGCACGGCGTTCCAGCTCGCTCCCGAGACGACGGTCGATCTTCTCGGCGGCTGGAGCCTGGTCATGCTGGCGCGTCGCTGATCGCGTCCAGGAGTGCATCGCGAGCGGTGAGCCTCAAGGCAGAGAAGCCGTCGATCCTACCGGACGAGGTGAAGACGATCCCCTCCGCCTCGAGGCGAGCCCGCTGGAGCACAGCCCTCGGGGTGTCGCCCTTGAAGGAGATGCGTCCCGAGGCATTGACGACCCGATGCCACGGCACAGAGTCGTCGGTGAGAGCCGCGAGAGCCCATCCGACGTGGCGAGCGACCCTCGGACTGCCGAGCGCTGCGCCGACGTCTCCGTAGGTGGTCACGGTGCCCGCGGGCACGCTGCGGACCGCGGCGTAGACGGAAGCGTGAAAGCCGGGGCGGACGACGCGCATGCTGGGAGGCTATCCAGGGTCGAGGGAGAGGCCAATGCTCGTTGCTGTGTTGCTTGCTTGCCACGGTGTCCACGAGACGGGGCCGTCCGGCGTCGTGGGTCAGGTCGTCGAGATGGACGGCTCGCCGGTGGTAGGGCTCACGGTGGAGACGCTGGAGGCCAAGACGAAGACAGACGCCGAGGGGCGGTTTGCCGTCGCCTGGAAGGACACGAAGGTGCTCCACTTCCAGAAGGATGGTGCGTGGTTCGAGCGTCGGTCAGCTCCGGAAGACGCAGGGACTGAGGTCCGACTCGTGCTGCCCGCGCGTCGCTCGCTGGCCGTGAGCTGTCCGCCGACACAGTGCTCGGCACAGCTGGTGTGGAGGCTGGGGCCCGCCTTCGAGGCCGAGGCGACGGTTGCATGTGAGCCCGATGCGGAGCGGCGTCTGGAGGGGGTTCCCGAGGGGCTACCCGAGGTGAGCTGTCGTCCGGGCCCAGCCGCTGAGCCGCTCTCGCTGACAGCGAGCGAGGTCGCGGGGCGTCTTCAGCTCGCGCCGCCCGCGGTGTCGACCCGCCTGCGTGTCGAGGGGAGCGGCTGCACGGTGACCGTCGGCGAGCAGCTGGCGCGTCCCGAGGCGGACGGCTCGTACCGCGTGGAGCTCTCGGCAGCCGCATGGGCTCGGGCCGCGTGTGACGGACGGCCAGCACTGCCCGTGCGGGTCGAGCCAGGGCGGGATGTCGAGCTTCCCTGGAGTGCCGAGGGGCCGGTCTTGGTCTTGGGCGCCGAGCATGCGGGCGTCGACAGCATCACGCTGGTCGCGGCGGACTGGACACTCCCGCTCGGTCGCCGTGGGCCTGGCTTCCCGCTGCCCGATCTTCCGACGGGCACCTACCGGGTGCTCGCGCACGGTCCGGATGGCGTGCCACCGGAGGCGCTCACAGCCTCGCTCCCCACACCGTCACGTCCGGGTGTTCTGGCGATCGTGCAGAGCCACTCGGTGCTCGCGGGACGCCTCGACGTGTCGGAAGACGGGCTCGACGAGAGGGTAGGCACCGAGTAATGCCCGCGTCGTTGCTTTGGAGGTCCCTTGTCGGTCCGTATGCTCCTGTTGTCGTTGTTGGTGCTCAGTGGCTGTGTCGGGAAGCAGAAGTACGACGCTGTGGTCGCGGAGAACCAGGAGCTCTACAAGCGCATCGACGGCATCAACAATGCCATGGGGGCGCTCGATAGCGATCTTCGCTCCACGAAGAACCAGCTCGCAAGTACGTCGGCGAGTCTCGAGTCGACTCGTCAGCAGCTCGGCTCTGCATCGGCCGAGAACGCGCAGCTGATGCAGGCCGTCGCGGAGCTCGAGGCTCGGAAGGCACGCACGGACGCCATGCTCTCCAGCTACCAAGACTTGGTGTCCAAGTTCCAGGCTATGATCGATGCGGGCACCCTCACGGTGAAGGTCGTGGACGGTCGCATGGTCGTCGAGCTCGCGACGGACATCCTGTTTCCACCAGGTGGGGCCTCCCTGTCGCGCGAGGGCAAGGCTGCGGTGGCAGATGTCGCGAAGATCCTCGCCTCCATTCAGGATCGCGAGTACCAGATCGCGGGTCACACCGACGACAAGCCCATCGCCACCCAGCAGTTTCCCTCCAACTGGCACCTGGGCTCTGCGCGCGCCATCGCCGTCAGTCGGTTGCTGGTCGCGGAGGGGCTGCCTCCCGAGCGCGTGAGTGCGGCATCGTACGCAGAGTTCCGACCCGCAGACACGAACAAGACGAAAGAGGGCCGGGCGAACAACCGTCGCATCGACATCATCATTGTGCCCGATCTCTCCGAGCTGCCCGGCTTCGACGAGCTCTCCCGGATGGCCGAGGGTGACGTGCCTGCGTCCGGTGAGACCGCTCCTGGGGCTGGCCTCGCGGAGTAAGCAGCGCGCCGGCCCTTGCCGCCCTCCGCTTCGTGCGTAGAACAGCGCCCGGAATTCGCACGGTCTGCGGAGGAACGACGATGACCGCACAGACTCATGGCTTCAAGGCCGAGGTCCAGCAGCTGCTCAGCTTGATGATCCACTCGGTGTACTCGGACCGGGAGGTGTTCCTGCGCGAGCTCCTGTCCAACGCCGCCGACGCGCTCGACAAGGTGCGCTTCATCGGCCTCACCGACAGCGAGCTCGTGTCCGCGAGCACGGACGAGCCCGGCGTGCGCGTCGCGGTCGATGCTGAAGCAGGCACCATCACCATCGACGACGACGGCATCGGCATGACCGAGGAGGAGGTCGTCGGCAACCTGGGCACGATCGCCAAGTCCGGTACGCGCGCCTTCCTGGAGCAGGTCAAGGACGCGGCCGATGCGCCGAAGCTGATCGGTCAGTTCGGCCTGGGCTTCTACAGCGCCTTCATGGTCGCCGAGCGGGTGACCGTCGAGACGCGCAGCGCCCACTCGGGCTCGCCGGCAGTCCGATGGGAGTCGGCAGGTGAGGGGACCTACGACGTCGCGGAGGGAGAGCGCGAGCATCGCGGTACGTCCATCACGCTCCACCTGCGTGAGGACTCGAAGGACTTCGCGGATGCGGAGAAGCTGTCGTCCATCATCCGTAAGCACAGCAACTTCTTGCCTTGGCCGATCACGGTCGGAGAAGAGCAGGCCAACAGCGGCAAGGCGCTCTGGATGGAGCCGCCAGCGACCGTCTCGGAGGAGGAGGCGAACGCCTTCTACAAGACCGTGGCGGTGGACTGGAAGGATCCGGCCTTCAAGGTCCACATGTCTGTCGACTCGCCGATCCAGTACCGCGCGCTGCTGTTCGTCCCCGCACAGCGACCCTACGACCTGTTCTACCCAGACATGAAGAAGGGACCGCGCCTGTACGTCCGGCGCGTGCTCATCGACGAACATGCCGAGGGCATGCTGCCGGACTGGCTCCGCTTCGTGCGAGGCGTCGTCGACAGCGAGGACATCCCCCTGAACGTCTCTCGCGAGATGATCCAGAAGACCGCCGTGGTCCAGAAGATCCGCAAGCAGCTCACGAAGCGCATTCTCAAGCAGCTCAGCCGCTTCGCGAACCGTCCCCCCGAGGAGCCCGAGGAGATCGAGGCCTCCGAGGAGGGCGATGAGGCTCTGCCGCCCGCGCCCAAGCCCACGTACACCGACGTGTGGAACAACTTCGGAGTGCTGCTGAAGGAGGGCTACTACCACGACAAGGCAGACTGGGGAGACGCGCTGCTGCCGCTCCTTCGCTTCAACGCGCTGTCTCACGACGACGGCACGGGTCTGTTGTCGCTGGCAGAGTACGTGGAGGCGATGCCCGAGGACCAAGAGGACATCTGGTTCATCACGGCCGAGTCCCGGCAGGCAGCGCTCGCGTCGCCACACCTCGAGGCCTTCCGCAAGCGTGGCTGGGACGTCTTGCTCCTCACCGACACCGTCGACGAGTGGTTCGTCCAAGGCCTCGAGGGCTTCGAGGGCAAGACCGTCAAGTCGGTCGCCCGTGGCGAGCTCTCGCTGGACGAGGACGAGGAGGCCGAGGACGCAGACAAGGCGGATCTCGAGGCCTTCACTCCCTGGGTGGAGGGCGTGCTCGGTGATTCGGTGGCGGGCGTCCGCGGATCAAGCCGCCTGACGGATTCGGCATGTGTGCTCGTCGACGACGAGCAGGGCATGAGCGCCAACATGGAGCGGATCCTTCGGTCGGCCAACCAGGACGTCTACGGCGGAGCCAAGCGCGTCCTCGAGGTGAATCCGAAGCACCCGCTGATCAAGTCTCTGGCCTCTCTTCACGAGGCGGGGCAGACCGAGGTCGCCGAGCCGATGGTGCGGATGCTCCTCGATGATGCCCTGCTGCTCGAGGGCACGGTGAGGGATGCGCAGGCGATGGGGCGGCGGCTCCAGGACCTTCTCTTGCTCGCGGCAAAGTCGGCGGCGGGCAACTGATTCGGCGGCTCATGCGCGTGCTTCGAGCCCGTCAATCACCCATGTTGGCGGGCTCGGGGCTGCGCGGGACGGTCAAAGGCGGTTAACCGGACGCGCGGCGGCCAGTACGGTTCCTCTGACCCGCATGCCGCGTTCCGATCTGCCTGGATGTCTGTATGCGCGTCGCTCTGTTCTTCGATGGCAAGAACCACATGAAGGACCTGCGACGCACTGCATCCGATCGCTGGCTCGATCACGGCAAGCTCTCGGACTGGGTTGTCGGCCACGTGGGCGGGACATCGCTGTCTGCCGCGTATTACTACACGGGCATCCCCAACTCGAAGGAGGACACTCAGGAGCGCCACGCGCTGTCTGACCTCCTCGACGAGCTGGAGCGGCGGCCCGGATTCTTCGTGCGTCGGTTCAACCGTCGCGCCAACACCCGCGAGTGTCCGCACTGCCAGCAGGTGATCGCGTACACCGAAGAGAAGATGGTCGACACGTCTCTCGTGGCGGAGATGATCACGCTCGCGGTCGCCGACGCCTATGACATCGGCATCGTCTTCTCGGGTGACCTCGACGTAGCGCCAGGACTGACCGCGGTGCACGCGCTCGGGAAGCGGATGTGGGTGGCGACCTTCGGTCAGTATGGTCTGTCACGCTCTCTCACACGCGCGGCGTGGGCGACGATCGACCTGCTCGAGCATCTCGATGAGTTTGCCTACGCAGACCTCGGGCAGGCGCCCCAGCTGCGCCCCTCGGCCCCTGACCAGGTCGACAGCGAGGTCCTGCGTGAGCTTCGTCGGGCTGAGGCCCACTTCACAGCAGGCGGGGGGTTCGTCGGCGCGCACTACTTCGTGCACCGCTGGAAGGGCCATGCCATTCCCGACGCGCCGGACTTGAGGCGTCAGTCCGTGCAGCGCCTGCTCGCGTCCGGGCTCGCCGAGACCTACCAAGTCGACGGCAAGACGGCGCTTCGGGCTGCGCCGACAGCCGACGAGTAGCCTCAGCGCCCGAGGCGCTCGGCTACGTCTTCGCAGCGCCGAATGGCCTGACGGATCTCGCTGGGCGTCAGCATCACGGAGCGCAGTCGGACCTGCAGGTCGTCCACGAGCAGCTCGCCGCTGGTGGCTGCAACGAGAAGGGTCTCGCGTGTCTCTTCGTCTAGGAGCTGACGAATGGTGATGGGATCCCAGCCCTTCACGACGAAGGCGTTGTCGAAGTCGGCGTCACCCAGCTGGATGTCTTGGCCGACGCTCCAGAAGCCATCGGGGGCCCTCTGGGGCTGAATTCGCAGACCCAGCTCTGGGCCACTGCGCAGCCCGACCCGAATGGTCGCGCTGTAGCCCCGCTCGCCACGCCACGCGGCGACCGTCACCTGCCGATCTGCCCGTACTCCAGACATCGCGGGGAGCCAGCTCTCCAGCTGGAGACCAAGGTCTGTCGCCAGCGGCTTCCAGGTCTTTGCCACAGTCGCCAGTCGCGGGGGAGGTGCGACCCGCTGGCGCGCGTGCTCCAGCGCACGGGCGAGCTCGAGCATGGCGTCAACCAGAGCGTGGAGGCTGTCGGGATCAGCGATCGGGCGCTTCAGGTGAACCCGAACCGAGCCATCGGTGAGCACGACATCCGGCCAGCGTGCAGCGAGGCGAGCGAGCGGTGCCAATACATCGGGCCCGAGGAGCCTGCGTACCTGCTCGGGAGCGTCGCCGTGAACCTCCAGCCGACGGCGAAGCTCCTGGTCGTCGAGACGGATCTCCGGAGCACGTCCACGACGGAAGATTCGATCGGAGAGGCCACGACGGCGAACGAGCAGCCCCAGCCCCAGCGGGCGGACGAGATCGACGACGCCCCAGGTCATCGTGCGGCGCTCGGTGCCGTGGCCCACCATCACGCCGCCGATCCAGATGCGACGGTTGTCCAGGTGCCCCTGCAGGGAGATCCCACGGGTGTCGACCGACAAGCCGAGACGCTCGGCGACCACACGGTAGGTGTTCGCGGCGGAGAGCTGATGCATGCCCCGTCGCATGACGAGCCCCACCACCAGCAGCGGGATCGCGATGCCGAGGAGCAGGCACAAGAGCGGCAGGAGGCTGTCCAACGCGATCAGTCCGCACCTCGGGAGTAGGGCGACTCGCTCCTCTGACTAGAAGGCGAGTACGGTTCCCCCAGAAATCTGCGGGAGCAGGCCGCTGCTGCCGACCCCTTGCTCGATCAGCGGCCAGTTCTGACCGGACCACATGCCGAAGGCCACGTTGACGTTCAGCCCGAAGTTGTCGATGAGCATGAAGTCTGCGCCACCGCGCGCGCGCAGCCCAGCCGCCCAGTCTGCACCCACATCGTCGCGGTAGTACTGCACAAAGATGGTATCGGCGCCCGCGTAGGGCTGAATGATCCCGCCGGTGAACTTGTACATGGCACCCAGGTTCATCGGGAAGATCGTCTCCCAGGAGCTGGTCTCACCCTCGAGTGCGGCGAGATCCGGCGGCAGGGTTCGGGAGGTCCCGTAGGCCTCCATGCCTGCGAGCACGTTGAGTCCCGCTACGACGGGCACCCCGACCTCGCCCCCGATCGTCATGAAGTTGAACCGGTAGTAGTTCGAGTAGCCGCCTCGGAGCGTGAACTGGAGCGTCTCGGCTCCGGCCCGCTCGATGGTGGCACCGCTGCCCGAGCCCATGGACTTCTCCTTGGGAGCTCGGTTGCGGACCTTCGTTGCGGGGGCATCGAGGTCGGCGACGGAAGAGGAGGGCATGACTGGCGGTGCCGGCGGAAGAGGCTGCGGAGCGACCGGGGCGGGAGTGCTCGTCCCTGCAGCCGGCGCGCCGAACTGGATGCCGTCGATGTCTTCCACCGTGATGTCCGCTGGGGAGCCGCCGAAGCTGATGCTCGCGAGTGGGTCTTCCTCGACGGGGGCGGCGGCGGGCGGAGCACTCGCGGCAGCTCCGGCGCCAACCGCGACGGGCAGTGCGCCGAGCGGCTCCTCGTCGAAGTCGAAGTCCTCCTCGTCGGAGGAGTCATCGAACGCGGCTACTGTCGGCGCAGCGGCTGCTGTCGCGTTCGGGTCTTCACCAGTGAGCAGCTCCGAGACGATGGCCGTCATGCCGTTGGCGAGCTCCGTGGGGTCGGACGAGGACTCCCACTCCTGTCGCCTGACGATGGAGTTCGACGCGACGTCGTACAGGACGAGCTCGAGACCGTAGCCCGCACCGCGGCTGTGGAGGATGCCCGAGATGAGCCTCTGTCCACCGTTTCCGCCTGCGATAGTGCCGAGGCAGCGGGTGGAGGTGAGGCAGGACGTGCTCAGGGTAGAGGGACGCTGCGGGAGGTCGACGACCTTGTCGACACCCGAGGCAAAGTCGAGCTCCGACGCCAGCAGCTGGTGGACGTTTCCGATGACCTTGCCGTCGACCCCATCGGGGAGGAGTGGGGTCAGAACCACTGTGTCGGCGACTGCCGTGGCAGGCAGCGCGAGGCCGAGGGCGAGCGGGAGCAAGAACGTGCGCATGTGGCCTCCACGGTCTGGAACGGGCCGTTCGCGGGTATAACCTCACCGGCGGCCACGTCCCGCCAACGCGCCAGGGTCGCCGTAGCTCTCACCTGTCACTGTCACGAGATGTCATCGCGCTCGGCCTTGTCACTCGAACAGTCCGGACCACCACGTCTCGAATCCAGAGGTTCCGACAACCGCGCGAAGCCGCCCCGCGACAAGCTCTGTCGTGGTCTCGCTCCAGACATCTCGCAGTCCGACTTCATCGAGCCATGCCGCGAGGGTGCCATCGCCAGTCTCGTCGAGGAGGAGGGCGACGCGCTGCTCCGTGCGCTCGACGAAGTCGGGGTCGGCGACCCAGGCGCGGACGGTCGCCACGACCAGCTCCACGATGTCTTCGGGGTGCAGCTTGTCGCCCTCGCTCGCCAGCTCGGACACCGGGGTGTCGAGCACCACGTCGAGGACGGCGAGTCGCAGCTCTGCAAACCCTCCAGCCCGCTCCGGATTGGCGATCTCTCTCGCGATCGAGCGCACAGCGTCCCGCGTGGCACCGCGAACGAAGTCGGTGATCCGCGACTCGAGGGTGGACTCCACTTCGTCCCGAATTCCGTCGACGAGGTTCTCGGCGATTCCACCTAGAGTGCCCAGGTTGCGGCGCACACCCAGCGGAGTCTTGAAGCCTCCCAGCAGACCGCGGGACCGCTTGGTGGCCTCCTCGCGCACGTTCTTCAACACACCGCCATCCCAGACCTGCAGGCGCTGCTGGAACGAGCGAACGGTGCGCGACAGGACCTGCCCGAGAAGATCGTTCACCGCGTCGTGGTCGATCAGGCGCAGGGTGAAGGGCTCGCTGGGACTGTATTGGCGACCGATCAGCTTCCGCAGTGGCTCGTCAGCCTCTGACGGTAGGAAGGCTCGCAGCGGTCGGTCTTCGGCGTGCAGCCGCTCCCGCTCGCTGTCGAGCCTGCGGTCGACCCACGATCGAAGAAGATCTCCGTGCGTCGCGGCCTCTAGTGCCGTTGCGAGCTGGCTCGCGATCCACCGTGGCGTGGCGATGTCACGAAGCGGTGTGGCAGTCGTCTCGTCGACGACGAGCTGGGCGAGCTCGGTGAGGGCGTGCCCTTGAGGGTCGCGCAGGCGCTCGAGGGCGCGACGTGCCGCAGGATCCATTCGACGACTCCGTGTGACGGAGCTGAGCGTGGGACCCGGCCGGCGCACCGTCAAGGTGCGGATCGACTCAGTGGCGCGCGCTTCCACGTCGGAAGAGGCCTGCGAGGCGCTTCAGCATGTCGCCGGCCGCCGTCTTAAGGTTCGTGCGCACGAGGGCCCGTGGCACGGGCGCGTTGATCTCGGTCTGAATCGTGTACACCACCTCGGTGGTGCCGTCGTCGGAGTCTTCGACCTCCCACTCGGCGGCGTAGGCGGTGAAGTCGTCGGATGCCACCAGGGTCTCCGTCCAGCCGTGAGCCGTGGGGCAGCGCTTCGCGCGGAAGGCGAACGGGCGCCACACGCCGCGGGTCTTGCGGTCGACCATCTCGCAGCGCCCCTCCGTGGTCGTCTGGACCGACAGCGTCTCCGGCGACAGGGCAGCCAGGGTGCCCTTGGGGTCCGCGAGCACGGCCTTCACTTCGTCGGCCGAGGCAGCGACGGCGATCCGTGCGACGACGCGACCCTGATCGTCGACGCTGACACGCGCCTCGTCAGCGGCCGAGGCAGTGAACGAGACGAGGAGTGAGCAGAGGACGGCGGTGCGGCGCATGTCGAGTCCAGGGTGAGGAGACTTCTGACCGACGGGTCGGTAACGCGGGGTGCGCTAGAGATCTAGAACGTGTTCTCCACTTTTTATAGACCACCTCTGGCGAGGTGAATCAATGAAGTGACGATGACATCGAAGCGCTCTGTCGTCACCATGGGCACCCACCTCGGCGGGGTGCCTGACAGGTCGGCAGGGGGCACGGAGTTCGGCCTGTGTATGCTGTCCAGAATGCATGACGTGCCTGCCCTTCTGCTGGCTCGGGTGGCCGACGACTTGGCTGTCGGTCGAGAGATCCGTGCTCGCATGATGCGGCGGCTCGCGACCGCCGTCGAGCGGCACGCAGAGCAGGCTGGCGGGCGCTGTGTAGTGGCGCCTGTCGAGGGTTCACTGGCGGTCTTCGATGCGCATGAGCAGGCCCTGGCCTGTGCCGTCGCGCTGCGTGAGAGCCGTGAAGTGATGACGCTGCGCCCGCGGATCGCCGTGCACGCTGGACGTGTCGAATCAGTGGATTCGAAGGGCGGAGAAGTCTGGACGGACGGGCCTGCGGTGCACCAGGCCGCTCGGCTCGCGTCCGTGGTGCGAGCAGGTCAGGTGGTCGTCAGCAGTGTGGTGGCAGGTCGTCCTCCCGGTGAGTGGTCGCGAGACGACACGGGACACCACGAGCTCGTGGGGTTGATGGGTCAAGTCCGCTTGGACAGACTGCGGGCGCCTGGCGAAGAGCCGGACTGGATGCCGCCAGTGCGGAGTCAGGAAGTACTCGGCGGCAACCTCGTGCCGGATGAGCTTGGGATCGTAGGAAGGGACGCAGATCTCGTTGCACTGACCGAGCTGCTCGAGCTCGGAGCGCGCGTGATCACCGTCGTCTCGGAGCCGGGCGTCGGCGCCTCACGCCTGTGTCGGGAAGTGGCTCTCACGAGCCGAGGCACGGCGGGAAGCGTCTGGTGGTGTGATGCGAGGAATGGTGCACTGATCGAGGTGATCCGCGCGGTCGGTGACGCGCTGGGCGTGCCGCTGGTCCTCGGACGGACGGATGAGGCCTGTCTGGTCCAGGTCGGCCACGCGCTCGCCGCGCGCAGCGTCGACTTGCTGGTCCTGAACGGCCTCGATGCTCTGGGGGGCGAGGCTGCACGGGTGATCGAGACGTGGGGTGGGTCCGCGCCGAACTGCCGGTTCCTCGTCCACTCACCGCGTCCGCTGCGTGTGCGAGGCGAGGTCGTCTACCGACTCCGACCCCTCCCCGAGGGTGAATCCGTGCGGTTGCTGGGCGAGGCGGTGCGGCGTGCAGGAGGGACTCCCCTGGACACGAGTCTCGCGCGCGGACTCGTCCGAACACTGGAGCGCAACCCCTTCGCACTCGGTCTCGTTGCCCCGCTGACGAAGAAGGTGGCCCCAGCCGAGCTCGTCGTGCGTCTTCGGTCGCAGACGGGAGGCCCCTTCCGAGTCCTCGGTCTGGTCTGGAGCCACTTGGATGTGGAGGCCCGAGCCGTGCTTCAAGCCTGTGCGGTCTTTCCGATCGCGTTCGACATTCCCAGTCTGGTAGGCACGCTCGAGCGGGCCAAGGATCCGACCGCGACCCTCCGTCGACTGGAGCAGGCTGGCCTCCTTCGAGTGCGTCCAGAGGCGCAGTCGGCCGGTGTGCTCCGCTACGGAATGGATCGTCGCGTGCGAAGCTTTGTCCTCGGTCGGCTTCAGCCAGAGCGTCGTCGGAGACTGTTTCAGCGCTTTGCAGAGTGCGTCCTCCAGAGTGCAGAGGTGTGGGCAGAGCGAGCCTGGGATCGGGACGGGGCGGAGGTGCTCGCGCGTCTCGATGCAGCTCGTGAGGAGCTGCTGACCATCGCCCGCTGGGGTCTCTCCGACCCCGAGGGGAAGCGCGATGCGCTGGGGTTCGCTACCCGTGCGATCGCTGCACTACAGCCACTGTTCTTGATGCGCGGACCCTTCCCACAGCAGAGGGCTCTTCTTGATCAGGCACTCGAGCAGTGCGCGACATTCCCCGACCTGGAGCCAGCTCGCCAGGTGAAGCTGCTGCTCGCGCGTGTGGATGCACGCCGGCTGCAGGGGCGCAGCGCTCACGCCTGGACGGACCTCGCCCGCGCTACGTCCATCGCCGACCGTGCGTCGGACGACATCAGCCGGGTGCGCTGCCTCTTCGCGCGGGGCACGCTCGCGTTCGAGACCGAAGACAGGGTGAGCGCTGCCACCGCCTTCAGCCGCAGCATGCGCCTCGCGCGCGAGCTGGACCGTCGCCGCGAGGCGGCTCTTGCGGCGTCGTCTCTCGGGGTGGTCCGACTGGTCGAGGGTCAGCCTGTCGAGGCCGAGACCACACTGCGACGCGCGCTCGACGAGCTGCGCGACCTCGGGACGCTCCACTTTCAAGGGATTGCCGTCGGTAATCTTGGCGCTGCACTGCGTGCCCAAGAGCGCTTCGACGAGGCGCGTGTGGCATTCCGTGAGGCCATCGGGCTGCACCGAGAGACGGGAGAGCGGAGGCTCGAGGCTCTCAGGCTCGCCGACCTCGGCGCGCTGGAGATGCAGGTCGGACGACTGGACGATGCGCGCACCTGGTGGGAGGACGCTGTCGTGCTGGCACGAGAGGTGGGTGATCGAAGTGGCGAGGCAGCTGGTCTCGAGGCGCTCGGACTGGTCTCAGTCGAGCTGGGCGAGACACAGATGGCGAGGGCGCGCTTGTTCGAGGCACTCGCCGTGCGTCGTCTCGCGCGGGACTCGGCTGGCGAGGGGGCGTCGCTCGGCAACCTGGGCGTCGTCGAGCACTGCTCGGGGCTACTGGAGCCGGCGCGAGAGGCCTACAGAGCGGCGCTTCCGTTGCTGAGGGCAGCCGACGACGGCGCCCGAGTGGGGCTGTTCTCGGGATGGCTCGGCGCTCTGGAGGCCGAGACAGGGATGACCCTGGCCGCGCGCGCTCACTTCGACGAAGCGCAGCAGCTGCTCCGAGCGAGTGCGCCGGAGCACCTGCCGCTCCTGTGGAGGCTCGAGGCGTCGAGGGATCTGATGTGGGCGAAGCGAGTGCCGAGTGACCGAGGCACCTACGTGGCGGCAGCGAGGAGGCGACTGGACCGCCAGTTTGTCGGTCAGGGACTGGAGGCCCGCCTCGCGCATGTGCGTCTGCATCGGCTGCTTGACCACATCGAGTCGGAGGACGAGTGACGCCGCGCATGTCGACCTCTCGCCTGGCCCCCATCAGAGCAGGCAGAGCACCGTCCAGGTCGCGTGCGCAGCAAGCGCCGGCCAGACACCGCAGCGCCCCCCGTGAACGAGGCCTGTGGACACTCCGCCGACCAGGAGACCTGCGAGTGGGTCGAGGGGCGTGATCACGACGACGTAGGCAAGCACGGCGGCGAGGGGTCCCCAGCGATGCTGCACCCATCCGCGGAAGAAGAGCTCCTGGCCGAGGAGAGCGGCGGTAGAGCCGGCGCCGGACAGAGCCAGCCCGCCGCTCGCAGCGCCGAGACGCTCGACCACCGCAGCCCAGCTGGGAGAGACGGGCAGAGCTGCCCAGCCGGACACGGGAACGAGCGCCAGCACGACCCCCGCGAAGACACCTCCTGCGATCCACCGGACATCGGGCGAGCGCTTGAGTCCGAGCGCCTGCAGAATGGATGGTGTGCTTGCAGCACCGCTCAGCGCCAGCAGAGCGAGGCCCAGGCCCCCAGCGACGACGCCCGCGGCGCGTGGGAGGTCGTCGGTGAGGGTAGGATTTCCTGCTGCACCCCAGAGGATAGGCGACAGGATGGGGAGCCACCAGACGCCCGCAGCGAGTGCCGTGGTGACACTGGCGGCACGCAGCGTGCGTCCCGGGGGAGCCTCCCGCGGTGCATCCTCCAGGTCCCGAGCAGTCATCCACAGACAGGCAAGCGACAAGGCCATGGAGCTGCAGAGCGCAACGAGGGGGGCCAGCAGGCCGTCCCAGGTGCCGCCGGCGGCGACCAAGGCGCCCCCCAGTGGTACCGAGGCCCCAAGCAGTGGGTCCACGCGGCCGAGGAACCAGGCGCCGAGTCCCGTGATGGACAGCACTGCGGGCAGCACGCGCAGGGAGACGGTGGTTCCCGTCACGACATCGGTGGCTCGTCGGACGAGCCAGAAGCCCAGAGCGACTGTCGCGGGGGCCACGACTGGCAGGGGAAGCAGCCACCAGCCAGGTGTGACGCGTCCCATCGCCATTGCGCTGCAGGCCGCGAGCACCGACGCGAGGGCACCGAGCCCGCCCCAGGCGAGCCACTTTCCCGCGACGACTTCGAGTCGGGTGACGGCCGCTGCGAGGAGTCCGACGAGTGTGCCGGCGGCTCTCTCGCCCGCCATCGAGCTCGAGACGGCGCCAGTGAGCGTGCTGGCACTGATCAGCGCGAACAGGAGCGTGCGCCCGGGCAGCCGAATGGGTCGGATGGCTCGCTTGACCTGGAGTGCGGGGGCCTCCCCGTCGAGTGCGGCCCTCACGTCGTCACGAATCCCGTTGGCTCGTACGATGAGAACACCATCATCACGCCGGAAGTCGAGCTGTGGCCGGTCGTCGTCCTGCACGAACTCGAGGGCCTGCACGGCCTGGGGAACCTCGCCACGAACACGCAGAGAGACGGGCTGGGGTGCACGAGGGAGCGGCACGCGAGCCACCGTGGTCGGCGCGAGCAGGCCAACGAGGATCAACGGGAGGATCCATCCGCGTCGACCTGAGAGCTCGAGCGCGAGGTCCCGTCGGGCGATGGCGATCACACGGGCGGGACGCATGGCTACTCTCGAGCCGCGCGCACGGCGAAGATGGCTGAGGCGAGGGCTCCTGCGACGAGCGTACCGGCAAGAGGTGCCCAGCCATCGCCGCCGGTGAACACCGACGCGAGCGGCAGCCAGCTCCCGACTGCGGGATGGGTGTTGCCGAGCGCAATCAGGCCGGTCGCCATGCCCATGCCAGTGGCGAAGGGACCGGCAAAGCTCTGCTTGAGGCCCGCACGCCCCACGACGACGAGCCCGATCGCGGTCGCTGCCCCGCAGGCTGCTGCGCCGTGGCGAGCCATCGCAGCAGCGTCAGGTAGACCCATGATGGCTGCGAAGGTCGCGACGCACAGCGCGTAGAAGCTCGACAAGAGCAGCGTGCTCGCGATCCAGCGAGCGGCCCCCGGTACCCAGCGCGGGATGGGCAGAGCCAGCTCCGCAGCTAGTGTTCCGTCATCGCGATCCCTCGCCACCATGCCGAGACCAAAGACAACGCCGTAGAGTGCGAAGAGCGATGCCACGAGACGACAGACGGCCGCCCCGCTCGGGGCGGCATCCGCGGTCTGCGGCAAGGGAACGACCGGGTCTGGACGCCAAGGTGCCTCCAGGGCCTCGCGGAGGGCCGCCTCGAGCTGCAGTGCGCGGGGCCCTCGGTCGTTGGTCCAGAGGACCTGCCCGTCGACTGCTGCCCAGGTGCCGTTCCGCACGGCCTCCCGGGCATCGCTCACGAAGACGGGCTCGAACCCGGCCGCTTCGATGACTCCTCGAAGCTCGGCGGAGACAGCTCGCGTGACACCGACGGTCTCGGTCGCCTGAAGGCTGGCAAAGACGATCAGGGTGGCAACCAGAGTACCGGCCGTCAGAGCGGTCGGCCAGAGGAGGGAGCGCCGGACCATCCCCTCGCGGAGCAGGCGACGAACGAGCACCGCCACGAGCTCGACCAGCGCGCGCGCCGTCCGTCTCAAGGCTCGCCCACGAGCGCCAGGAAGGCTGCGTCGAGGTCGTCTGCTCCTGCAGCAGCAAGGACCTCGGGCAGCGTGCCCTCGCACACCAGGCGCCCCCGAGCCATCACGCCGATCCGGTCCACGACGCGCTCCACCTCTCCCATGATGTGGGACGACAGGACGATCGCTCGTCCCTCGGCGGCTTGCTCTCTCACGAGTGCGAGAACGTCTCGTCGGCCTGGAACGTCCAGTCCATCTGTGGGCTCGTCCAGGAGCATGGCGGCTGGGCTGTGCACGAGCGCGCGCGCCAAGACCACGCGTCGCTTCATGCCGGTCGACATGTCGCCGCAGGGGGTGTCGGCGTACCCCAAGGCCCCCATCCGGTCGAGCAGCGCATCTGCTCTGGCGTCTGGCTCCTCGACGCCTTGAATCCGTGCGAACAGGCGCACGACCTCTCGGGCCGTGAGGCGCTGGGGTAGGCCTCCCTCGGCAGGGACGTAGGCGATCCTCTCCCGGATGCCGACCGGGTCGGTCGTCCTGGACAGGCCCGCGACCTCGACGGTCCCGGAGTCCGGGTCGGCAAGTGTCGCGAGGATCCTGAGTGTGGTGGTTTTTCCTGCTCCGTTGGGACCGAGCAGGCCGTAGACCTCACCCGGGTGAACAGAGAAGGAGAGGTGGTCGACTGCAGTGACCGTGCCCCGGCCGCTCGCCGGGAAGCGCTTCACCAAGTCCCGCACCACGATCATGGCGTCTCCACGGATGGGGGAGGTAACGCAGCGCGTTGGCGGATACCGGGTGCGCCCCACGGAGGAAACGATGGAGCCACTGCGCCACTACCTGGAAGATCGCTGGGTCGCCGGAGAGGGAGAGTCCATCCCTGTCCACGATGCCACGACGGGCGACATCGTAGCAGCGGTCTGTCACGGAGGTCTCGACCTCGCCGCGGCCTACACACATGCTCGAGCTGTCGGTGGTCCGGCCCTGCGCGAGCTCTCGTTCGCGCAGCGTGCAGCCGTTCTCAAGAAGCTGTCGGTAGTGATCCATGAGAATCGCGAGAGCCTCATCGACGTGAGCCGACAGGGCGGGACGACGCGCGGCGACGCGAAGTTCGACATCGACGGGGCATCCGGCACGCTGTCTTACTACGCGTGGCTCGGTCGCGGACTGGGCGATGGGCGAGTGCTGCTCGACGGAGACGCAGAGCCGGTGCTGCGTTCGAAGCGCTTCGTCGCCCAGCACGTCTGGGTCTCGCGGCATGGCGTCGGCGTGCACATCAACGCGTACAACTTCCCTGCTTGGGGCATGGCCGAGAAGCTCGCCGTTGCTCTGCTCGCCGGTGTGCCCGTGATCACCAAGCCAGCGCCCGCGACGGCTCCCCTCGCGACGCGCATCGTCGAGCTGTGGGTAGAGGCGGGCGTCCTACCCCCGGGTGCACTGGCGCTGGTGAACGGCGAGCCGCGCACGCTGCTGGACCACGTCGGGCCGCAGGATGCCGTCGCCTTCACGGGCAGCGCGGAGACCGGGCGTCTCATTCGCAGCCATCCTGCTGTCGTCCGCCACGCCACTCGGGTCAACGTGGAGGCGGACTCCGTCAATGCAGCCGTTGTTGGACCGGATGTGGAGCCCGGCTCGGACGTGTTCTGGATGTTCGTCAACCAGACCGCGACGGAGATCACCCAGAAGGCCGGGCAGAAGTGCACGGCAACCCGTCGAGTTCTGGTGCCGGAGTCTCTACGGGAGGCTGTCGTGGAGGCACTCGTCGAGCGCCTGTCGACCTCGACCGTTGGCGACCCTGCGGAGAAGGGCACCCGAGTCGGTCCTGTCGTAGACGCAGCGGCACAGCGCCGAGTGCAAGAAGGGCTCGCGACACTCGAGGCGGCTGGCACCCGCCTGTGGTCCGGGGAGGCCCCGAGCGAGGGTGCCTTCGTCGCGCCCACCTTGCTGGAGGTGGCCTCCGACACAGCCGTCGTGCACGAGCGAGAGGTCTTCGGACCCGTTGCCTGCCTGCTGCTGTACTCGGGCAGTGCCGAAGAGGCGGTGCAGATCGTGGCGCGTGGCGGCGGTGGTCTCGTGTGCAGTCTCTACTCGGATGATCGCCAGTGGGCTGAGTCCGTGGTGCTCGGCCTTGCTCCTTGGCATGGGCGAATTCACTGGGGAAGCAAGCGGGTGCACGATCAGAGTCCGGGGCCTGGCGTCGTGCTTCCGGCCTTGGTTCACGGTGGACCCGGGCGGGCTGGTGGTGGCGAGGAGCTCGGTGGACTCCGAGGCCTGCAGCTCTACCAGCAGCGCACCGTGATTCAGGGCGACCGGGGCCTCCTGCCGAGGATTCTGCCTGTCTCGACAGAGTGACGATATTCTTGCGATAGTGGAACTGTCGTCAGGTTTTTAGCAACACCCCTGAGGTGGAGCGCGAGGTCTGGGCTTGACTGGGTAGCACTTTTCTGGCAGTAGTGAAGCACCCTCGCTGGGCGCTTCCCCGCGCCTGCCACATCTGTCCTTCCCGGAGCCACCCCCATGAAGTGGATCGACCCGCCTGACGGGCGGCCGTGGGCCTTGATCGGCCTGTGTGCTGCCAGCCTCTTTGCCAACGCTGCGCTGGCGGTGTTCGTCTTGTCCGGCGACGAGCCGCAAGTGGAAGCACCGGTCGTCAGCGAGGCTCCGGCGGTCGTCGAGCTCCCAGAGGATGCACTCGAGCCGTCGCTGCCGCCCGAGGCTGGTGTGGCCAACGTCGGGGATGTGGCGCCGCTCGAAGATGCGGTGAAGCTGGTTCGAGCCAAGGTCGACCACTCGTTCGCGCGCACGTTCCAGCGGGCGGTGCCCGAGCATGCCGATGTGCTCTCGGCGGTCTACTCCCGCCTGTTCGTCTGGGACGTGGACGTCCGGAAGGACCTCCAGAAGGGCGATGGGATCGCGGTCGCCTACAGCTGGGATGGTGAGCTCGCCGACGTTGCTGTCGCCGAGTTCGAGTCCAACCGACACCGCCGCACGCTCCACGCGTACAAGTTCCAAGCCACGGGAGACGACTGGCCCTCTTGGTGGGATGAGCAGGGTGTCGAGGTGCCTCGCCGCCTCGTGAACGGCCCCTTGCGCGAGTACGAGCAGATCACGTCGCTGCTCAAGGACCGTCCGACGCATCGTGGCATGGACTTCAAGACGCCGATCGGCACTGCACTGTACTCCCCGCGTGCAGGAACGGTCACGCGCACCAACTGGAACACGGTGCCGAATGGCGGCTGTATCGAGGTGCGGTACTCCGACGGGGTCGTGGCGAAGTTCCTCCACCTCTCCGATGTGAAGGTGTCGGCTGGTGACAGCATTGGCGCGGGTACCCTGATCGGACTCACCGGCAACACGGGGCGGTCCACCGCTCCACACCTGCACTACGAGCTGGCTCGGGGCGGCAAGGTGCTCGACCCCATCGACTACCACGGCGTGATTCGTCGCACGCTCTCCGACGCAGACCGCCCTCGCTTCGAGCGCGAGCGAGCCCGCCTTGAGAAGCTGATCGCGACTGAGCAGACAGCCATGCGCTGAGGCCGCTTGTCGCGTACACCCGCAGAGTGTGTCTGCGAAGCACGATGCGCGACGGGTGTTGGCATGTCGGACCGCTTCCGGTACGGTCTTCGTACTGGAGGCTCCATGGCCGACTCGTTGTCGCTAGCGCTCGCCAAGCTCCGCCGTCGTCTCGAGGACATCACGGCGGCAGCAGATCGGACGCTGCGACCGAAGGCGGTGCCTGTGCCCGTGCCTGTCTCCTCGGGGCGGCGTCGCAGGGTTGACGCGCCCCGGTGACCGATCCGCTCACGCTGCTGGTGGCGGTCGTGGCCATCGGCACTGCGGCAGTCGCCGCCTGGCTGCATCAACCGAGGCCTCCCGAGCTGGAGGCGGAGCGCTGGTTCAAGGTCTGGCTGGCGACGCGCCTTCGCGGGCGTGTCGAGGCGGCTGGAGGCGACGCGGATGCCTGGACGGCTGAGGTGCTTCGCTTCGTGCCGTTCCATCCCGCTGGACGGCATCCGGAGGGGAAGGTCGCGTCACCACACACCTGGCGGCCGGCGGATGCATGGCTGGAGGGGGAGGAGTCCCTCGTTCAGAGGTTGGCTGCGCTCTCCTCGCCCCGAGAGCGGTGGACGCTGCTCTACGACCGTGACGAGCGTGGCCTCGAGGCTCGACTGGCCGATCCGGTGACCCTGGGCCCTGCCTACGATCCCGGCCGCATTCTGGGTCCTGGGCACTCGTGGGATGCGGTGGCCACTGGCGGACTCACGGAGGCTCTCGCCGCTCGGATCGGAGCGCGCTGGGTCTTGGTCGACGGCCGCGAGGCATCCGGGCCCGACCTGCTTGCTGCTCTGGGGGCGCAGCTGCCGGCTTCAGTGCGAGTACCGTGGAGTGATGGCGACCTCGACGCGACGGTAGAGCGCACCCACGTGCTGCTTCAGGGGCTTGTACCCAGCCCGGCTGACCGCCTGGTGGTCGTCGGCGCTGGGCTGGGCATTCAGGTGGTCCTCCGAGTGTTGGTCCGTGATCCGGGCCTGAGGGATCGCGTCATCGCGGTCGTGAGTGTCGGGGGAGTCCTCGCGGGCATGCCGGATGAGGAGGGGGCGCTCGGCCAAGCTGCGGTCAAGGACTGGATGGCCAGGTGGTTCGGACACGACACGCTGGACACCGATGCTCTGGTCCCTACGCCTTACCTGTCGCTGCAGTGGTGGGATCCGGAGGTGGAGCCGCCCGGTGTTGCTGGTCTGCCGCTCGCGTCAGCACGCTGGCCGACTCCACGGGCCGTCGCCGACGTTCCGGCGTCCATCGCTCCCACCGAGCTGGGGCTCCTCCCAGCCGATCCTGCGATTCCTCTGGATGCCGTTGCGGAGTCGTTGGTCGGTGTGACGGTTGGGATGGTGCTTGCCTGGCGCGGTGACTGAGCGGGGCCTAGCAGGGGCGCGGAGGTGCCCGTGCTCTGGTCACTGTTCGTGGGCTTCGCCCGTATCGGGACGCTGGGCTTCGGTGGAGGCCCGTCGATGTTGCCATTGCTCCAGGCCGAGTGCGTTGGGAGTGGGTGGATCTCGGACGAGGAGTTCCTCGAGGGGCTGGCTGTCGGCAGTGCCTTGCCCGGGCCAATCGCGACGAAGATGGCGGTGTACGTGGGCTGGCACACGGCGGGTGCCGCGGGCGCGCTGGTCGCTGCCCTCGGCGTGGTCCTGCCGTCCGCTGTGTTGATGGTCTCGCTTGGCGCGGTCGTGCTGCGGTATCGAGCACACCCTGCGGTCGCCGGGGCCCTCACCGCCATCAAGCCTGCCGTGATCGGGATGTTGGCCTTCGTGGCATGGGAGCTTGCCCCTGGTGCCATCACAGGGACGGTCGGGCTTGGAGTCGCACTTGGGGCCTTCAGCCTCATGGCCTTCGCGAAGGTCCACCCCGGAGCCGTGATCGTGATCGCGGCCGCCTTGGGGGCCGCGGCACTGCGCCCCTGAGGGTGCGGTGTGGGAGTCCGCGACGATGGCTACTCGATGGGCACCGTGCGTTTACCGGCCGCACTGGTCCGAGGGAGGTCGACCGTCAGGAGTCCGTTGTCCATCCGCGCCCTGATGGACTCCTGAATCACCTGGAAGGGCAGCAGAAACTCTCGCCGGAACGGACCGGTCGAGCGCTCGGAGACCCGGGCACTCAGCCCACCCCTCGCGTCAGGCTTCTTGCCACTCACGACGAGCCGAGCCCCCGAGACCTCCACGGCGATGGAGTCGCGTGGCACGCCAGGGAGCTCGAGGAGCAGGCGCCACCCCTTGTCGGTCTCCAGGACGTCGACATCGGGGGAGAAGCGCGCCTGACGCTTCGCGTCGGGCAGGCTCGGGTTCACGATGTCCCGCAGGAGTGGATCGCGAGCGATCAGTCGCTGGAGATTGCGAAGCGCGAGGTCAGCGGTGTCTGGCACGGAACCCTCCGTGAGCAGGATGCCACAGGACGCAGCTTCGAGGTGATCCGCAATCGTACACTCGACCTCGACTCGCTGTTCGGTGTATGCACCGGCGGTTGGGAGACGAGATGCAGCGGACGGTCGCCACGGTGCATGCGCGAGGTGGGGTGACGCTCCCCGTGATCGCGTTGAGCGCTGACCGGCCCGGCCCTACGGTGGTCGTGACGGGCAACCTGCATGGTGACGAGCTGACCGGCCTGCTCGCGGTCCATGAGCTCGACCGCCTGCTGGAGGCGGAGCTGGTCTGCGGAGCGGTGCGGCTCTATCCCTCCCTGAACCCCGGAGGACTGCGGGCGCAGACCCGTACGGTGCCGGAAGACGGCATGGACCTGAACAGGGTGTTCCCGGGAGACGAGCGGGGTGGAGCGGCGTCTCGACTAGCGGCGACGCTGTGGGCCGACATCTTGGCGCACCGTCCGGACGTCGTGCTCGATCTTCACGCGGACGCAGCGGTCTCGGTGCCGTACGCGATCGTCGATCGACCCGTGTTCCTGCGCGGAGCAGCGGTGAGGGTGATGGAGACCGCCCTCACGGAGCTGGCTTCCGCTACGGGCGTGACCACCTTGGTGGAGTATCGGGCCGCGGAGTACCTCCGCTACGGGCTGGATCGCTCCCTTGCTGGAGCGATGGTCAACATCGCCCAGGTGCCAGCGCTGACTCTCGAGATCGGCCCTCGTCGTGCGGTCAGTCCGACCGCTACGAGCGCGGCGGTCGATGCGGTCTGTGGGGTGCTCGCGGCGCGCGGGATGGTCGAGCGCAGTCCACCCCCGCATGCGACGCGCGTGGAGGGCGGGCCCTGGCGTCGCTCACCCGCACCACGGGTGCACGTCTCAGGGGTCTTTGCGGCGGTCGTTCCGCCAGGTGCGGCGTTTGAGCCAGGCCAAGTCATCGGGACGGTGTGTTCGGTGGATGGCACGGTCCTGGAGAGGGTCGTTGCTCCGTCCCGTGGGATCGTCGTCTCGTGGGCAGATGTGACCTGGGTAGAGCCGCGCTCGGTGGTAGGCACACTGGGTCTGGAGGACGTGTGAGTCAACCACAGCTCAAAGTGAACGGACACTCGCGTGACTGGCTCAAGCGAAGATTTCCCTGGGTCTACCCGAACGAGCTGGTCAAGGGGCGGGGGCGGCCGGGGCAGGTCGTCCGCGTCGTGGGACCCAATGGGGGCTTCCTCGGCGTCGGTGTCGCCGACACGGGCTGGCTCGCTGCGCGTGTGTATCGCTTCGACGAGGGCTCACTCGATGCGCAGTGGATGTCGCGTGTCGTAGAGCGGGCGCTCGCCCTGCGTGAAGCACTGATCGAGGAGAACACGACGGCCTATCGACTGGTGAACGGGGAGAATGACGGTCTTCCGGGGATACGCGTCGATCGCTGGGGGCACTTTGTCTGCATCGTCGCCGACACACCGGCTGTCGGTGGTCTCGTCCCTCTCCTCGTTGCTGCGCTGGAAGAGCAGCTCGCACCTCGCGGCGTGTATCTGGCGTATCGGCCCGATCCTCGCGACGATCGGGATGCGTCACGGTTTCATCCACCGCCAGGACTCATCTCCGGCAGGGCGGCGCCTGGAGCCGTGCGCGTGTTGGAGCGTGGCCTCAGCTTCGACGTGTACCCTGCCGAGGCGCCAGACGTAGGGCTCTACACCGACATGCGGGACCTTCGGGCGTGGCTCGAGCCTCGCTGGGGAGGGGCACGCGTCCTGAACACGTTCGCCTTCACAGGCGCCTTCAGCGTCTCTGCCGCCTACAACGGGGCGTCTGAGGTGGTCTCAGTCGACCTCTCGGGTCGGTATCTCGATCGGGCGCAGGCCAACTTCGGCGCGAATGGGCTTGATCCATCCGGACACACCTTCGTCGAGTCGGATGTCTTCAAGGCGCTCGATCGACTGCGCCGAACGGGAGAGCGCTTCGACCGGGTGATTCTCGACCCTCCCTCATTCTCCCACAGCGACCGCGTGTGGTCGGCGAAGAGAGACTACCCACGGCTCGTGCGAGCAGCGTGTGCGGTCCTCGCGGACGGTGGCTGGCTCATCGCGGCCTCGAACCAAGGCACGCTGTCGCCGAGCGCCTTTCGGAAGTTCATCCTCACCGGGCTCCGCAAGAGCGGCTGCGACGGCCAGCTGCTCTACGGTGCGACCCAGGCCGGCGACGTTCCTGCGCTGCTCAGCTTTCCCGAGGGGCAGTATCTGAAGATCGGTGTGTACCGAGTCCTGCGTTCGTGAGGTACCCGCACCCGCTGGTGGAGGCTCGCTTCGTACGCCGCTACAAGCGCTTCTTCGTCGATGTGCGCATGGCGGATGGCACCATCGTGACGGCGCACTGTGCGAACACGGGCGCGATGACGGGCTGCACGGCTCCCGACGCACCGGTTCGGCTGTCGCGTGCGGCGAATCCGAAGCGCAAGCTGCGCTGGAGCTTGGAGCAGATCCAGGTTGGAGGGCACTGGATACTGGCGCACACCGCTCGCCCCAACACCATCGTCGCCGAGGCGCTCCACGCCGGTCAGATCCCCTCTCTCCGTGGGTACACGTCCATCGAGCGGGAGCGACGGCTCGGCGAGTCGAGAATCGACTTCCGCCTCCACGGGCCGGAGCAGCCGCCGACCTGGGTCGAGGTAAAGAATGTGACGCTGCTCGAGGCCGATGGCGTGCTGCGGTTTCCGGACGCAATCACCGCTCGGGGCAGGCGACACCTCGACGAGCTCGCGAGCCGCGCTCGGCTGGGCGAGCGGGCCATGCTCCTGCTGCATGTAGGGCACAGCGGCGGCGAGAGGGTCGGGCCTGCGCGCCATGTCGACCCAGCGTGGGGGCAGGCGCTCGACGCGGCGCTGTCCGCAGGCGTCGAGGTCGAGGCGTGGCGGGTCGAGATGAACACCGAGGAGGCCACGCTGGCGTCGCCGGTGTCGTTCTCGCCGGACTGATCAGCGCGCCCAGCCCAGTGCATCGAGGAGCTCGCGAATGGCCGTCGGAGTTCCGACCTCCAGCGCGCGACAGAGGCTCGCGTGCCCGATCGAGACCTCCGCGAGTCCGGGTAGCCCCCTCATGCCGATCAGGTTGTACCGGTCCAGGTCATGTCCGGCATTCAGCCCGAGACCGGCCTCCGCAGCGGCCGCTGCAGTCTCCCAGAGCGCGCGAGTGGCTGCGTCCTGGGCGTCGGTGCCCCAGGCCCAGGCGAAGGGGCCCGTGTAGAGCTCGACTCGGTCCGCACCTGTGTCGGCGAACGCCGGGATCGCGTCGGGGTCACAGTCCGAGAACAGCGACACGCGGATTCCATGACGCTTGAGTCTCGACACGGTCGGGCGGAGGCGCTCAAGCTGGCGCGGGAGAGTCCAGCCGTGGTCGCTGGTGACCTCACCCGGCGTCACGGGCACCAGGGTGCACTGCGCAGGCCGGGCCTCGAGGACCAAGTCGATCAGCCCAGGATGGTCCTCGCACTCGATGTTCAGCTCGACACTCGGGTGACGCTCCGCGAGGTGCCGAGCCAAGGGCAACACGTCGCTGAAGCGGACGTGTCGTTGGTCCAGTCTCGGATGGATGGTGATGCCGTGTGCACCTGCCTCTATGCACATGTCGGAAGAGGCCAGGAGGTTGGGTGCATCTCGCTCGCGTGAGTTCCTCACGAGCGCGTATTTGTTCACGTTGATGGAGAGAAGGGGAAGTGACATCGGAGGCACCCGAGCGAAAGGTGTCGACGGAAGCTGCTGCCTCGGGATAATCTCTCGGCCGTCCCGCATCCCCCTCGGGGTCAGCGGAGCCCTCCTCAGCGCGCGGCGTGCCTTGGCGTCGCAGGAGTTTACTTGGGCACTGTGACCCGCACTGTTGTTTTCACCGACCTCGCCGACTACACGGCGAAGGTGAGCGCGACCGATCGTCACGGGCTTCATCAGATCCTGGAGGAGCACGAGCAGGTCGTGCACCCGATCGTGACGCGTGCGGGCGGCGTGGTGGTGAAGAACCTCGGTGATTCCTTCATGTGCTTGTTCAATGCCGCGACGGACGCGCTCCGTGCGGCACTCGACATTCAGCACAAGGTCGGCATCGATGGCACGCCACTCCGCCTCGCGATGACGACGGGCGACGTGGAGGAGGTCAAGGGAGACGCGTTCGGTGAAGCGGTCAACCTGGCCGCGCGCATCATCTCGAAGACGCCAGCTGGTGAGGTCTGGTTCGGACCGGGCACCCGCGTCTGCATGAACGCCGCCGAGATCCCCTGGGAGTCGGTCGGTCGCTTCCGGTTGAAGGGTATTCCTGGAGAGAAGGAGATTTTTCGAGCCGTTCCGCAGCACCGCTGCTGGCTGCCGGATCCCGTCCAACACGCGGTGAAGATGGGGAACCTCATTCGCCTGCGTCGAGGCCATCGGGCCCCGCTCCTCCCACCCGACCCCGTGATCTTGCTCGAGGGCTTCCTTCCCGGCTCACCGGCTCTGGCGGAGGCGGTCGACTCGCTGCCGGTGCTCAACCCCGCTGCGCTCTACCTCTCTTGCTACAACATCGCGTCGGAAGACCGCAACCGCTGGACCGACGCGGGCCGGGGGCTTGTCGTCGGCACGCCGACCGCGATCGACGCGGCGATCAATGAGGCCCTCAAGGCGGTGAAGCACACGAGCGGCTCAGACACCATTGTGCTCGACATCGGTGTTCACGCCGACCTCGAGCTCGTGATGTGTGGACTCGCGCTTCCCGCTGTGCCCTTCTCTGATGTGGTGTCCAGCTACTCCTACGACCTCCTCGCGGATGGCCGGTGGGTAAACCGCAGCGACCGCAGCTTGCTGCGGGTCGAGGTGACGAAGTCGGGCGCGACCGTCGCGTCGATGGGCCCAGGGGTCACGATCGGTGGGCGGGGCCTGGCGTCAGGGGAGCGGGTCTCGCTCGATGACGGCGCTCGTATCGCGACCAAGGCGGGCATCCTCGAGTTCAGGCGCATGGACAACGGCTACGCCGGAGTCATCGTCAGCGAGACCGAGATGCGCCTCGGGGTCGTGTCGGGTCAGACCGCTGAGCTCGGTCGTGAGCCCAATCATCCAGGACTCGCGTTCCCTGATCGTCGCGGGCAGGACAACATTCAGTGGTGTCCGGGGCCCCGGGCGGCCCGCGCACGTGCTGGGGGCTTCACGCTCGACCGGGCACTTGCCGGTCGGAGGCAGGCGGCGGTCGTACTGGTCGGCGACAGCATCCAGCTCACCCCGCTGCACCAGCGCTGTCCTACCTTCGTGCTTCGGAACGAGGGGCGGAGAGGGCTTGAGAAAGTCGCTCGCGCCACCCACGTCGAGTTGGGTGACCTCATCGTCGCCGGGACCACGGTGGTTGGGCTGCGCCAGCCCGAGCCGTGACAACACGAGAGAGGTGAGGCGAGGTGCGGCTGGTCGTCACCGAGAAGCCTTCCGTGGCGCGCGATCTGGCGCGAGTCCTCGGTGTAACGGGCCGTCAGAAAGGATGGATCGAGGGTGAGGGCCTCGTGATCACGTGGTGTGTCGGGCACCTCGTGGAGCTCGAGGAGCCTGCTCACTACGACGCTTCATGGCGGCGATGGGCCCTCGATACACTGCCGATGATCCCGTCCACCTTCGCGCTCCGCCCACGGAAGGGCGCCTCGGACCAGTGGGCAGTGGTTCGACGCTGGCTGCAGGACCGGCGGGTGGAGGTCGTCGTCAATGCCTGCGATGCGGGGCGGGAGGGCGAGCTGATCTTTCGGTTCGCCTACGATCTCGCCGGCTGCGTTCGGCCGGTTCAGAGGCTGTGGATCTCCTCTCTCACCGATGCAGCCATTCGCCAGGGCTGGGGCTCGCTGAAGCCTGCCTCCCAGTACGACAACCTCGCCGCCGCGGCGCGCTGTCGGGCTGAGGCAGACTGGCTCGTCGGCTTGAACGCGACGCGTGCCATGACGTGTCGCAGCCGAGATGCGGGAGGTGAGGGCCTGCTCTCGGTCGGTCGTGTCCAGACGCCCACGCTGGCGATGATCGTCTCGCGCGATCGCCAGATCGAGTCCTTCGTCCCCGAGACTTTCTGGCGAGTCGAGGGCGCGCTGGAGGCCGAGGCCGGGAGCTGGAGAGGAAAGTGGTTCCGCCAGCACACGAAGGCAAAGAAGGACTCGGACGAGGAGGTCGCCCCGACGGTCGAGCGGATCAGCCCCAAGGAGGCCGCCGAGGCCGTGGCACGAGCGGCGAAGGGCGCTGTCGGGCGGGTGAGCCGGGCAGACCGGAGACGCAAGGTCGAGAAACCTCCTCTGCTCTACGACCTCACGAGCCTTCAGCGCAGAGCCAACCAGCGCTACGGTCTGTCCGCGCAGAAGACCCTCGCCGTGGCGCAGGCGCTCTACGAGCGGCACAAGCTGCTGACGTATCCACGAACGGATGCGCGCTACATCACACCGGATCAGGTGCCTCTTTTGCCAGACGTCGTGCGTGGCCTGCAGGTCGTCACGCCGTACGCTGCGGCGTGTCAGGCCATCCTCGGCAGCCCGATCAACCCAGGCAAGCGCGTCGTCGATGCGAGCGAGGTCGGCGACCACCATGCGATCTTGCCCACGGGGCGCGACCCGCGGTCGGCGGGGCTGACGCCGGACGAGAAGCGGGTGTTCGATCTCGTGGCTCGGCGGCTGCTTGCGGTGCTGTCGCCGAGTGCGCTGTTCGACCTGACGACCTTGGTCGTCGAGCTTCCGCCGCAGTCTTCCATCCCTGACATGCTCGAGGACCCCCTCGCTTTTCGTGCTCGTGGGCGCATCTGCGTGGAGCCGGGATGGCAGTCCATCGATCCGCCGGGGCGTCGTCGTGGAGAGCTTCGGCTCCCTCGAGTTGAGGTCGATGACACCGTCCGCTGCAGTGATGTCGAGGTGCATGAGGGACAGACGCGGCCACCCAAGCCGTTCACCGATGCCAGCATTCTTCGCAGCATGGAGACCGCCGGGCGCGCGCTGGACGACAAAGAGCTGGCTCGTGCTCTGCGCTCAAGTGGTCTTGGTACGCCTGCGACGCGCGCCGCGATTCTGCAGACTCTACTCGACCGGAGCTACGTCGTTCGCAACAAGCGCTCGCTCGTGGCGACGGACACGGGTCGGGCGTTGATCGACGCCGTTCCCGTGGACGAGCTCAAGAGTCCAGCCCTAACAGCCCGCTGGGAGGGGCGACTTCAGGACGTGACCGAGGGGCGCGAGGCTCGCGCGAAGTTCATGGGCGACGTGGCAGAGAACCTCCATGGGCTCATCCATGCAATTCGCTCCGCCGAGGCGCCAGTGGTGAAGGTCGACGAGTCGATTCCGTCGGTTGGAACCTGTCCGGCCTGTGGGAAGACGGTCCGCGAGCGTCAGCGCGTCTTCGCCTGTGATGGTGCTCGAGACTGTGGCTTCAAGGTCTTCAAGCTCATGTCCAAGCGTGCCATCAGCAGTCGCATGGTCAAGCAGCTGCTCTCAGAGGGCCGGTCCAAGGCCGTAAAGGGATTCCGCTCGAAGAAGGGAAAGCCGTTCTCTGCGGGCTTGGTCTGGGATGCAGAGGAAAAGCGCGTCGGATTTTGGTTTCCTCCTAGAGACGGCCCTGTACGGGAGGGCTCGGACTGTCCGAGCTGTCGCCGGGGCAAGGTGATCCGGGGGCGGCGATCGCTCGGCTGCAGTCGCTGGAGGGAGGGCTGCGGCTTCCGCGCGCCTGCTCCCCAAGACTGAGGGGCCCGCTGTGGCCCCCACACGCTGATCGAGCAGGACACCCGGGATCGAGGGGCCGGGAAGAGAACTCCGCTGGTACTCGGCGAGGGCTGCACATCTGCGATGAGTGTGCCCCGTCAGGTTCGACCATTACTCCCAGACACCGGAGGTCCGCTCCGAGGCCTCTTGGACGGCCTCCGCAATCGCATCCCGCTGTCGCACGAGCAGAGCGAGTGAGCGTGCCCGGTCGCGGTCGTCGGCCTCGAACAGAATGTCGATGAGGCCGCATGAGTCGATCAGTGCAACCAAGGTGCCAAGCCGCGGCTGGATCTGACCCTCATCGCCCAGTGCACTCCGCACATCCCTGAGAGCCTGCAGCTCCAGCGTCCCATCGGTCATGGGGTGGGTGTGGGTGCTGGGTAGGAGTGTGCGGTCCTCTCGGCTCGAGGTGAGGATCCCGGCGCGCTCGAGCCGACTGATGACGCGAGTGCGGAGCTCTGGAAGGGCTGTTGAGAGCAGGGCCAAGGCATCCAGCACAGAGGCCTGCTCGGGTAGCGCCCGCGCAAGCTCGCCGTGCACGTCGACCAGCAGAGGGTCGTCAGAGCGCAGCTCCCCGAGCTCGAGTCGACCATCGCGCCACGTCTTCAGGCAGCCAAGAAGTCGGAGCTCGGCAAGAGCGGAGCCGCGAAGGGCATGATCGAGAGCCAGGAAGGCGGCGGGGTGTACCGTGCCCTTGTCATCGTGGAGTGCGAAGAGCACGAGAGTGTCGGGCAGGCTGAGCATCGAGTCTCCCTGGTAGGCAGTTTTCGATGGTGTCTTCGCGAGCTGTGGGTGACTATCGCGTAGGGGAGGCAGGGTGTTGGTGTTCCTGTTCACGTGGCTGTCGCTCGCAGGAACGGCTTCCTTGCACGTCGCTGTGCACCACGAAGCCGGGACCATCTACGACATCGCGGCGGAGGGTGCTGACGGCATGTGTAGTGTCCAGCCCGGCCGAATCTCCTGTCCTGCGAGTGGCATCGTGCGGTTCCGCTGGGGGCCGCCCGGTGACGAGTGGGAGCTCGTGGGCGAAGTCGCGGTCCCTCCGGGAGAGATCGGGAGGGCATACGTGTTGGCTCCCGACGAGGCGCGAGAGGACGAGCTTGCGCGCCTCGACGATGCGGTGGTGACGCCCGAGGCGATCCGAGAGCTGTTTCTGGGGACGACGGAGCGTCCTGCGCCGCCAAGTCGCGCGATGCTCTCGCGGCTGGTCGAGCTGGCGCTACACTCGGACCCCCAGATCCAGCGGGCCGTGATCGACGCTCTAGTGCCTTGGTGGCGTCACACGGCAGCCGATCCATTCCCACCTGAGGCACCGGCGATCCTGCCCGATGGGCTGATCACGCGCTTGGCGAGGGACGACAACTTTCGCACCCGCCGACGCCTCGCGAACCGACTCCGAGAGGTGCGTCAGGGGGCGCATGTGGAGGAGGCCCTTCAGGCGCTGGTCGGGCTCACCGACGACCGGGCGCCTGTGCAGCGTGCTGCCATTGCGAGCCTGTCTGTGCAGGCGCGTGCCGAGAGAGTGCCTGCGGAGGTGGCCTGGGAGCGGGCCATGCGGCAGGTTCGTGAGCCAGGGCCGCCGGGTCGTGCGGCAGCGAACACGCTTGGTCACCTCGGTGGGGTACTCGAGGGGCCGTCTGGCGACATCGACCCAGTCGAGGCAGTGAGTCGCACGCTGCAGTACCACACCGAGAGAGGCTGGAACGTGTGGAGTGCGTGGAAGGAGCATGTGCCCTTCGACCGGGCGTGGGTCGACCTGCTCCTGCGGAACACCGTCGGACTCTCAACGGGCTTGGTCAAGCACTGGTCCGAGAGCTCGCCCGATGACTTCGCGGAGGCTCTGTCGGCTTGGGAGCCAGGCCCTCCGCACAGCCCTCGCTTCGACGAGATCCGGTCGCACCTCGCTCGCACGCCGCACCCCGCGGTCCGGGACGCGCTGCAGCTGCCAGGGCTGCCGGTCGAGGGGCCATCGAGCGTGGATGACGGGATTGAATGACAGGCTGTCACGATGGGGTGGTGACGCAGAGGGGTACTGACAGGTTGTCGAGACAGAGGCACTCGCAGTCGGTCTGCGTCCGGATCTACGCCTGACGGGAGTTGGCGCGGACCTTGCATCCGGCTAGACCGTCCGACCCTCTAGGAGTCTTCATGACCCGCGCGGTGCCGTTTCTCGTCGCTCTGTTCGTCGGCGTAGCTGCCTTTGGGGCGGCGTTCGCGGTGAACACGGTGATCGGGTCGCTCGTCGCGCCCGACGAGACGGTTGCCGAGGCATCCGGTGGCCTCGACCTCAACACGGTGTCGGCCGGCAGCATGGCGACGAACATCCAGCCACAGCAGCGCGCCAAGGGAGAGCGGACGTACCTCGATGGGATCCTCTGCCGGAACATCTTCGATCCAGAGTCCATCTCGGACTGCGAGGAGCGGGCGAAGAAGTCAGGTGGTGGCGGCGGCGGAGACGCTCTAAGCGACCTGCCCGTGAGTCTCGTCGGCACGATGGTGGCCGAGCCTGCGACCTACTCCGTCGCTTTCCTGCGTGAAGACGGCAAGGAGACGGGCAGCTACGGCATCCAAGACAAGATCCTCGATGCGACCGTGGTCGCCATCGAGCAGTCACGCGTCCAAGTCCGCAGGGCCAACTCTCGGCTCGAGTACATCACGATGGACGAGGAAGCCCCCAAGAAGAAGCCCGAGCGTCAGGCCAGCACCTCGTCCGGTGGTGATGACGAAGAGGGCATCGAGAAGGTCGGCGAGAACAAGTTCGTCGTCTCCCGCGACCTCCTCGACAAGTACATCAACGACATCGAGAGCATCTCCCGCATGGGTCGGGCGCTGCTCCATCGTGGCCCCGACGGCGAGTTCGACGGCTACCGGCTCTCGGCAATCCGCAGGAACACCCTTGCGGACAAGCTAGGAATTCGGAACGGCGACGTAGTGCACAGCGTGAACGGCAAGCCGCTGAACTCTGTGCAGTCGGCCATGGAGGCCTACCAGACCATGACGAACGACAGCAACTTCAGCTTCGAGGTCACGCGCCGTGGCCAGAAGGTCGACCTCGACTACACGGTCGAGTGACCGCCTCGCAGACCGCAGCACCTCTTTCACGCCTTCGACGAGAACGAACCTTGCAAACACAAGTTGCGCCGGCCCGATTCGGGTCGCTCATTCTCGGTGGCGCAGTCGCCATCGCCCTCTGCTGGGCCGCACCATCCATCGCGCAGGACGCGACCGGAAGTCAGCCTACGACAAGCGGAAACGCCAACGGTGGTGCGGGGACCACGTCTCCCACGACCACCACGTCGGCCAATGGGGATGGGACGAACACCACCACGACCTCGTCTGGAACGACGGCGGCGGGTGGGACGACCTCGGCAGGCAGCACCTCACGCCGCACGCGTCCGGCGCCGTCCTCGCCGGCAGCGGGTGGTGAGAGCGCAGGCTCCGCCAACGAAGGAGCCGCGAATCCGGACTCCGCGGGCGCCGACCGGTACGAGATCATCTCCCCCGAGATTCCGCCTAAGGGTCCGGCTGCCGGTCCGGACAACGTCAAGGTCGACCTGAACTTTGTGGATCTCGATCTCCTCGACCTCCTCAAGCGCTTCGCTGACTGGAAGAGGATGAACTTCATCATCACGGACAAGAAGGAGCAGGAGGGCAAGTCAGTCTCGATCATCAGTCACCACAAGGTGACGATTCGAGAGGCCTACGAGGCGTTCCAGTCTGCGCTCGCGATGCACGGTCTGACCATCGTCGAGACGAACGGGATGGGTCGCATCGTCAAGTCCGGCGATGCGTCGAAGAGCCCCATCAAGGTCGGAAAGGGGACTCCCGGACGCACGGATGTGATCACCACGCAGCTCATCCAGCTCGAGAATGTCTCGGTGTCGGACGTGAGCAAGGTGATTCAGGGCCTGGTCTCGCCAGAGGCCCAGGTCACGGCCTACCAGCCGACCAACACGATGATCATCACCGACACGGGGAACAACCTCCGCAAGGTGTACGAGGTCCTCCGAGAGCTCGACGTGGCGGCGCCGAAGAGCTCCATGAAGATCGTGCCGCTCGCGTTTGCTGATTCGGCAGAGGTCAAGGCCATCATCGAGCAGCTCTACCCGAGTGCTGCAACCGATAGTGGCTCCAGCAGCCGCGGCACGACCAGTCGGTCGACCCGGTCGTCGACCTCGCGTTCATCGTCGCGCACGAACTCCCGCTCTTCGCGGTCGAGCTCGCGTAGCACGAGCAGTGCCGAGGCCAACGCGGTCGGTGAGTCGAGCAACTACATCTCGAAGGTGCTCGACGACGAGCGGACCAACTCACTGATCGTGCTGGCAAACGATGATGGGCACAAGGCTGTTGCCGATCTCGTCGCCAAGCTCGACGTGGATGTCGATCCGCAGAACCGAGCGCAGATTCACGTCGTGAACCTCGAGCACGCGAAGGCCGAGGAAGTAGCACAGGTTCTGTCCGAGCTCTCCCAAGCGGGCAACAACCAGAACAGCCGTCGGGGGGCTGCAGCGAGCCGCGCGGCGACTCGGTCGAGCTCGAGCAACGCGGCGGCTGCTCTCGCGGGCGGTGCAGGTGGTGAGGAGGGGGAGGCTCGTGGCGCCATCGCGGCCTTCGACTCGGGCATGCGCATCGCAGCAGACGAGAACACGAACTCGCTCGTGATCATCGCGAACCAAGAGGACTACCGAGTCGTCAAGTCCGTCATCGACGAGCTGGACATCGTGCGTCGGCAGGTGTTCGTCGACGCGGTGGTGCTCGAGATCAACAGTGAAGACACCATCGACCTGGGGCTCGCTGCGCACATGCCCACGTCTCCAGCGCAGGATTCCGTGGGGTTCGTCGGCGGGCAGTTC
>PKDJ01000038.1 GCA_002862545.1 Pseudomonadota bacterium
GCCGACCGACCGTGCCTGTCTCATTAGCCTAGCCGTCGTCCGGGCCACTCCCTGTGCCCCGTCATCTGCACTCATCGACCAAGGAGGGACGCTTGATGAACACTCACGCTTCAGTCGAAATCGCGACCACCCTCGGTTCAGTGGGCCACTACCACACCTGATCCTGCTCTAGCTGAGCCGATCACCCCCTCGATGACCTGACGTCGGTCCTCGAGCGCGTCGCGCCTTGCCTCGCTCTAGAGGCCATCTCTCGCAGGTCGGCAGCTCACCAGCTGCCACTCGCGAGCGATGGGCTCACACTCGTCCCCGCTCACTGGCCCTCAGCCAATCGGCTGAAGGCACTGGAGAGGTACGCCATGCTGGCGACCCGCACTCGTCTGCGCACTCGCGCGCACATCTGGCATGCCCGCGTCTTCACGCTGGCGTGGCCCATTCTCATCTCGATGCTCTCCTACACCGCCATGACCGTCTCCGACTCCGTCTTCGTCGGCTGGCTCGGCACAACGCCCCTCGCGGCCATCGGCCTCTCCGCTACACTCACCTACCTCGCGACCGCGTTCGGAAATGGACTGCTCGGCGGGGTCCGCGTGACCGTAGCGAAGGCTGTAGGTCGGAGTGACTCCAGGCGTGCCGCGGCACTCGGATGGCAGGGCGTCTGGCTCGCTCTCGGACTCGGTCTTCCGGTCGCAGCCCTTGCTCCGCTGGGTGCATCCGCGTTCCACTGGATGGGTGCCAGCACGGAGGTCGCAGACCTCGCGGGCACCTACTACAGCTGGAGAATCGTGGCGGCGCCGGTGGTGTTCGCCTGCACCGCACTCACAGGCTGGCTTCAGGCTCGTGGCGACACGTGGACACCGATGATGGCCACCGTTGCCGGCAACGTCGCGAACATCGTTCTTGACCCTCTGCTGATCTTCGGCGCCGGCCCCGTGCCGAGCCTGGGAATCCAAGGGGCAGCTCTCGCGACGGTGCTGGGCCAGACGCTGATCTTGGCAGGCCTGGTGCTCGGGAGTGCTCCCGCTCTGCATCGTGCGGTCATCGGCCCGCGCAGGGACCTCGTCGCGGCGATCGCTCGCGTCGGAGTGCCTACCGGTGTCGAGTACACCCTCAACGTGGCCAGCTTTACGGCCTTTGGGGCGATGCTCGCCCAGTCTGGAGACACGCACCTTGCCGCCCACGTCATCGCCATACGGCTCCTCATGGTCTGTTTCCTGCCCGGGCTCGCAGTCGCGCAAGCTGCCGGCGTGCTCGTCGGCCAAGCGCTCGGCGCGGGGCAGCCCCGTCGCGCGCGAAGAGCCTTCCGCACAGCTGCCGTGCAGGCAACGATGATCATGACCGCCGTGGGCATCACGTTCCTTGTCATCCCCGATGTCCTGATCGGTGTCTTCAGCCCCATCCCCGAGGTTGCCATGCTGACCAAGCAAGTCCTCCTGGTGGCGGCCGCCATCCAGCTCGTGGACGGCGTCGCGACCACCGCGCTGTCGAGCCTGACGGGCGCCGGCGACACCCGCTTCGTGATGCTGCTCACCGTGGGCAGTGCGTGGCTGGTGAAGCTGCCTCTCGCGGGCTTCTTGGTGCTGGGCTGTGGACTGGGTGTCCTCGGTGCCTGGGTCGGCCTCGCCGTCGAGTGTGCTGTGCTCGCCACAGCCGCATCCATCCGGATTGGTGGGTCGGCTTGGCTCACCGCCGGCGACGATGCCGAGCCCGAAGAGGCGGTGCCTCGAAGGTAGGACTGGGGTAAGGCCGCGAGCATGCTGACCGTCATGCTCGCGGCCACTGCGCTGGCCCACCCGTTTCAGCCCTCCGCTTGGTCCATGCGCACGTCCGTGAAGGCCGAGGGCGACGCCCTCGACATCGTCGTCGCTCTCGAGGCACCGACCTTCGTCGTGCTCAAGGCGCTGGTCGACAAGACCGGCGCGACCACGGGTGGCTTCAACAAGGCCGAAGTCGAGAAGGCGCGAGACGACTTCAACGATGCCACCTGGGACACCCTCTCTCGCAGTCTGTCGGTGACCATCGACGGCGCACCGATCCCCATGGTGTTCGAAGCGGTCGACACACCCATCAACGGCAAGGCCAATGACCAGTTCTTCCTGTACCTCGTCGAGGGTCGCTGGGAGCTCCCCCGTCGTCCCGGGGCCGTTGCCGTGTCGGTTCGGAACACGGCCTACCCCGACGAGCCGATGTACCTGACGGCTCAGCCGCTCGCGCGCTCCCCATGGACCGTAGACGACGCCTCCAGCGAGCTCCTGCTGCGGCTCGGCGAGTGCCTACCCGACGATGCCGAGCCCGACATCGATGCCGTCGACGTCGACGAGGAGGGAGAGGTCTGGCTCAAGGACGATCGCCTGCGCACCCTCGACGTCGTCTTCCAGCGAGGCTGATTCAAGACGAACAGAGCCCGCGTCACGCAGACGCGGGCTCGGCTCACGCAAGCTCTGCTCAGTCGCGGCGACGACGCGCCACAACGAGGAGACCCGCCAGGGCACCGGCAGCGCCGAGCGCCCCCGCACCCGCGGTGTCACAGCCACCGCTGCTCCGAGCGCTCTTCACGTCGATCGTGAGCTGCGCCGCGGAAGTTCCGGCTGGTCCACCCAGGTTCATGACGACCGTGTACTCACCCGCCTCGGGGAAGGTGAGACGTGGCTCCCACGCCTTGGCAGTCAGCTCGGTGATGGGGTTGCCGTTCGCGCTGCCACCCTTGTAGACCTCCCACTGGATGTCCTGGATGCAGCCGTACACGCTGACGTTCGACTCGTTGAGCATCTGGTAGGTAAGGCCCTCGACCGGCTCGAAGGTGAACTCCGGCTCGGGGAGGCCGCACGCGCGAACGTAGCCGACGCGCCGGTAGTTGTACTCCCAGCCCTCTTCGCCACAGTCCTCGCGGTCGCCGTTGACCGTCACCTGGACCGTGTAGTTACCGGGCTCCTCGTACACGTGGCTAGCAGCCACCTGATCCGACGTGCCACCATCACCGAAGCGCCAGTAGGCACTGGTGATTTCGGTCACGTCCTCGGCCGTGATGACGCACTTGAGCTCGAAGGGCACGATGCCGATCGCGAGGTCCTCGGAGACCGTGTGGCTACACACGAAGCTCGCGTACGGACCGTACAGAGCCGTCGTGCCCTCGATGTCATCCTCGACCGGGTCGAAGTTGTTGCAGGGAGCACCCGTCCAGTACATCATCGCGTTCTTGAGCTTCGGATCCGTGCAGAGGTCGTTCTCCTCGCAGGAGTGCCCGAGGCCCAGCGTGTGGCCCATCTCGTGAACGCCGATGGACACCATGTCGAAGCCGCCGTTGCAGCGGCCCTCGCGGATGTTCTCACGGGTGTCGAGCAGGACGTTGTCGTTGAAGACGATGTCCGAGTCGTAGGCATGCAGGTAGGCAGTGCCCTCGAGCACGAACGCAAGCGTACGATCGTCGACGCTAAGGGCGGCTGCGATGGCCCCAGCCTCGAGCTCATCGTAGGGATCGTCGAAGGCGATGTAGTTGAGACCGTTTCCGGGCTCGTAGCCGATGTTGTCGCAGACGCCCGCGTAGAGCGTCGTGTACTCGACGCAGGGGATGTCTTCCCAGATGCCCCACGCCTCCTGCATTGCAGGTGTGCAGTACTCGGGAGGCACCGTCGTGAGGGCACAAGCCTCTTCGTCGGCGACGTAGTACTCGAGGGGCATGTCCTCGGGCAGCCAGACGTGGCCGAGGTGCTCCCAGGCAAGAGCACTCGGGGAGGCGAACACCCCAGCGAGAACCGCCAGGGACAGAGAGCCGCGCAGGGTGGTCGTCATCGCTCGATCCTCCGACGGGCCGGCGTGTTGCGGCGCTCGATCTCTTCCATGGACAGACCCGTCACCGGGCTGACCTCACCGCTCTCGAGGCGCGCACGCACCTCGTCGCGAACGTCGTCCAAGTAGACGCGGTCGCCAGCCTCGGGATGGGGCAGGAAGCGGTGGTCGAAGTCATCGACCCTGCGGGCCTGCCAGGCCATCACGTGGTGGCGCTGCTCACCCGGCGCGCGGCGCACGGTCAGCTTGCCCTGGAACTTTCCGATGGGAACGAGGCGACCGCTGCCGAGCTCGTCGAGGAACACGAACAGACGCTCCCCTTCCGAGAACACGGCCGAGCCGACGACGCGCATGGTGAGGTCGCCGTGGCGCCCTCCAAGGCTGTCGATCACCACCTCGGACGGGAGGTCGTCTCCCTTGAGCTGGTCGTCGACGCGAACCCGAGCACGGGTCCACACGGTTCCACCGGTGCCGAGCTCCGTCCAGACCTCGAGGACGGTGCCCTCGACGATGTAGGCGGCGGCATCCGTTCGGTCTTCGATGCTGAGCTCGGCCAAGTAGCTCGCCTCGGCGACGGTCGGACCAGCGAATAGTCCGAGTGCCAAAGCGGCGACGGCGGCGGCGCGACGAAGCGCACGCGTGCACATGGGGCCCTCCAGTATGACAGGGCGGGAAGTTACAGGTTCACGGCGCATGGTGCAACCTCAACGTAGCCTGTTAACGCGCCACTTGTGAACGTTCGGGGCGCCCCCTGCGGATCCGCCCTTGCGGCGGGACACGACACGACGCCTTCTCACTCGGAGACACCGTGCGTGAGCGCATCTGGATTGTGGTCCTGCTTACAGGTTGCGCTAGCCGAAGTCCGCTCGACGCACTGGACGACGACGCCATCGCCGAGGCCTTCTTGGCGCTGCACACTCGCGTGTACGACCTGTACAGCTTGCCACTCGATGCTGACGCCGTCCACGACTGGCTCTCGGTCTCGTTCGAGGGCGAGGCACTGACCGCGCAGTACATCGAGCACTGGGGTACGCGGGTGGCCATGAATCGTGATGCCACTCGCGTCGACGTTCGCCGTGTCACGCACGAGCGTCCGGCCATCGTCCACAGGGGCCCCGACGGAGCCGAGGTCGAGGCACGATGGAGCGTCGGCGGCATCGTGCACCACGGATCCCACAGTCATCCTCGCGTGAACCGCTACGAAGCCCTGTACAAGGTGGCCCCAACGGCCGAGGGCATGCGGATCGTCGGCACCCGCCTCCGACGCGCCGAGCGGGTTCGAGACCCACTCGAGCTCGCCGAGGACCAGTGGATCCTGGACGAGCTCCCCACGACCGACGGTGGCTTTCTCGATGCTCTCGACCTGCTAGAGGGCGGTGTACTTCCCGAGGCGGAGGAGCCATGATCGAGGCGCGAGACCTTCGCTTTGAGCGCCCCAGTGGCTTCAGGCTCCGCATCCCCGCGTGGTCCGTCGGGCCGGGGGACCGCGTCGTCCTCCACGGGCCATCGGGCTGCGGCAAGTCGACCATCCTTAGCCTGCTCTCCGGCAGCCTCACGCCCTCGTCCGGCGAGCTCGACGTAGCTGGAGTGAGCCTTCACTGCGCATCCGACGCGGCCCGACGGGCCCATCGCGTCCGCTCGCTCGGGCTCGTCTTCCAGGACTTCCCTCTCGTCGAGTACCTCGATGCACTCGACAACGTGCTCCTCCCCTTCCGGATCAACCCAGCGCTGCCCCTGACATCCGGCGCTCGGGACCGGGCGCGCGCGCTGCTCGACGAGCTCGGGCTCGGGCTCCTCGGCCGACGCCGTCCAGATCAGCTCTCCCAGGGGGAGAGACAGCGCGTCGCGATCGCGCGGGCCTTGATCACCGAGCCAAGCCTGATCCTCGCGGACGAGCCCACTACTGGCCTCGACCCATCGGCCACCGCGCGCCTGATGAGCCTGCTCGAGGGACTCGTCGACGGCCGCGGCGCCACCCTCGTCCTCGTGTCGCACGACCCGACCGTCATCGGGCGGTTCTCGAAGACCGTCGACGTGACCGCCTGGCGGGAGGCCCCGTGATCCGGCACGCGTTCTACCTGGCATGGCGTCACCTCGTGGCCTCTCCATGGCGCACCACGATCCTGGTGATGTGCACCTCGGTGGCCCTCTTCCTCCCCCTGTTCACCATGCGTACCGCCTCCCTGCTGGAGGGCGCGCTCCTCGCGCGGGCGACATCGTCTCCGATCCTGGTCGGCAGTCGCGGCGACCCCTTCGACCTGACCCTCGCGGCGCTCTACTTCCGCGGCAGCGTCGCCGACACCCTTCCGCTGGGCGCTGCGGAGCGACTTCGGCCCTACGGACGGGCGCTTCCCCTGCACGTCGGCCACACAGCGAGCGGCACTCCCGTGGTCGGAACCGACGCGTCCTATCTCGACGCCCGGCAGCTCCACGTCAGCGAGGGTCGCCGCTTCGCTCTCCTCGGGGAGGTGGTCGCTGGGGCCAGCGCGGCACGTGCCTTCGGCCTGGAGCCCGGCGGCAAGCTCCGAACCGACCTCACGAACCTCTACAACCTCGCTGGGGCCTACCCCTTCGTTCTCGAGGTCGTCGGCGTACTCGCCCCGACCGGCACAGCCGACGACGATGCCTTCTTCGTCGACCTCCGCACCTCCTGGATGCTCGACGGCGCTGTTCACGGGCACGTCGAGGTCACCGACGACCAGGCGATCGGCTCAGACGAGGCGGGCAACCTCGAGGCATCCGCCGCCATCTTCCTCGCACAGGAGGTGAACGACGACACGCGTGCGTCGTTCCACCTCCACGGCGATCCCAGCGATCTGCCCGTCACCGGCTTTCTGGTCTACCCGAGCGACACTCGCCGACACGACCAGCTCTTGGGCGAGCTGGCGCTCGACGACTCCCTCGCGGCCGTACGGCCCGTCGACATCGTGCGAACGATCTTCGGGATCGTCCTGCGGCTGCAGGATGGCCTGAACGTCGCCTTCGCGCTGGTCGCAGCGGCGACCGTGGGCTTCTTCGGACTCACGATGGCTCTCACCCTGCGCCTCCGCTCGGCAGAGCTGATGCTCCTGCGAAGGCTGGGTTCGAGTCGCTATGCTGTCGCGTGGATCGTCGGCACCGAGATCGCCGTCTTGTCCCTGACCGCCGCATGCATCGGCGGCTTGGCGGCCTGGCTGGGCGCAGCCCAAGTTGCCCTGGCGCTCCATTGACGCCGCCGCACTCTGTCGCAGAGGCAGTCGTGTCCCGCAGCGGAGACTACCGATGATGAACCTCCTCGCCACCCTGCTCGCCTGCAGCAGCCCCACCGACACTCCGGTCGCCCCGGAGCTCGTGGAGACAGGCCCCCTGGAGGTCCGCACCACGTCCTTCCCGGCAGACTGGCTGGTGACGCGCCTCGCCGGCGACTCCATCAACCAGGTCAACATTCATCCTCGAGGCGAGGACCCACCGTCGTGGACCCCGCCGGGGGAGGTCGTCGCGTCACTGGCCGAGGCCGACCTGATCGTCGCCAACGGAGCAGGCTTCGAGGCCTGGATGGCGACGGCAGCTCTCCCCGTCGACGCGGTCGTCTACTCGGCCAAGCGGCTCGATCTGATAGAGCTAGCCGCCGTGACCCACAGTCATGGGGTAGGCGGCGAGCACTCCCACGCCGGCCGCGATCCGCACACGTGGAGCGACCCGACGGCCTACTTCGACCAAGCACGGGCAGTCCATGCCGCGCTCGTCGAGGCTCGACCGTCCGACACGGACACCTTCGACGCCAACCTGGCCACGCTCGAGCAGGACCTCAAGGCGCTCTCCGGTGAGCTGGCCAGCGCGACGGCACACCTACAGGGACGCCCCCTGGCCGCGAGTCATCCTGCCTTCAACTACCTTGCGTGGCGCTTCCAGCTGACCGTCACCTCGTTCGACTTCGACCCCGAGGCGCCGCCCTCTGTCGCCCAGCTCGAGGCCTTCGCCACCTGGTCCGAGGGCCAAGATCCTCCTGTCCTCCTCTGGGAATCTCATCCGACGGACGCTGTCCGCAGCGCATTCGCACCGCAGGTGGTCCACCAGTACGTCGACCCGCTGGAGTCCCCCCCCACCACTGGCGACTACGACTACATCCGCCAGGCTCAGGCGAATGCGGCCCGTCTGCGGGGTCTCCTCTCGGCCACACCGAAGTGACCGCAAGGGCTCCTCACTCCATGTAGCCCATGGCCTGGAGCGCCTGATTCATCTCGGGATCGGCGCCGACCAGCAAGGCTGCATCCTCGTCCGGGAGCGGTGTGATCGCCCAGGTGAGCTGAACGGCGCGCTCTCCGAGCTTCGCCACGGCGAGAGGACGACGGTTTCGGGAGAGCCCGGGCTCACGCCCCTCGGGTACCGTGAGCTCGCGGGTCACCCGGGTGTTGTCGACCGTGAGCTCGAGCAGGTGCGTGACCTCCTCAGGCGCGGCGGCTGGCACTATGTAGACCTCACGCGAGCTGGACTGTCCGGCGGGCCAGGTGATCGTCGCCGTCTCAGCCGCCTCGTCGACCAGCACCGTCGCAGAGCTGTTCTCCAGAGGGTCTTCACCGACGAAGGCGGTCTCGATCCCGCCCGGGACATGCAGCACGGCCGTCGTCGGCTCGCGGGAGGCCTTGCGAGCCTCGATATTGACCAGTCGATAGGCCACAGCGACGTCGCGACTGAGGGCCTCAGCGAGTCCCTCGTGCCAGGGCCGCGTGTCCTTCGCGCGGGCCAGGCTCTTTGTCTCCCCCGCGTCAGAGGCGAGATCGAACAGCTGCTCTCTGCCCTCGCTGCTGCTCCACTTCGTCTGGCCGTCCAGCACACCCCAGCGCTCCATGCCGTACAAGGTGCGGCCGAAGGCCTGCTTGCGCTCCCTTAGCGCCGCCAGAGCTGCCGCATCACCCTTGGCTGCTGCGACCAAGCTCGTGCCGTCCATATCGGGCGAGTGCACCCCCACGAGCTCGAGAACCGTGGGCGCGATGTCGAGCAGCGACACCGGAGCGGCGATCTGCCCCCCATCGATCCCAGGCCCGTCGATCACCAGGGGGACCTTGAGCAGCTCGTCGTACAGAGAGTGCCCATGCTCGAAGCCGCCGTGCTCCCAGAACTCCTCGCCATGGTCGCCGTAGATCACCACCACGTCGTCGTCGTCGAGCACCGCCAGCAGCCGAGCCACCTCGTCCGTCATGTACCGGATGTTGTTGTCGTAGCGATCCTTGACGTACTGCTGCGCTCCGGGGTCCGACATGTCGACCTTCCGGACATCCGAGAGGTGGAACTCGTCACGCAGGAAGTCAGGGCTCTCCCCTGCATACAGGTTGCGATACGCCTCGGGCTCCGCGTACGGAAGGTGCGCCTCCATGAACTGGACCTGCAGGAGCGCGTCTTGGCCATCGTGTGCGTCGAGCCAGTCGATGGCCTCATCGACCACTGTGCTCGCCAGCGGCCAGAGGCTCACGCGATGCAGGCCCCAGCCGCGATCCATGTCGAAGTTCGGAGACAAGTAGACATTGCCCGCGATCATCGCCGTGGCCCAGCCCTCACGACGCAGGACGCCTGGGAGCGTGTCCGATGCGAAGTAGTAGTCGGGCTGGTTGCCCGTCATCACGGTGCGTGCGCTCGGCAAGGTCCATGGCGAGACAGTGCGCGCGTTGGTGAACACCGCAGCGCGTCCGGCGAGACCATCCAGCTTCGCGGTGGTGTCTCGGCCATACCCGTAGAGGCTCAAGTGGTCGGGACGGGTCGTGTCCAGGAAGACCATCACCACGCGACGCGGGTCCCGTCGGCGACTCGTCACCACGGGCTCACCCAGGAAGACATAGTCGAACCTCGCGTCTGCTCCCGTCTCGGTGACGAAGCGGAGCCTCACGTCGACGCCTGTCCATCGTGAGAGATCGAGGTGGCGCGTGCGGAACTCGCCAGGGCTCAGCGCGAAGCGTCCTGCCTCCGTCGTCTCCCCATCCACATCGACCGTGACCACCAGGCTGGCTCCATCGCTGGGGCGTCCGTCCTGACTCTCCGGCAGGA
This sequence comes from Pseudomonadota bacterium, assembly GCA_002862545.1. GTDB lineage: Bacteria > Myxococcota_A > UBA796 > UBA796. The sequence continues at coordinate 9,802 of PKDJ01000038.1, forward strand.
CCACGCCGCCGTCGAAGACGAGCTCGCCGCCGGCGGGAACGGTCAGGTCGAAGGCTGCCACCGCCGGAGCGGGCAGGAGCAGTCCGTGGCGTGCATCCCAGCCGTCTTGGACCGTCGTGACGGCGAACTCCTCGGGGGTTTTCTTGGACCAAGCGAGGTTGAGTGCCTCTTCTCGCTCCCTAGCCTTGAGGTAGCTCAGAGCGTACTCACCGGGCACCGGAGGCTCTGCACCGACCGGGAGATGGATCGTGAGTGTGTCGCGATCGTGACTCCACGTCGGCTCCGCGTGGGCACCAAAGCGGGTGTACTTCACGATGCGTCCTGCGCGCTCCAGTCGCAGGTAGGGCTCAGCCTTGTGAAAGAACAGGCCGCGCGGCCGGATGGGCAGCGGAGCCTCGAACTTGCGCATGCCCTTCTTCGTGGTCCCCACCGGCCGAAACGGACCCATCACTTCGACGACGGGCGGCGGCCGAACGCCACCACGACTGTCGCTCGGCAGCTCGAGCTCGGCGAACGGGAGCTCCGTGAGCGCCAGCGCCTCCCCGCCATCGACCTTGGTGGCGCGGAACTCAGCCCGCTCCGGCGCCGCAGCGGGACCCGCCGACTCACAGGAGAGCAACGCGAGGGAAAGGAGCACAGGCAGTCGCAAGGAGAACTCCCCCGTTTACATCTCCTACATAGGCGGCCGAGGCGTCCCGGCGCCAACCCAGCCGCACATCGCTGCGGTAGACGCCACGCCTGTCGGGCTGTCAGAAGCCGAAGCCCGCGATGTTCGGGCAGACGCGAGCATCGAACTTCATCTCGAGCTCACCCCGCGCCGAGCCGTCGACCGGATCGACGAAGGGGGCAGAGAAGGTGCCGGTCAGGCGCTCGCCGGGCTCGTGCTTGTCGATCTCGAAGCTGCCACCGTTGGAGTTGTAGTCCACGCGCCAGTCGCCGTTGTCGGGTGAGTCAGGACGGGGATGCTGCACGTAGTGAACGACGTGTCCGTAGGCTTGGCCATTCTGCTCGGGCACGGCATCCCAGGGAATGCCGGTGAAGGTCTGACCATCGAGCGTTCCGTCGAAGGCACCGGTGCGAAGGACGAGGGAGATCTGCCAGAAGTTGTCCGGGAAGGTCTTCTGCCAGCCGATGGAGTAGCCACGCCAGCCACCCGCGTCGGTCTGATCGAGGAAGTACTCGTACAGGCGACAGGCATTCGGCTCAGAGCTGAGGACCACGGCGACCAGTCCCTCCTCACCGAAGGCATCAGAATCCTCGAGGAACATGGAGACTTCGATTGGGGGAGTCTCGCCGTCAATCTCACCCTTGACCTTCACCGTGGTGCAGCCTGCACCGAGGAGAAGAAGAGCCGCCGACACCTTGTTGACCACCATCATGTTCCGCCTCCGCAGCCCGACCACACAGACTGCAACTCCTTGAATGAGCCCACGACGTATACCGCCTCGTAGAACTGATCGCAGTCCATGGAGGCAATGTCCTTGACGGCCTCGCGGGCTTGGTCGGCGTCGTAGTCGCATCCAGACTCGTCGCGAAGCTGCACCAACTCCGTGATCGAGCGCTCCTGCGAGAGGCGGCAGTCTCGACCGTCGAAGTAGTCGGCCTCGAACTCGCCACGGTCACATTCCTTGAGCCTGTGGCACAGCGTGTCACCGAGGACCTTGGGAAGTCGCTCCGCATCGATGGGGCCGCTGAAGAGGAAGCACCCGCTCAGAGGCAAGAAGAGGATCCACGCCCGCATCACGTCTCCCCCGTGGTCGTTCCACCCGTCTCCGTGCCCCCACCGGTCGGCGGATCGGTGCCGATGCTTCCGCCGCCCGTGCCCGTGCCGCCCGGCTCGACCGTGGTGCAGTCATAGACTTGATCGCACGCGGAACCTGGCCCTCTTCGAACGAACTCCTCGCAGGTCATCCGACGGATGCGATTCAGGCACCGCTGCCCCTCCGCGGGGTCGTAGTCGCACTTTGACAGGCGCTTCGCTGTCTGCCCGTCGATCCGGTCGCCGATCCCGTCGACGCAGAGGTCGAAGTCGGCGTCGTACTCGTACTCGTACAAGCCACGGGCGCACTTCTGGATCTTCTTGCACTCGACCACTCCGCGACGTGTCGAGTAGTCGTCCTCTGGCAGCCCGCAGGCCATGAACAGCATCAAGAAGAGCAATCGTTCTCCAGTCTGCACGGGGCGTTATGCCCCACTGCGGCCCCGCCTGGGCGTCAGGGTCATGTCAGCGACCTGGGTCAGACCACCACGAATCGCGACACGATCAACAAGAACCCGCCGCCCTCGCAGGTCTCTGCGCCGGCTCCGGACAGCCGAGGGCTGAGGCCACCCCCCCATCTACTGGGCACCGAGCGACTCGACGACCGCCTGCCAGTCGGGCTCGGCAGTGGTCGGAGCAAGCACGAGGCCCCGCCTCTCTCCTCCCCGCAGCTCGAGCCGGTCAGCACTCCGGCGGAGCCGAGCATCATCACCCGCGACCTCAGCCGTCACTCTCCACGACCGGCTCGCACTGCCTCGAACCGCACCGACGACCACGGCGAACTGCACGGACAGATCGACCGAGACCGAGGCGCTCTGATCCACGACGTAGCGCTCGGGCTCCACCCAGCGCACCGGGACCTCGACCTCGGACCAGCGTGCCGTCCAGCCAGCGCGGTCGTCACACACTCGATCATGTCGCAGCGCAAGCGCCGACTCGCCGACCCATCGAAGCGTCGTGCGCTCCCAGGCACACTCCGGCTCGGCCAGCGGTCGCTCTCGCCGGCCACGCAGATGAGCCACCACCTCCCAGGCGCCCTCTGGCGGAGCGGCGAGTGCGAGCGCGCAGGTCATCAGGATCACCGTCGACTCCAGGGGGGGGCCCCGTCGTCGGTCGGAGTCAGCCAGAGCGTGGTAGGCCCATCGAGTCGCAGTCCGTCCTCGGTCTTGGTCACCTGCCAGGTGCCGGCTGGCACATGAACCTCGCAGCGGATGGCCACGTTCGCGTCGAGGAGCATCAGCCCCCCACGCCCAACAACGCCGGACGTCGTGACACTGGTCGGGCCCATCACGACCGCTGACGACGCGCGGGCCTCGCACCCCGTTGCGACATCGTCTGGCAGGCGGTGCTGCTCCTGCCGGACCGCGACGATCTGACCGTCGGCGACCCACCACAGCTCACGCTGCTCGGCCACGTCGTGTCCATCACTGACGACGTAGAGGCCGTGAGGAAGCACGAGCAGGGCCGTCGCCAGCGCGGAGTTCATGCGCCGATCAGCTCTCGAACGAGTGTGTTGGCCAGCTTTCCGTCCAGCGCGCCCTTGTGGTGCTTCATCAGGTGACCCATCACCTTGCCCATGTCGCGCATCGACGCTGCGCCGGTCGCCTCGATGGCCTCCTGGACCCAGGCCCGCGTCGTCGCTTCGTCGGCGAGCTGCGGGAGGAAGGCCTCGATGACTGCGAGCTCCGACTCCTCTGCGGCGAGCAGGTCGTCACGTCCGCCGGCGCGGTAGGCGTCGATCGACTCACGCCTCTGCTTGGCCAGGCGACGGAGGATCGTCAGGCAGGCATCGTCGGCCACCGTCTCGGCGCCCGTCTTCTTCTGCTCCTCGAGCAGCGCGGCACGAATGCCCCGAAGCCCCGCGACACGAACCTTGTCGCGAGCACGCATCGCGGTCTTCAGCTGCGCATTGACGTCGTCGTAGATGCCCATCACTCCCTCCCGCCGAGCGCCTAACTCGACCCTCGACGCCGAGAAGACAACGACCTGAGTTGTCGACCTTCCTCATAGTTTTTTGAAGTCACGTCAACTCGCGAGAGACCACAGGAGACCGCATCGGACGTGAACAAAGCAGCCGTGACCTGACACTCCCGGGGTGGACGTGAGGCCGTCACGGGCTAGTGAGGGCGCGCGCAGCGTTGCCCTCGAAACGGAATGCTGCGAAGATGCGGGCCGCTCGGCTCGGGGCGATGCCGCGAACCGCGGTACCGTGGCCAAGACAGATGGCGTCGGAGGCGCAGAGATGAAGGGTTGGCACAAGATTGCACTGCTGGCGGCCGCACTGCCGTCTACGGCACTTGCCGCTGACGGGCAGTTCGAGTTCGGTCTGTACGGTGGCGCCACCTTCATGGACCCACTCGAGGTCCTGAACACCAGCTACGTCGTGATGCCGCGCGTCGGCTACTACTTCACGGATCAGCTGTCCCTCGAGGCAGACATCGGCGTGCAGCCGGGCCTGACTCGTGACGGCATCCCCGACCCGTACCCCTACTTCTCCATGACCCCACGACTGAACATCGTGGGTCGCATGTTCAACGACGAAGATCGTCCGATGAACATGCTGCTCGCCGTCGGTCTCGGTGCATGGCTCAAGCAGGTGAACGACGGCGGGGCCCTCGGTCTTCCGACCGGTGAGAAGCTCGATGTCGACTTCCTCGGCAACGCCGGTCCGGGTCTCCTGTTCCCGCTCGCCAACGGCACGGTCAACCTGCGGACCGACCTGCGCTTCATGATGAACGCCGGCGGCACGGAGAACTACCAGAACCGCGGCGATGCCTTCCTCTCCTGGGAGTGGACGGCAGGCGTCAACTTCATCCTCGGCGGCCCCCGCGACGCCGACAAGGACGGCCTCGCCGACGAAGATGATTCCTGCCCGGATCAGGCGGAGGACGTTGACGGCTTCGAGGATGAGGACGGCTGCCCCGAGGCAGACAACGACCTCGACTCCATTCTCGATGCCGACGATGCCTGCCCGAACGAGGAAGAGGACGTCGACGGCTTCGAAGACGAGGATGGCTGCCCCGAGGCAGACAACGACGAAGACGGCGTCCTCGACGCCGACGATGCCTGCCCGGTCGATGCCGGCACCGAGGCGACTGCGGGCTGCCCCGACACCGACGGTGACGGCCTGGCCGACAAGGATGAGGAGTGCCCCGACGAGGCTGGCAGCGAGGCGGCCTTCGGCTGCCCTGACGGCGACGAGGACGGCGTTCCCGACCACCGCGACGAGTGCCTGGAGGAGAAGGCTCCAGAGGGTGCGAACAAGCTGCGCAGCAACGGCTGTGACACGGTCGCGTACATCGCCAAGGGCGCCTTGGTCATCACCGACAAGGTCGAGTTCTCGCGCGGCAAGTCCACCATCAAGTCGAGCAGCCACGAGCTCCTCGACACGGTGGCCGCGCTCCTGACCAAGTACCCGGGCATCAAGAAGATCCAGGTACAGGGTCACACCGACAGCGACGGTGACGACGACGCCAACATGAAGCTCTCGCAGGAGCGGACCGAGGCTGTGGTGGAGTACCTGGTCGGCAAGGGCATTGCCGCACAGCGCCTCGAGGCCAAGGGCTTCGGAGAGACCCAGCCGCTCGTCGAGAATGACTCCTCTGAGAACAAGGCGAAGAACCGACGCGTCGAGTTCAAGATCCTCGCCGAGGATGCGCCCAAGCGCACCAAGCGCAAGCTCAAGGAGAAGGCCAAGAAGGCCGACGAGGCGAAGGCTGACGAGGGCTCCGAGGAGGCCAGCGGCTCCGAGGAAGCCAGTGGCACCGAGGAAGCCAGTGGCACCGAGGAGGCCGCAGGCGCCGAGGAAGCCGCCGAGTAGCCCTGGCTTCCCTACCTTCCTGCGAGCGCCTCCGTCCCAGCCGGGACGGGGGCGCTTGTCGGTCTTGCGCTCACCAGCGCAGCATCAGCGACGCTCAGGGTCCATGGGCGTGACGAAGTCTGGAACATGCTGACGGACCACCCGCTCGCGCACCTGTGTGGCTACACCAATCCGCAGACCAGGCCCCTCGTCATAGATGCGACTCAACAGCTCGTGGGCCCTCGTCCAGACGGATGCTCCGCCCTCGCCGAGCCGTCGCTCCACGACCGCAGCAGCATGGACCGACACCTCAGTGCGGTGCTCAGCCACGCTCTCGAGAAAAGTCTGAATCAGCGTGTGCGCAACCTCGGCACCGGTATCCTCCAAGATCGCGACGAAGCGGCCGTGCTCGAGGTGACCCACGAGATCAAGGTCCTGCTCCGCTGCCTGCCGAAGGGCGTCGGCCACCTCCATCACCGGCGGAGGCTGCACCTGGTCACCACGGTGCGTCGATGACTCACCGACGCGGAGGCTGACCACAGTCAAGCGAGACTCACTGTGGTCCGCTCGCTGGACCGCATCATCGAGCAGGGACTCGACGAACTGGCCCTTGTACAGTCCCGTCTCGACATCGATGGTCAGTGGCTCGTTCAGCTGGGCCCGGCTCATGGCGATCGCACCGCGCTCAAGCAGATCTCCCAGGATGTCGTCGGCCGACTCGAGCCTCGAGCTGGCGCGCTCGCGGTTCACCACGACGACGCCGATCACCTGGTGCTCGAGCGCGAGTGGCAAGAGCGCGAACACGCCACTCATGGTGGTGTCGGGCCACCACGGCTGCCCTGTCTCCTCGGAGAGCTGCTCCGCGTACACGAGCCTCGACAGGCCGGTCAGCACCACATCGCCGGCCGAGGTGCCCGACCGCGGGAAGCGAAGTCCACCCAGGGAGCCACCGTTCACGCGATGCTCCAGGCCCTTGTCGAGCAGACCGATCGCCCCGACCAGACAGAGCTCGTCCGTCGTGGTGTCATGGAGGAAGAGCATGCCACGAGAGGCCAGGAGGGCATCTACAGCCGCCGAGACGACTCGGCTCGCCGTCGTGTAGAGCGTTCCAGGGTGACCGAATGACTTGGTGAGCGACAGCACTCGGCCCGGGTCGACAGCCACCGTGACCGAGCGCGCCTGTGGGAGGTTGCCGAGACTCTCGAGCGCGAGGCCGACGTGGGGACCAATGCGCCCAAGGAACGACCGCAGCTCGACCTCTGAATCCTGCTCATCCACGACGATCGCAGCTTGGAGCGACGACCGCCCGAGGCAGGGCTGCGCCATCCTCCCGCCCATGTCGCGGATCACATCGGCACGAAGATCCGCGACGTGAAGTGGCACACCCGAGCTGAGCCGATCCGCCACTGCCCCGTCGAGGCGAATGGAGTGAAGCTCGGCGCCCTTCTCGATCCCGTACCAGCGCCTGGGCACCAGCCGCTGGTCCTCGCGGACGGCGACACTGCATGCGGCAGGTCCGAAGCGGTCCCGCACCTCGCTCACGACCAACTCGGCCAGCGAATCGACATCGGGCGCTCGATGCAAGGCCAGTGCGAGTTCTTCCACTCGTGAAGTCGCCATCGTTAAATTCTCTCCTCGGGCAACGGGCATCGGTCGATGACCGGTGCGCACCCTTTGCCTGCGCGAGTTAGCCGACGCATCCTAGCCCGGAGAACACGGTGATCGACCGGAAGCGACTGCTGAACCACTTTGATGAGAGCGCCGAGCTCCTTGGCCGCAAGGGCGTGTCCGCCGATCAGCTCGGTGCAGTACGCGACCGGGTCGAGCAGCGGCGGGGTGCAGTGACCACCGAGTCTGACCTCCGCGCGTCCCTGAATCGCAAGTCGAAGGAGATCGGCGGCCTGTACAAGGCTGGCAAGCGCGACGAGGCCGAGGCGGCCAAGGCCGAGGTCGCCCAGCTCAAGGACGCGATCGCAGCCAATGCCGCGACCCTGTCGACCGTCGACACCGAGATCAACGACCTCCTGCTTCGCATCCCGAACTTCCCCCACCCCGATGCACCCGTGGGCACGAGCGAGCACGACAACGTCGTGGTCAAGTCGGTGAACGTCGCCGAGAGCTACCCCGAGACGCCCCCTCACTGGGACATCGCGGAACAGCTGGGTCTGCTCGACCCCGAGCGTGGGGCCAAGCTCGCAGGGGCCATGTTCACCCTCCTGCGGGGTGACGGGGCGCGCCTGCTCCGTGCCTTGGTGGCGTTCGGCCTCGACCTGAATCGTGGCTCCTACGAGGAGATCCTCGCACCGTCCTTCGTCCGGAGCGACGTCTTCACCGGCACTGGGCACCTTCCCAAGTTCGCCAACGACAGCTACCACGTCGCCGACTCCGACCTGTGGGCCATTCCCACCGGCGAGGTGCCCCTGATGGGCATGCACCAGGGAGATCTCTTCGCCGAAGAGGTGCTCCCCCTGCGCTACATGACCCACACCCCTTGCTTCCGGAAGGAGGCCGGCTCGGCCGGGAAGGACACCCGCGGCCTGCAGCGGCTCCACGAGTTCCACAAGGTCGAGCTCGTGAAGCTGTGCACTGCGGAGCAGGTGGACGCGGAGTACGCCGCGATGATCGCCGACGTCGAGCGCGCCATGACGCTGCTCGAGCTGCCCTACCGAATCCTCGACCTGTGCACCGGCGACCTGACCTTCAGCTCCGAGCGTGTGCACGACATCGAGGTCTACTCCCCCGGCGTCGACAAGTGGCTCGAGGTGTCCAGCGTCGGGCGCTTCAGCGACTACCAGACCCGACGCGGAAACATCCGCTACCGACCAGAGGCCGGAGGCAAGCCGAAGTTCGCCCATGCGATGAACGGCTCGGGCCTCGCCACTCCGAGAGTCTGGGCAGCGCTCCTCGAGCATGGCTGGGAGGCCGAGCAGCAGCGGGTCCGCCTTCCCGCAGCCCTGGTTCCCTACATGGGCAAGCCCTTCGTCGAGAAAAACACGCTGCGGACTTTCTAGCAGCAGGCCCCCGGATGCCTCTCCTGGGAGCTATGTTCGCTCCCTAAGGGGAGCCGATGGACCGAATCACAATCGTCGCGCTGTTGGCGCTCAGTGCCGTTGCCTGCAAGGGCGACGCTGACGAGGAGGCCGACAAGCGCGGACGGCTCCCCACGTTCGGTCCCGTCTACGGTGTGCCGAACTTCGACGATGACGACGACAACGGCCGGGACGACTGGAAGGACGAGGGGGCTGCCGACGACAACGATCTGGTGCCCCTTCCGGTCGACGAACTCGAGAGTGCTGTACTCGGCGATGACTACGTGAACTTCGCCTTGGTGGGAAGCGCGAGCGTCCGGCTGTGGAACGGTGATGCGGTCGTGCTCGACGACGACACGCGTGAGGGCGCGATCAATGCCAGTGACGTGAGCAAGGGCCTCGCGGTCGAGTTCGGTGACTACGCCGAGGCCGAGACCTTGGTGGTGACCACACTCGACACCAACGGTGCCGCGATTGAGAGCGTGGAGATCCAGCTGCACTCGGCACCGGCGATCCTCAACCATCACCTGCAGCCCTTCGAGCGGGCCTTCGCGGTCAAGGATGGCGGCGGCAACCAGAGCATGGTCGACGACATGAAGGATGTCATGGGCGATGCATTCATCACCCGCAACGCCGCCGACTACCAGTTCGACGTGTGGGTGCAGGACGAGTTCGAAAACGCCACGCTCACCAGCCCCACCTCCCGCGTCGACCTCGTGATCGACTCGATCCGCTCTGATGGCTTCGGCCTCGATCCCTACCCCGAGAAGGTGGTCGCGAAGGGCGGAGACATCTACGTCGACACCTGGGGCAGCGGCTATGCCTCGTCCCAGGACTCGTTCGGAAACCTCGAGGTGAGCCCGCCTGTGACCGTGGGCGGCGTCGAGTACCCCTTCGGCCGAATCTACTATGGAGACTGGGACTACGGCCTGTCCATCCACAGGCGGCTGGCGAACTTCCTCGACGACCAGCGCGTGCAGCGGCCGTTCACACTGGACGTGAGCTGGCTCTGCGTGGGCCACGTGGACGAGTTCACCACCTTCCTGCCTGATCCGACCGCCCCCAAGGGCTTCCGCCTCTACGTCGCCGACGTCCCCGAGGCATACGCCTTCCTCGAGGGACTGCCACCTGACCATCCCCTCCCGCGCTACGCCCCGTCGAAGGGCTACGCCAGTGTAGGTGAAGTGCTCGCAGATCGTGCCCTGCGTGCCCTGAACGACGACATCCAGCGAGACTTCATCGACATGAATGTCGACAGAATGAAGCTGGAGCTTGGGCTCGACGATGCCGACATCGTCCGAGTGCCAGGGATGTTCGAGGAGCTGGGGCTCTGCGGACCCTACGGCTTGGCCTTCATTCCAGCGACCGTCAACATGCTGGTCTCCACCGGTGAGGGCGGCCAGGTCGAGGCCTTCATCCCCGACCCGTTCTTCCGCTCAGAGGGCGTACCACAGGCGGATGACCCCTTCATCCAGCAAGTGAATGCCCTGCTGCCCGACAACGTCACTCCGCACTGGGTCGACGGCTGGTACACGTACCACCTCGGCTGGGGTGAGATTCACTGCGGCACGAACACCACACGCACCCCGACCGCCAACTGGTGGGAAGACGCGATGCACCTGCTCGAGGAGGGCGAGTGATGATCTGGACCCTCTTGCTTGCACCCCTCGCCTTCGGCGGCGACCTCGACACACAGCTCCTCGAGGCGCACGGGACGGTCGACTGGACCGCAGCCCGCGTCGCTCTCGTCGATGGCGACCTCGACGAGGCGACCCTGACGGAAGCCACCGCTGATGATGACTGGCGGGTCTCCCTGACGGCCTCAGCCGTCCTGTCCTGGCGCGCCGATGCCGATTCTGCAGCGGCCATCTGGGCCGCGCCCACGCTCGAGTCCCGTGCGGGTACGCCCGTGTTCGATGCGCGCGTGGCGGTCGACCATCCAGCCGTTCTGGCGGAGCGCCTCGTGCACGCCGACGAACCCACCGAGGTTCGGCGAGCGGCGGTCGAGCAGCTGCGTCGGACGCAGGGCCCATGGGACGTGTGGGTCGCCGGCCTGGCGACCTCGGACGACGATGCACAGGTCAGAGCCATCTGTGCCGAGGTCATGCGGTACGCGGAGGGTGAGCATGTCGAGGCCGCGCTTCGGGCCGCTCTGTCTGACGACAGCTCCGATGTCCGCGCGGCGGCAGCCCGCGGTGCCGGCTGGTCCAAGTCCGGCCCGCAGCTGATCGACGCGCTCGTCACGGCCACGCAGGACGGCGACCACGTCGTTGCAGGCTTTGCCGCCCGCTCCCTAGGCTGGCTTGGAGCCTCCTCGGCGTTCGACGCCGTCGCGACGGTGGTGGACGGCCCCGAGTGGCGCTCCCGCCTCGACGCACTGAGGGCGCTCGAGCGCATCGATGCCGAGAGAGCCGCCACACACCCGGTCGTGCTTCGCGCGCGCTCCGACGCAGACGAGCGTGTCGCCCGGGCAGCCTCGCAGATCGCGGGCAGCTGAGAGCTGCCCGTTGACCCGGGCCACCATCACGTGGTGCATCGCCTCTGACACGGGTACCCTTTAGGCATGCCGTTCCTGCTTGCACTGCTCGCATGCTCCTCGCTGCCACTCGACAGTGGTGTGACCCTGCCGTGGAGCGACGACATCGTTCCACCCGATGAGGCGACGCGTCCGCCGCCCGAGCTCACGCTCACGGTTCCTCCAACGCTCCTCCCCGGCGCCACGGAGCGCATCGAGGTCCGCGGTGCAGCACCCGACGAGACGGTCTACCTGGCGAGCTCCACCGGCGTGGGAGACGGCCCCTGTCATGCAGGCCTCGGCGGCCGGTGCCTGGGCATCAGCGCCCCTGTCGTTCAGCTTCAGACGAGCGCGGCCGATGCCGATGGCCTGGCCGTGTTCGACGTCTTCGTCCCCGAGCGCCTCGAGAGCGGCTTCGAGATCGCCACGCAGGCCATCCTCGTGCGTGGCTTCAGTGGGTCCGACACCGTGATGTCCGAGGCGGCCCTGATGGTCGTCGCCGAGGTCGACAGCGGAGTGCTCGACACGGGTCCGGCCGAGTGCCAATACGACACGGGCGTCGGCGCTGCGGAGCCCGTCGTCGGCGCAGACCGGATGTGGTCACTCACCCGAGAGTTCGACCAGCCCGTCACCGAGGCCGCCTTCGCCTACGATCACCACCATGCCAAGGTTGACGTCCAAGCAGATGGCACCTTCCTCGTCGCTTGGGACGAGGGTGACTGGCCCTACGCACGCGTGAAGGCCAGCCTGTTCGAGAGCGACGGCAGCTTCCGCCTCAACGACTTCTACGTAGGCTTCCTCGGCTGGTACGCGCCCGGCCGCCCGGACATCGCGCCGCGCAGCGACGGCGGCTGGCTGCTCACCTACGGCGCCGGGGGAGCCGTCGGATACGCCGGCTCCACCGAGATCTGGTTGGCGCACTTCGACGAGCGCGGCCTCGAGGTCAACCGAGCAGGTCCCGTCAACGAGGCCACCGGCACTGCGGAGTTCCAGGGCATGCCCGACATCGCGCTCGACGGCGATGGCTCGAGCTTCACCCTGATGTTCATGTACGCCGACGAGGACCGGATCCCCCGGGGGCGCTACTACACCCGCCGCTTCGATGAGGATCTGACCCCGATCTCGGAGGAGCGGCTGGTCGCGGTCAGTCCGCTCGACGCCTCCCCGCCAGACGCCGCCGGTGTGGGTGATGGGGTAGCGGTCTCTTGGTCGGAGCGCCGACCCGACTGCGAGGCCGACGAGATGGCCTCCATCCTGGTGCAGCGCCTCGACGGCGGTGGCTTCGACATTGGCGAGCCGCTTCGAGTAGACCAGAGCGGGCTCTCGCTGCCGCCCTCCCGACCCGCCATTGCGGGCACGCCCACCGGCCGCTTCGCGATGGCCTGGCGCGGGCAGGACGAGCTGCGGGAGGGAGTGGGCGCCCGTCTGCGCATCTTCGATCCCGTCGGGCGCCCTCTGGGGCCCGCCACAGTCCTCGAGGCGGAGCGATCCGAAGAAGCCAATCGGCCCGTGCTGGAGATGACCGGCGACATCCTGGTCGCGGCCTGGGAGGAGTCATTCTTCCTGCACGACCGGGATGTCTTCATGCAAGCCTTCGACGTCACCACAGGAGAGGCCATCACCGAGCCCGTGCGCGTCAACTTCGAGCGCACGTTCTCGCAGGAGCGGCCGGACGTGGCCATCCGTGATCGTGGGGACGGCACCTATGAGGTCTTCGTCACGTACGAGCGCATGGACGAGCCCGCTCCGGCCATGCGCTACGTCCACGTCAGCCGCTGGCTGCTGTCCCCGTAGCAGCACACGTTCGAGAAAATTGGGAATGCGATGCAGCGACGCCCGTATGGTATGGCGCAATGTCCACCGCACCCTTCGAACATCTGCTCGCCGCACACTCGCCACGCGCCCACCGCGCGGCGCTCGGAATGCTCGGCAACGAGCAGGAGGCACGAGAGATCGCCCAAGAGGCCCTGCTCAAGGCCTTCCGCGCTCGTGATCGCTACGACACGTCGCGTCCCTTCTACCCGTGGCTCTACCGGATCGTGAAGAACGCCTGCCTCGATGCACGTGCCCGAGGCCGCCACCGAGCGCGACCGGGCCTGCAGGAGGAGCGTGTCGTCGGGCGAGAGCGACTGCCCGACGAGCACCTGGATCAGGCGCGCTCCATCGTCCGTATGCGACAGGCGCTCGAGGCCCTCGGTGATGATCACAGGGAGATCATCGGGATGCGACACTTCCAAGACCTCTCCTATGCCGAGATTGGAGAGATCCTGGGAATCAAGCAAGGCACCGTGATGTCCCGTCTCTTCAGAGCCCGCCGCGCGCTGGCCGCTGCCATGGAGAAGCTGCCATGACCGAAGACCGCCTGGCGGAGCTGATGGTGAAGGTCGTCGATCACGTCGCCACACCCGCCGAGAGAGAAGAGCTGATGGCCCACGTCACCCAGCACACCGAGCTGGCACGAGAGCTCGAGCAGCACCAGGCGCTCAAGGCCGTCTCCGACGGGTGGGTCGCGCGACTGGAGCACGACCTCCTCATGGACGCTCACCAGTCTCGCTCCAGCGTCCGCATCGAGCGCACGCTCGGACTGACCTTGTTGCTCGTCGGGCTCTGCTCGCTCGGCGGCTTCGGACTGGCCGAGCTGCTCTTCGAGCCCGACGCCCCGCTGTGGGTGAAGATCGGTGTGACCGCTTCGGTCGCCGGAGTCCTCACCCTCCTCGGCTCGCTGATCCGCCAACGCCTGACCACGTCAGACCCCTACTCCGAGGTGATCCGATGACGAACGCACTGCAAGCGGCCGCCGACCTCGCCCACCGACCAGGCGGTGGAATCCTGGTGACAACGACCGAGGTGCTGCCCGGGCGCCGAATCGTGGAGGTCGTCGGGCTCGTGCGCGGCAACACCATCCGCGCCCGACACCTCGGGCACGACATCCTCGCGGGCCTCAAGGGCCTGCTCGGCGGTGAGATCAGTGAGTACACCAAGCTGATGGCCGAGTCCCGCGAGCAAGCTCTGGACCGACTGCGCGCAGAGGCGGCAGCGCGGGGCGCAGACGCCATCGTCGGCGTCCGCTTCACCACCTCCATGCTGATGCAGGGCTCCGCCGAGCTGCTCGCCTACGGCACGGCTGTCCGACTCGCGCCCGCTGACGACCCATGAGGACGCTGCGAGCACTGCACGTGCAGGACGGACAGGTCTTCGGCACCGTGGGGACGCTCACCGACCACCGAACCCTGGTGCGCTTTGGCCAAGACGATGCCGGCATGGGCGGTGAGCCTTGGATCGGTGCTCCCGATCCGAGCGGTCGCTACATGGGGTTGGTCGGTCGCCACGGGACACGCCTGATCGACCAGGATCGAGGAGCGTTCGTCGATCTGCCCTGGCCCACGGAGCCAACACCACCTCGTCAGCTCCTCCCCCGCAGTGACGGACGCTCGGCAGTGCTCGTCCTCGAAGACGGTGTCTGGCTACAGACGCGCGAAGCCTCCGTTCAGTGGCTGGCTGGCGCACGCGCGGCCGCCGCCATGTCTGGCTTCCTGACCTGGAGTGCGGCCGGCGACACGCTGCAGCTCCGTCGTGCCGAAGACGTGATCTGGAGTGGTGACTGGCTCGGACATGCGCTCGCCGCGAGCCCGGATGCCGCCGTGGTCGCTGGAGATCGAACCCAGCTCCTGTCCACGAGCGGTGAGACGCTCGCTGAGGTCGACGCGGGACCTGCGCGCGTGGCGACTTGGCACGACGGCGCCATCCTCGGCGCTCTCGACGGTCGCATCACACTGACCACACCCACGAGCACCCTCCACACCAGCGTCGAGGCCGAGGTCACAGGTCTCGCGGCAGACTCGTCGTGCGTCTACGTCGGGACAGCCGACGGACGCTTCCTCGCCCTGTCGAGGTCCGATCTGAGCCTCTGCTGGGGCTGGACGGTGCCCGACGAGGGCCGTCCCGAGCCGCTTCATCCGTGACGAGGCCAGGGAGTGGCCAACGCCTGCTAACCTCCACTCCCGAGAGGTTCTGATGAGCGACAAGACCCGACGTGACCTGTTGATCTCCGCGGGTGCCCTCGCAGCGACCAGCCTGGCCTGTGGAGGTGGGCCGAAGAATCCCTCCGAGAAGGCCAAGCGGGCGCACAAGGAGCCTGCCATGCCCCCTCCCCCGCGAGGAGGCGAGGCGACCACAGCGCGAGGTGGGACCCTGTTCATGCCAGCCGAAGAGCTGGACGGAACCCCACCGACCGAGTGGACCGAGCGACCGGAGTGGATGCGCCGCGCACCCGGAATCTACAATCCCACCCCTGTCACAGCGGGAGCATCGACCCTGCTGTTCGGCCATCGTGAGCTGTACGCGATGCCGACCCGCATCAGCCACTTCCGGGAGCTGCCCAAGTTCCTCGATGAGGCCAAGAAGCTGGGGACGAACATCCTCTACATCGTCGACACCTACCAGGGCCCAGACGACTGGCCACCCGCGAAGTGGCGACTGTGGAAAGAGACCTACCGGATCCGCGACGACCTCGGAGGTGCGAAGGCCCTCAAGCGCGCCATCGCCGAGGTCCATGAGCGCGGCGGCAAGGTGATCATGTACGTGTCTGGCTGGGCGCTCCACGTCGACTCCGAGCTCGGCAAGAAGCATGGGCGAGACTGGGCCATCATCCAGAACGGCGAGCCGACGGATCGGCCCTACAAAGACAACTACATGCCCTGCACCTACGTCGAAGCGTGGCAGGACCACATCGTCAGCATCTGCGAGGGATACGCACGCGATCTCGGCGCGGACGGCGTGCATGTCGACTCGCTCGGCAACCAGCGCAACTGGAAGTGCGAATCGACGGAGCATGGCCACGAGCCGAGGGACCCGACCGCGTTCAACCTGGGCTGCCAGCAGCTCTTGGAGCGCGTGCGCGCTGCGATGCGCAGGCATGTTCCCGAGGCCGTCGTGATCTGTGAGGGAGCCAAGCTCTCGCGCTTGTTCAAGGGCGGTCTCGATGGGGCCCAGGACTGGGGCATCAACAAGCTGATGACACGCTGGTCCTGGAATCAAGCAGGACGTACCTCCATCTACTGCGCCAACTGGTCGCTCGACGACATGCACCAGATCGCCGCCCTCGGGCACAAGTGGATGCTCTCGCCCTACTGGCTGAGCGCCCCGACGGAGCCGACCGTCACCGAGTGGATCGCAGCTCACGTGCCGGAGCCCGAGCTCGGCGGTACCGAGAAGTCACGCAGGAACGAGCTGGAGCGCATCTACCGCGGACTACACATCTATCGAAACGCGGCCTTGCTCGCGGGACGCACTGTTCCTAGCCTCGACGACCTCACCCACCGCCGTCACGACGGTGAAGAGGCCTCACTGACTGAAGAGGGCGCGAGGGCCCACCTCGCGGCCCTCCGCGACCGTGCACGGGCACTGGACGAGGCCCTCGGCGGACCGGTGGACCCGAGCTCCATCACCACGCACCTCCGACGCGTGATGCAGGCCCGCGAGGCACTCTCACCTCACATCGACGACGGTGCGTCCGTGTCGCTCCTCGCGACCGTTCCCGGCAAGGCCGCAGCCTACATGTGGTCGCAGTCGTCGAAGACGCTCGCACTCGTCAACGTCAGCGACACCGCCCAGCACATCGACCTCAGCACAGTCGGCACGATTCGCGGTACCTTACGCGACGCCATCAGCGGCGAGATCGTGGAGATCAGCTCGGCCACGCCAGTGCCCGCTCATCACTTGATGTTCGTACGTCCCGCCTGAGCCTGTGGCCTTACTGGAGAACGCCATGTCCAACCTGCTCCTGCTCGCACTCGTCGCACTCGGCTGCGGCGGCGGTGCCCCTCGGCCCGGGAAGGTGGTCAAGAAGGTCGGCAAGGAGGTCAAGGGCGCCGTGCAGGAGGTCGCCAAGGAAGCCAAGAAGGTCATTCAAGACGAGGGCGGTGACCCCAAGGGCACCATCAGAGTCGAGCTCGACACTCCCAAGGGCAAGCGCTTCGCCTATGTCCACGTCCCGAAGGGCCTCGACCCCACCAAGCCCGCGCCTCTGATCTTCGCCTTTCATGGCGGTACCGGCTCATCGACAGCCGCGAAGGGCTACTCCAAGATCTGGCGCGGTCAGTTCGACAAAGAGGCCATCCTCGTCTTCCCGAACGGTCAGGACACCAACCCGGACGAGAGCGCCTGGGTCTCGAAGGACTTCCAGGACCGCTCGGACGTGGACATCGTCCTCCAGATCCTCGAGGAGGCAAAAAAGACCTGGAATATTGACGAAAATCGCGTTTACTCTGCGGGCTTCAGCAACGGCGGCTTGATGACCACGATGCTTGCCTGCCACGCTCCCGAGACCTTCGCAGGCTTCGCCGTCTTCAGCAACACCGTCCACAAGCACACCGCCGACGCGTGCAAGCCCAGCGTTCACAAGCCCCTGCTCTACGTGATCGGAACGGCAGACGACTTCTGGGACGGGCGCACCTTCTCACTGTCTGCGATGGACTCGCTCGAGTGGTGGCGTGGACAGCTCGGCTGCACCAAGCCCACCAAGACGGACGTGCCTGATGGCCCCGAAGACAACATGAGTGTCGAGCGCTGGACCTTCGCCCCCTGCAGCAGCGCCGCCGCCTTGGAGTTCCTGAAGATCGAGGGCGGACACCACATCTGGCCAGGGACCGGCCTACCCGAGCGCAACAACCCTCGCTGCACCGACATTGATGGCAGCACCGAGGCCGTGCGCTTCTTCACGAAGTACGCGGGACTCTGAGGAGCCTGACTCTGGTGACGGCCTCCCCCCACGGCAGGAGCTGATCGTGGCCACCACTCGACGACCCGTCTCCCCGTGGCCTCCAGATGGGCGAGCCGAGGACTCGCTCGCCGTCGAGGAGCCACTCGAGATCCGGGTAGAATCCGACCCGATCGCGGTGACGATGCGCACGCCGGGCCACGACCGCGAGCTCGCCGCCGGCTTCCTCCTGACCGAGGGCGTCATCGATGGCCTCGACGACCTGTTGGCGCTCGCCCACCTGCCCGGTGACCCCGATCGAAACACCCTGCTCGCTCGCCTGGCCGGTGGCGTGGATGCCCACCGAGAGGCACTGACGCGCGCCACGCGTGAGCTGTATGCAACGAGCTCGTGCGGCATCTGCGGCAAGTCCAGCATCGACAGAATCCGCATCCTGGCGCCCCCCGTGGAGCCGCCGCCGCCCATCCCACCCGAGGTCTGGACCTCGCTTCCCGCCATGCTGCGGAGCGCACAGGCGGGCTTCGCAGCGACAGGTGGACTGCATGGCGCCGCCTTGGTCAGCTTCGGCGGTGTGCTGGAGGTCGCGCGCGAGGACGTGGGCCGCCACAACGCTGTGGACAAGGTGCTCGGCTGGCGGCTTCTCCAGGACCGCGTGCCCGTGGACGATCGAATCCTCCTCGTCAGCAGTCGGGCTGGGTTCGAGATCGTCCAGAAGGCACGTGTCGCTGGTGTGAGGGCGATCGCCTGTCTCGGGGCGGCCACGAGTCTGGCCGTGGACCTTGCCCGGGACGGCGACCAGGTCCTCGTGGGCTGGCTCCGAGAGGACCGACTCGCACGCTACACCTGACTCCAGCGACGACTGTGGACGCGCCGTTGGGCTGCCCGCGTGCTGCGAGGCGCCACTCTGCCTGCAGATGGGATAGGGGTCGTGCTTTGCGACAGGACGAACAATGAACGCACTGACGTCACGCTGGAACGACCGCATCGACAGCGCAGGTGAAGACCGTGCGGCCCTCTCTGGGCTGGTCCGGGAGCTGGTTCGCGCCAGAGTGGCCGCGCTCTCTGACATGGTTGCCCAGCGCCAGGCCACGTGGGCCATGGTTCGCGTGCAGCACCAGCTGGGCGAGACCGACAAGGCCCTGCACACCGCCCGAGAGTGGCTCCAGCTCGCCGACAGCCCCCCGGTCGCCAGCGACGACGAAGTTGCAGCCGTCAGGGCCTGGATCGGCGCTGCGGGTGGCTCGGTCCCCAAGCAGCAGCGTCTCCCGAGGGCTGACTCCCGGGGGCGTGGGCGCGACAAGTCCAGCCGGGGCCGTGAAGCCTCTCGTCCGCAGCGTCAGGCATCGCTCGCGCCGCTAGACGCCGCCCGACAGGCCGGCCTCGCTGGCAAGTGGGGTGAGGCCTTCAAGGCACTGCGGCGTGCTCGAGGGCCCGAGGCGCACAACGTGAGGGCCTGGCTCCACATCGCCAAGGCGCTATCCCTCGAGGGCGAGGCCCGAGAGACCCAGCTGCGCGAGACGGAGGTCTGGCTGCGCAAGCGCGCGAACATCGCCCCCGCCGAGGCCAAGGCGCCCTCATCGCCGCCGCCAGCAGACGACCCGGTGGCCCAGATCCTCGGGCGAGCCGTACCCAAGAAGCGCAATGCCGCCGTCCGGGCCGTCGAGTCCCACATCGCCAGCCAGCCCGACTCCGCAGACACCCTCGCGGCGACCGTCCTGCGCCAGCACGTCGCCACGGAGGGCCCCGAGCGCGCCGCGCCATGGTGGATCACCGCCGTGACGGTTGCTCTGGCGACCAGTGACGGAACCGCCACCCGAGCCGCCATCGAAGAGCTCGGCCAGGCTGCGTCGGTTCAGGCCTACGCCGAGCCTCTCTTCGAGAGCGTCGTGACCGCGGCCCGCGCTGCGGCGCAGGCCGGCAATCGAATCACCTCCGTCCGCCGAGGCGCCAGCCGCGACGAGCCAGCCGACCGCCGACTGTGGACGCTCCGCTTCAAGGGCGCGGACCGCAACGAGCGCCAGCTCGCGCTCGCACCGGAGTCCGAGTCACCCTGGCCCGAGGGGCTCGTGGACGGCCTCGCCGCTCGCCTGCTCCACCTCTGCCCGCTGACAGTCCTCTCCGCATCTGGCGCCGGCAACCATCAGCTGGTGGACGCCTGTGGACGCGCGGGTGTCATCGCAGTGGCTGGCGCCCCAGCCGCCGCCATTGCTGCACTCTCCGCCCTCGCCGCACCCGAGCCCAGCAGCGCACCAGCCGCCGGCTCCGCGTCGAAGAAGCAGGACAAGCCCGAGCCGAAGCCGGCACGCCCACGTCCGCTCGACGTGCTGCGTCAGCTCTTGAGCGACGGCGCCGCGCAGCCCGAGCTCGCAGAGGCCATGGTCGCCGTGCGCCGGCGCCGCACCGTGCAGCGCGCGATCGAAGAGGCCGGACTCGACGATGACGCCATCGCGAATGCGGCGGTTGCTGCGACCCTCGCGTGGCCTGGTGAGCGCCCCCTTCCCGAGATCACGACGCTCCTGGTCCGCCAGGCATCGAGCGGTGGCGCGGCCGCCCGTGCACTGCTGACCGAGGGGGAACACGCCGCCCGGCTCGGCGGGCCTGGCATCGAGCTCCTGCTCGACCTCGTGTCCCCCGCCGTCGCGGCCGGATGGAGCGTAGATCGCATCCTCCGTGCATCCACGCGACGTGAGCGTGAGAACAACCCGCTGGTCGAGGCGGCCGGCGAGGGGCTTCGCGATCTCTGGCGCGCCGTCCTCCAGAAGGGCGACAGCCGTGGCGAGCTGTGGGCGCTCACGAACCTGCCCCCAGAGGGCCGCGCTGCCATTCCCCAGCTCCTGCTCGACCCCCGCCAGCGTGTCGTGGTGGTGCCCCTCGAGCCAGAGCTCTTGGAGTGGTACGGCAGCACCGGTGGTCCAGAGGCCATCGGCTGGAGCGGTCCGGAGGCCTCCGACGCGGTGCTGTCTGCCCTCGACGCCTGGACCTGAGCGACGACACGCGGGCCGTCCTCGGCAGAGCCTGCGCGACAGACCTCTACGGGCCGGGCAGGGTGACGCCCTGCCCGATGCCTGGAATGGTGGCGCTCGGGTCCATGAGGACCATGTAGAGGAATCCCGTCACGACGCAGACGGCCAAGGCCCAGACCGCGACCGGCACCATGAGGAGCGTCATCAGCCCCCCGGTGAACATCGCCTGGCCTGGCTTGATGTCCGCAAGCCTCAGACGCTCGGCCCACGCCTCCTCCATGCGTGCATCGAGCGTGGCGATGTCGCTGCCAGCGGGCAGCACACCGTCGCGGATCATGAGCGTGCCGTCGGGTGTCTCCAGCGGCCAGTCCACCCAGGCCGCCTCCTGGCCCTCCGCCACCATCGGCTGGCCACAGGCCGCGCAGGCTCCCACCACCGGGCCCGTCTCGCCGCTGAGCGCGTCACGCACCGTTCGCCAGGCCACCAGCGAGGGGTGACCAGCCGGCTTTCGACCGCCGCCCTCGACGACGACCTCTCGGGACCCCTCCGCCCACTTCTCCGTGCGGTAGCACACACGACACCGAATCACTGAAGCGTCCCCCGTACCCAGTGTCGGTTCATGCGACCGCACCGTGACCCCGGTACCACGTCCAGGGGCCATCGCGCTTGTGACCACTGCCGCCACCGACGCTCTTGCTGCGGCACCTCGCCCACAGCACACTCCAGGCGACGCTTGGACTCCCCCGCCTCGACAGACGCTCCCCCGGGCCCGACGAGCCCCGGGCGGACGGGTTAGGCGCCCCGCCATGTCGACCTCGACCCCCGCGCCGGCCCCAGGGGCCACGCCACCCGACCCAAGCATGTCGGGTGGACCGTCTCGTGACCCGAGCGTGCGGGCTGCGACCACGCCTGCCGGGCTCTCGAGGTTTCGAGCCCTGGACCTCCTGCCTCTGGCGGCCGCGGCGTGGCTCGTCGGCCAGATCCTCTGGATCTGGTGGCTGCGTCTGCCCTACCCCTACGACCTCGAGTGGATGGAGGGGGGCATGCTCGGCCATGCCTGGAGGCTGCAGCAGGGGCTGGATCTCTACGTCGAGCCCGGGCCGGACTTCATCCCGTACATCTACCCCCCCGGCTACAGCTCGGTGGTCGCCACGCTCGGTCTCGGTGGCCTCACCCCCGCCATCGGTCGCATGGTGAGCATCGTCGGCACCCTGACCGCCGCCTCACTCCTCGCCGTGGGTGTCGCACGCCACGGCGGCAGCCGTGTCCTGGGGGTGCTCAGCGCGGCCTGCTTCATCGGGTGCTACTCGACGAGCGGTGCGTTCTACGACCTCGTGCGGCCGGACGGCCTGTACATGGCCCTCCTGGCGGGGGCCCTCGTCGCGGGTCTGGAGCGCGGGCGCGGCCCTGTCATCGCCTCCGGGCTGCTCCTCGCTGCCGCCTTCGCCGTCAAGCACAACGCGGCGATCTTCGGCTTCCCCCTCGTCTTGGCCATCTTTGCCCGAGATGGATGGCGAGCCGCCGCCCTGTTCGTCGCAGCCTCCGCCCTGCCGGCTGGGGCGCTCGCGGTCGGCCTGGATCTCACCTCCGATCGGCTCTTCACGACCTACCTGCTCGAGGTGCCCAGCTCGCATCCGACCGTCTTCGAGAGGATCCTGCCGGGAACACCCGCCGAGCTGATTCGGGCTCTTCCCGTCCCCCTGGTCCTCGGCAGCCTGTGGTTCATCACGGAGACTCGGCGACGCTTCGCGCGACTCCCCGAGGCGCTCGTCTGGCTGGCGCCCGCGATCGCCGCGGTCGGCGCGGCCTACGCTGGACTCGAGCTCCCCGCGCCGAAGGGCGTCGAGATCGGCAGCCGCACCGCCGTCGCCCTGTCCTGCGCCTGCATCGGCGCAGCCATCGTGGCGGCCGTGCTGCAGGTGAGCGCCGCCGCATGGCAGCGCACCGCTCCGTGGCGCTGGGTGTACATGATCGGCGTCGCGGGGACAGCCCTCGTGAGCGCCGCGCTGATGCGTGGCCACTTCGGCGGATTCCTGAACGTGTACATCCCCCTTCACTGGATCGCCTGCTTCGGCCTCGGCATCGCGGTGAGTCGCCTGCGCGGCCTCTGGCCACGTGCCGGAGTCGCGCTGACCGCACTCGCCATCACAGGACAGCTGGTCTTCCTCCACGAGCGGGACGACCGGTGGCGACTCGTACCGACCGAGGCGGATCGCGCTGCCGGGGACAAGGTCGTGAGCGCGATCGCGAAGACCTGTGAGGGTGGCGAGGTCTGGTCCCCGTATGCCGCCTGGCTCCCGACCTACGCGGGACACGCCCCCCATGGACACCTGATCGCGCTGTGGGACGTGAACCACAAGCAGGGCCCCCTTGTCGGCTCCCTTCCTACGATTCGCGAGGCCGTCGAGTCGAAGGAGTACTTCTCCTGCATCGTCGAAGGGGGCAGGAGCCCGCTGAAGCACGGCATTCCGGAGCACTACGAGCTGGGACGACGGATCGACCTGCCCCGGAGCGTCCTCACGCCGAAGACGGGCTGGAGAGTGCGACCGACCCAGCTGCTCGTGCCCGCAGTCGACTGACCGAGCATCGTCACGGGGTGAGCACGAGCTCCCAGACGGCATGGGCCGCGACATCCTCGTCATCGAACCACAGCGGCATGGACTCGCCCGAGACGAAGGCATCGTAGTGCGAGCCATACAGCTCCGAGCGAGGCTGACCCGACTGTCCGCCTGGGTGAACCAAGGTGGCGGCACCCGGGTCGTCCATCGGCACCACGAGCCGCAGGGAGGCCATGCCCGTCACCGGCCGCTCGTCGCCATCCCAGCTGTGCGACGCGGCGGCGACCGTGGCACCGTTCCCCGGGAAGGGCACCGGCGGCATGTTCCAGCGCGCGAGCATGTCGCGCCCCTCCGCGAAGGGGTGCTCGAGTCTCAGCGGGTGGACCTCGCCCCACTGCCAGTCGTGAGGGCTCATGCCTTGGGTGGCCACGACTCGACGACAGGCCCGCTCGAGCGCCGCGCCCACCGTCTGCTGGCGGTCGTCCATCCAGGGCTCGAGCCGATCTGAGACGAGGAGGTTGCGCCCGGAGCTGTGTACACGCAGGTAGACGGCCAGTCCCTCCGGACTGAGATCGTCTCCGAGCGCCTCGCGAACCAGCTCCCCTTGCAGCCGCGTCCAGACGACCGCACCGGCACTGTCCACGCGCATCTCGTGGTCCCAGGCCTTCAGCACCTCGTAGCAGGGGCGCGCGAGCTCGCTTGGCTCCACGCCCTCGAGGAGCCCCGGCAGGACCTCACGGGCCGCAATGTCCACCACGTCACGCTGCATGGCCCGCACATCGTCCGCGGTGATCGCGTCGGCCGCATCGAGCAGCTCACCGAGCCGGCGATGCCGATGAGGAGGGACCCAGTGCGCCGTGATGGGATCGACGACGACGTCCTCGTCGGGACTCCACCACGAGCCGGTCGTCTCGGGTCGGGCATTCGCCGTGACCACCCAGCCCCGCTCGGGAGCCCGCTCGCCTGGGAGCCGCGCATACCAGCCGTCCCAGGACGAGGCCGTCGCGTCGTAAGGGACGCGGCCACTGTGGGCCGTCCGGACTGGAACCGACCCGAT
>PKDJ01000024.1 GCA_002862545.1 Pseudomonadota bacterium
GGACATCGACGACGAGGGCCGCCAGGCGGAGGACGTCGATCCCGACGATGACATGGGCGACGATGCACCGGAACCGGTCTGCTTCGATTCCGCCGGAGGTGCCGTCTGAAGATGTGTGAGGGTGGCGGTGTGCGTCGAGCACGGACGAGACAGGCGTACAGGCTGTAACAAGGCGCTTGTCTAACTGTTCCGGTAAGGGGACTGGAGATGTCCATCATGGGGCGCTGCTTTGCTGGGCGCGGGACGGGGCCGTGTGGATACAATATAACCCGCGGCGGAGGAATGGTGCCACTTTATGCCGCATCCCAGAGCTACCGGGACAGCCACGCCTCAATCTGTGAATGGCCCGGACGCCCTCCAGCCGGCCAACGCACGAGGCACCTCTGCGTCAGCCACGGCATCCAGCGAGAGCCCGACGACGATCAGGTCCCACTCGCCGAGGATGGGCCGCGTCATGTCGCCCGTGCGCGTGTCCAGCTCCACCGGCAGTCCAGCATGAGGAGCGAGGGCCTCCGCGATGCGAAGAGACCGGGCGCTGCGCTCGATCGCCCGCACGGACAGTCCGTCTGCAGCACCCGTGCGAGCGGCGAATCGCGCCACCCCGAGGTGGGTCGTGCCGAGCCCCGCACCGAGGTCGAGCACGCGCCATGTGCGCCGTGAGGGCAAGGCGCCGACGCGGCGAAGCTCCGACAGCGGGTACTCCACCTTCGGCAGGTCTCGCGGCAGGAAGAACCGGAGTCGCGCAGCGAGCGCCGCCTCCTGATCCCGCAGGCGCCGGCGGTCACGGGTGTAGACGCGGGACAGCTCCGCCACGGCCTCTGCGAGCGCGTCGCCCGTCCGGTCCTGGCGGAGGACCTCTCTCGCGACCGTGTCGACGGCGTCCATCCACTGGGACTCGATGGGCCTCACTGGGCTGCCTCCTCCTCGTCGCGTCCAGAGTAGTTCGCTGGACGCCCCCGCGGGCGCGGTGCGATAGACGAGCGGCATGCTGTGGCTCCTCCTCGCCTGCACCGACCTCGTCGCCGAGCCCGAGCGGGCGCCATCGGCCTACAGCATCCCCACGACCGCAGATGGACTGCTCACCGTCGAGCCGATCATCGCTCTTCAGGCGGCCCCCGAGCGCTTCCACGCGCCGCTCCATGCCGACCTGTCCGCGCTGTCGGAGACGCCGTGGGAGGCCCCACCACGGATGCACCTGATCGACGGCCTGTGCTACGGCAACCCACGGGTTCGCGAGCAGATCCGGGAAGCAGTCCTCGCTATCGACGCCATCGATGATGCCTGGGCCGACTGGCCGTCGCTGCTCGGCACCTGCTTCACTGACTCCTACTGCCAGTGGGCGAGTACGCTGGCCCAGGAGCCCGAAGCTCACGGACGCTTGTTCCAGCGGGGACTCGCTCGCTGTGGCGAGGCCGCGCGCCCCGTCCTCGAGGGAGAGACCGTCCTCACCTGGGCGCTGCTCGACTGGTACGCCGATCGGGCTCGCCTCGGCGCTGGCTCGGCCGAGCCCCTGCTGTACAGCGTCGTCGATCACGCCCTTGCCACCGTCGATGTCGACCCACTGGTTCTCGCCGAGGCTCTCGGAGGCTGGGACCACCCCGAGTCTGCGGAGCGACTCCTTCGTCTGCACGCGGTGTCCGACGATCCCACCGAGGTCGCCCTGTACATGACCCGGCAGAGCGAACACCAGGCTCAGGCCCTGGCCGACATGACCTGCGCCTACCGCCAGGACCGCCGCTGCGACGTGGCCTGGCGGCGCCCGGGCAGCGACTGGGTCGGCACCTTTCAGCATGTGCCCCCCCACAAGGCCCTCGCCCAGTGGGGCAGCACCACCGACCTGATCGACGGCCTCGACGCCTGCGTGCGCACCAGCAGCACTGAGCTCGGCGACACCACGCTCGCGACGGACTGTCTCTCTGTCCTCTCCCGAGTCGACCGCAGTCGCGCCGCCGGTGTCGCCAGTGAGACCTTCCGCTGGACCGAGGATGCCCGCCTCCAGCAGCTCCTCGACGAGCTGCCTACTCCCCTGGACACACTTCGAGCCGACCTCGGCAGACTCGGCTTCCTCGGCGGAGAGGTCGAGCCTGCACCGCATGAGCCGGGCGGGAGCCTCGACCTGTTGATCGCCCACGGTGAGGCCGTCGTCCTCACCCTCGACGGCCCCGACAGCTACCTCCGTCGTCTCCTGTGGCTCGCCGGTCACCACGATCTGCCCGTCGATCGGGTGAGCGGTGCCCAGGGGCTGGAGGCGGTCCATGTCTGGATCGACGGCAAGAGACTGCGGGTGGTCCACAGCGGCGACAGCTGGCAAGCCGTCGTCCTGTCTGTCGCTCTGGCGAACCGTGTCCTCGCCGAGCTGGGCGACTCCCGCCGCATGCGGCTGACGGAGGGCTGGCCGGCAGCAGCCGTCCTCGGGGAGCCCAGCGCCTTGGCCGAGCTCCCCAGCGTGAGCGGCATCCGCTGGAGAGAGCCCGAGCCCGAGCTGTGGGAGCCCGTCGAGGACGACACCGATCTACCCCTCGTGGAGCTGGCAGAGCCCGAGGACGCCCTGTGAGCCCGACCCGGAGACAGGTGCTCGCGGCGAGCGCAGGCGTCGCGGTCGCCGGAGGCCTGGGGGCAGGCACCATGGCGTGGCGCTGGTGGGAGCGGCCTCCCGGAGCCGGTCTCGCCCAGCTGGCGACCGACGAGCACGCCTTCGTCCAGGCCCTCGCCGAGGCCTGGATGCCCACAGGAGGCGAGCCTGCACTCTCGGGTGCCGATGCCGCTCTCGGCGACTTCTTCGACGGCATCGTCGACGGCATGCACCCGAGCACCGGACGGGAGCTACGCCTCTTGCTCGCCGGCCTCGACGCCCTGACGCTCCCCACCCACCTCGCCCGGTACCACACCCTGGGTCTCGGCGACCGCCAGGACGTGCTGCGGAGCTGGCTGCACAGCGACATCACCCTGCTCCGCTCTGGCGTTCATGCCGTGGTGGCCCTCGTGTCGCTCGGCTGGACCAGCCATCCGGACGTGGCCGAGCGCCTGCGGCCGTACTTCAGGTGTGGCTACAGCCGCTGACGGGTCGCGAGCGCGAGTGCGCACCCCGAAGCACGCGGGAACGCGGCACCTCGTACATGTACGGGCGTGGGTGCCCGACCATCCGGCTACGTTCCATACATGGCACGCGATCCAGAGCACCTGTCTCGTCTGTACGGTGAGGAACCACCGACCGAGCCCCGCCTGGCCCCGCCACCCTCTTCGCCACTGTTCGCGAACATGGCGCTGCCCTGGATTCTGCTCATCCTGACCCTAGGCGCGACCTCCGCTCTGGTGTCCGCAGCCTCGTCCTACGTGATCGCCACCGGGGGCAGCGAGAGCGAGCTCGTGCGATGGGGTGTGACGAGCCGTGGCGAGTGGGTGCTCGCCTACCAAGACCACAGCCCCGACGGCGACGGCACCTCCGGCTGCGCCGTCCTGGGCAGCGGCTTCCTCGTCCGCTGGGACGATGCGGCACCGACCGGACGAATCGACCTCCGCGGCGGGGCCTTGGAGGCACGGCCCAACGGCGTAGAGGCCACTCACGGCGTCGAGCACCTCAGCTGCCCCCTTCCCGACGAGACGGCCATTCTCGCCTTCACCACCCAAGCCGAGCCGCTCACCCTCCGGGGCGCCACAGCCACCCACCCCGCGCGTGACCGCAGGGTCGACCGCTATCGCCTGCGGCGCTGAGTCGGCTCAGACCATCCCGCGACGTCCGAGCCGCCAGCGCACCCGCGCGATCACCAGCGGCACCCGGCGCCCACGATGCCCCGCCGCCTGAAGCGCGCGAGCGGCCTCTCGCAGAGTCGCTCCTGAGCCGGTGTAGTCGTCGAGCAGGAGCACGTCGCCGCTCGGGACCGTGCCGGCACGCATGCAGCCGGAGACATTGGCGCGGCGCTGATCGTTGTTCAGCAGCTCTCCCTGTCGTGCCTCCGGGGGCGTCCACTGCAGCGCCTCGACCAGCGGCACCCCAAGGCGCTCCGCGAGCTCTCGGGCCGTAGCGTCACGGCCTGCCCATGTGCGACTGGGCACGGGCACCACCGCACTCACCCCGAGACCTCGGGCACAGTCCGCGAGCCGCTCGAGCACCGCGTCTGTCGGCGCACCGCTCCCCCGCCCTCGCATGAAGGACACGAACTCAGGTGACCGTCGTCCGCTGTCGAGCAACGCCCGACCGCTGGCGAGCTCCTTGCGGTAGCCCCGGACGATCACGGGCCGGGACGCCAGCCAAGCGACGGACTGGGTGTCGGGGGTCGGCGGCGGTGGCTCCTCGCCCGTGCAGCTCCCGCAGCGCCCACAGCTCGGCGCCTCGGGGTCGCCCAGCGCCCTCCGGAGCGCCCGCATCAGGCAGCCCACCTCTCCCTCGGCATAGGCGACCATGCGCTCGAGCTGCTCCCGTCGGGTCTGCTCCTGCCGCACATACCGGCTCAGGTCCGGCTCTCCCGCCTTCGAGGTCGCCCGGTACCACTGGGTACGCTTGACCGCCTCCTTCACGACGAAGCCCTGCTCCACCAGCTCTGCGACCACCACCGTCACCCGAGTGGGGTGGAGGCCGGAGCGGCGTCGGAGATCCATGAGCCGCAGCGGCGCTCTGCCCAGGAGCTCTCGGATACGAGCGAAGTCTTCCGGCACCGGACGGGCCGAGTGGATGAAGTACTCCTGGATGCGGCGGTCCGCTGGGTCGTAGAGCAGCAGTCCTCGTGCCGGCAGACCATCGCGTCCGGCCCGCCCGACCTCCTGGTAGCAGGCGGTGATCGAGCCTGGAACGTCGACGTGAACCACCGCTCGAAGGTCGGACTTGTCGATGCCCATACCCAGAGCATTGGTCGCCGCGATCGCCGTGAAGCGCCCGGCGAGGAAGTCCGACTGCAGGCGGCCCTTGTCCTCCGGTGCCATGCCGGCGTGGTACGCCGCGACGTCGTGGCCACGGTGGGAGAGAAACTCAGCCACAAGCTCGGTGTTGTCGCGCGTCGCGCAGTACAGCAGCGCCGGGGTCGGCCCCTCTCGCAGCCAGGCGTCCAGCCGGTCCAGCTTCTCCGCGAGGCCGGACACCCGGCAGGTCGCGAGCGCGAGATTCGGGCGATCCATGCTGCGCCGGTGGACCTCGATGGGCGACAGCTGCGCCTGGATGTCCGCCTCGGTGCGTGCGTCTGCCGTGGCGGTCAGGGCGAGTACCCGGGTGTCCCGTCCGCCGTCTCTCACGGCCTGAACCAGGCGGGCGATCTCCCGGTACGCCGGTCGGAAGTCGTGACCCCAGGTCGAGATGCAGTGCGCCTCATCGATCACGACCATCGCGAGGGGGAGTGACGTGAGGAAGCGAAGCCGCTCGACGTTGTCGAGCTGCTCGGGGGCCACGAAGAGCACGTCCAGCTCACCCGCTGCAGCCTGCTCCCGAGCCCGCTCGTTGTCCGCCGGCTCCTGATCCGAGTTGATCGAGGCCGCTGCGATGCCGAAGCGATGCTGCAGGTGGTCGAGCTGGTCGCGCATCAGGGCCAGCAGGGGGCTGATCACGAGGGTCAGGCCGTCCAAGACCACTGCGGGGAGCTGGTACAGCAGCGACTTGCCAGCTCCTGTGGGCTGGATGCACAGCAGATCGGTGCCCGCGAGGAGGGCCTCGATGGCCTCGCGCTGGCCCGGGCGGAAGCGCTCGAAGCCAAAGCGCTCACGGAGAACGTGTTCGAGCTTGGACATCCGCTGCGCATAGCACGCGTCAGGGCAGGGCGACCTCGCGCGAGACCCCGTCGACGGTCACCGTGAAGTGCCCAGGGTCGACAGCGACATCGTCGTGGCGCCCGACGTCGAGGCGAACCACCGCCCCCTCGGGCGAGGCCTCGACGATCATCAGGCGCTCGGAGGTGGTCACCAGCATCGCTGGCCGCTGGTAGCCGTGCGGGCCCGCGGACAGCTTGAAGCCGACACCCACCTTCTGAAGACCTCGGAGCCGGCGCGTGAGATCGAGGAATCCATGGACCTTAGGCGCATCACCAGAGGTGGCGACCACCCAGGCTGCAGCATCACCCAGGACGACGACCCTGGGCGCGTCGCAGCCCGCCACCGCCCATCCGACAACTCCCGGAAGCTCCGCCACAGCTCGCCACTCCACCACCTCGGGCGCCTCACACCCGAGCGCCGCCCCCAGGGCGGGAAGGTGCTCGGTGGGTACAGCGAGCGCCAACGCGGCGAACAGGGCGATCACTCGGAATCAGCAGGGACCCGACGGTCGGGCATGGAGGTGACCTCGAACAGGTGGTCGGCGAGATCCTCACGCTCCGTGTAGCTCTGGTTCACGTCGCGAAGACCATCCCGATGGGCCCCGCCACCGAGGCCAGGCGCCGTGCCCTGGTAGCTGGCCGAGTTCGTCGCCATGCGGATCTCCTCGAGCTCGCCATCCTTGTTGAGGAGGCTCCGCTTGAGACCGACCATGTTGTGCCGGGAGTCCTTCGCCGCCGCATCGGAGCGCTCACCCTCGCTGCGCATGGCATCGAGGAGGAACTCGCCATTGGACTCGGCCCCGTTGGCCGCGACTGGCGCGAGCACCTGCTTCCAGTAGGAGCTCATCTCGATGTTCTCGAAGGTGTCCTGGAGGAAGGCATTGGTGGAGATGTCGTTGCCCTGCTCGTCCTGCATGCCCATGCTGTCGGTGTTGCAGGCGGCGAGCTGCACGGACTTCACGCCGGCGTAGGCGTTGGGGAACACGCTCTTGAGCACCGCCACGTCGACCAAGCTGAAGTAGTCGTCGGTGTCGTCGTAGACGTGGTCCTGACCCGGCACCTCGCCCCAGATTCCCCGCCCTGTGTCTGGGGAGTAGTCCGCGTCGTAGTGGTGACCCGAGAAGACGATGCTGCTGACGTCCATCTGCCCCTGCTCGGCCCGGTACATCGCCATGATGAACTGGACGAGCTCGTTGGTCGCACCGTTGCCGCTGTCGAGCTCTCGGAACGACCCGTCGTCGTTCTGAAGCAGGGACTGGACCAGGCTGTCGGCCGTCCCACCGTCCATGCCCAGGGTCATCACCGTGTCGCGCCAGTCGGAGACCGCCTGCGCTTGGGCCACCGGATCGTCGCCGATGCCCGAGGTGCCCAGAGACTTCACCTCTTCGCCGATGCGGACCTGACCCGACTCGAGGTCGTCGGCACCGTGCCACCACTCGACCCGCTCGGCCGCCTCGGCCCCGAACACACCCGCGTAGGTGCCCTGGTCGAAGGTGACGTTGTCGCCCTCACCACTCCAGTACGGGTCCGAGATGGCCATGAGATCGCGATGCCCCAGCCCCTCGTGCTCGGCCTGCTTGAGCGCAGCGAGTGACTCGGGGATCTCGTCCTGACGGTGCGTGGTGTTGTTCAGCGTCAGGTACAGGACGACGTCCTGCGGATCCTGCGACTGCGCCAGAGCGTCCTTCATGACGTCGTTACTGACTGCAGGCGGCTCTGGGGTCGGCGCGGGGGCGTCAGTCGTCGGAGGAGCGCCCGACGCGCGAAGGTGACTGAGCTGCGACATGGTGGCCTCCGAGGAGCAGGCGACGACGTACTCTATCAAGATCGGAGACACGGCCCCGTAGAGCAGCCCCCCCTGCATGGCGCTCTCGGACGCCGCAGGAACGAATACATCGCAGGCCGCCACGGTGAGAGGGGCCGACGCTGAAACGCCGGAGTCCCGACCGGAGCCTCCTCGGTCGCACCATGTGAGCTCACACAGCTCGTCGTCTTCGCGCTGCGATGGTGAACGGGCCGCGTGTTGATACCGGGCGCTCCCGGAGGGCCCATGAAGACACGTGCCGAGGCCAGCGGCTACCGCGAGACATCCCTTCACGCCGACGTCATGCGCTTCGTCTCGTGGCTCGACAGCCGAGACGACCCGCGACTGCACGTCACGTCCTTCGGGGTGAGCCCGCAGGGTCGTGAGCTACCCCTGCTCGTTCTCTCCCGCGACGGCGTGACCACCCCGGCCGAGGCCCGCGCCACCGGCCGTCCCGTCGTGCTTATCCTCGACGGCATCCACCCCGGCGAGGTCGAGGGCAAGGAGGCCAGCCTCGCGCTGGTGCGCGACATCCTCGACGGCCACTTCCCCGGCCTGGTCGATCACCTGACCGTCCTGTTCGTGCCGCTGTTCAACCCCGACGGCAATGACGCTCTAGACCCCCGCAATCGCGCCCTCGATGTCGCGCGACTCGCTGGTCAACCAGGACCGGTCGTCGGCACCCGCACCCAGTCACACGGCATCAACCTCAACCGCGACTACATGAGGATGGAGACGCCCGAGATGCGCCTCCTACAGTCACGGGTCTGCCAGCCCTGGGCACCGGATCTCACCGTCGACAACCACGCGACGAATGGCTCGGTGCATCGCATGGACATGACGGTCGACATTCCTCACACCGTGGCCTCGGGACGGGCCGAGCCGGTGGAGTTCATGCGCTCCCGTCTGGTTCCCGAGGTCACCCGGGCAGTCGCTGCTCGAGGCTTCTGCTCGGGCTGGTATGGCAACTTCGTCGAAGACGAGCGGGCGATGGACTCGGCGACACTCCCCGACCCGTCCGCCGCGATCGGTGAGGGCTGGATGACCTACCCCCATCACCCGCGCTTCGGGAGCAACTACCGCGGGCTGACCAACCGCCTCGATCTGCTCCTCGAGTGCTACAGCTACCTGTCCTTCGAGCGCAGAGTCGCGACGGCCTCGGCCTGGCAGATCGAGGTCCTCGCATGGGCCAACTCTCATGCTGACGACATCCGCCAGGTGGTCGCAGCGAGTCGCACACCGCCTCAGCAGGTGGCCGTCCGCTACCGACTCGAGACGCTCGACACACCCGTGACCATCCCGACCTGTACCCCGCGGACGCTGTCCGGAGAGCCGGTCGACCTCACCCTGCCGCACCTCGCACGCTTCGTGGGTGATGTCGTGGTGGACCGCCCGGCGGCCTACCTCGTGCCACCCGAGGTCGCGACACACCTCGCGCGGCACGGGCTGTCGGTCGAACCAGCCAGCGGCGTCGTCGACGTCGAGATCGCGACGGTCGAATCCACGGGCAGTGAATCCGGCCGGCGCATCTTGGAGGCAGCGGACTTCGGGAGCCTCGGGGTGTCGTGGAGGAGGTCCACCCAGGAGGTCCCCGAGGGGTGGTGCCGCGTGCGCACCGAGCAGCCGCTAGGGGCTGTCGCCGTCTACCTCTGTGAGCCAGAGAGTGACGACGGACTCGCCGAGAATGGGATCGTGACGCCCGTGCTCGGCACGCCCTTCCCGGCCTGGCGCGAGCACGCCTGATCCCGGCGTGCGACGCGTGCGCCGTCTCAGATCTCCGAGTCCTGGAACTCGAGGGCCCAGCTGGGCAGGTTCGCCTGCACCCGCCTCGGGGCCCTCGAGACAGCCGGCACCCTGGCGGGCACCGGAACCGTCGACGCGACGGGGCGCCGTGCGCGGCCCCTGAGGGCCTCACGGCGAGACTCGGAGAGGGAGGCCACGACCCGGCCCGGACCCTGATTCGACTTCAGTGCCATCGCTGCGACAGCGACGGCGACGCTGCACGCGCAGAGCAGGCCCGTGATCGCGGGGACGGGCACGCCGCTGGCCGCATCGAGACGCGAGAACAGGATCGCCGCCTCGGGAGAGAGGGCAGGGACCTGAAGTGCAACGACCGTGAGGATTGCGAAGACGTAGGACACGCGGCTGAAGAACACCTCGGCCAGTCGGTAGGGCCGAGCGCGAAGGGAGCGTGTCACGCGAATCAGAAACGGTGCCGTCTGCGAATGGGCCATGGGGACCTCCTGCCTAAGCGTGATCCACTGGCCCTCACATCGTCTTGATGATCTCTTTCCTCCCTTTAGGAACAGTGAAACGCCAACTATGGCCCGCAGTTCATGTTCTGGCGCAAAATCTGACGCCGATCTCTACGAACGAGGCCCGCCCTCTGACTTCCGGTGACAGAGCCACTACAGTCTGAGCAGCTCCTCCATCTCCTCGCGACGCCAGAGAGACGCTTGATGCCACTCCAACCCGGAGTCTGGGTCGAAGACCGCTACCGAGTATGCGAGCTCGTCGCGAGTGGTGGGACCGCCACCATCTATAGAGTGGAGCAGCGCTGGGGTGGGGTCTGGGCGCTGAAGGTGTTGCACCGCGTCGACCAGGAGCTGATCCAACGCCTGCGTCAGGAAGGACGCGTGCTCGCTCGCCTGCAGCACCCCAACGTGATCGCCGTCAAAGACACGGTGTCGGTCGAGGGACAGCCTGGCCTGATCATGGAGTTCGTGCCGGGCGGTCGCTCTCTGGCCCACCTCATCCGACGACACGGAGGACTGCTGGATCTCGACTCCGTGAAGCACCTCGGCGCACAGGTGATCGACGGCCTGACGGCGGTGCACAGCCTCGGCATCGTCCATCGCGACATCAAGCCTCAGAACGTCCTCGTGGTCGGCGAGGGCAAGCGTGCTCGCGCCATGGTCTGCGACTTCGGCCTCGCCAAGTACGCGACCGATCCGCTCGTGGCGACGCGAGCAGGCACCGCGATGGGAACTCCGCCCTACATGTCTCCAGAGCAGATCAGCGGCATGTCCCAGGTCGATGCTCGGGCGGATGTCTTCTCCCTGGGTGCGCTGCTCTACGAGCTCGTCACCGGTCGGCGAGCCTTCACGGGTCGCGATCAAGATGAGGTCTTGGCTGCGGTGCGGTCTGGCACCCGACATCGCGTCCGAGACCTCCGACCGAGCACGCCGTCCCACATGGTGCGAGCCATCGACGCAGCGCTGATCCCCGATCGCTCCCGTCGCACGGAAGACCTCCAGGCGATTCGCAGGATGTGGCTCGGACTCGATCGGCCCCAGCGCCAGAGACCGGCCTCGATAGCCTCCAGGGTCGTCGGAAATGCGGTCAGGCCGCTGGTCGCCCTCCAGGGTCGCGACAGCCTCGCCCGCAAGCTCACGCGACTGATCGAGCAAGGCACCCGGCTGATCACGCTCCACGGCCCCGGTGGAGTCGGCAAGTCACTCCTCGCGAACCATTCTGCGTCTTCCCTGATGAGCCACTTCCCCGGTGGTGTCTGGCGACTCGACTGCTCCGGCATGAGCACCATGGCCGACGTCCAGAGAGGCCTCCAGCGACTCGGGGTCCGGCGATCACTGCAGAGCAGCCTCCGAACTCTCCTCCTGCTGGACGACTTCGAGCAGCTTGCCGCGGATGTCGGCACGAAGCGCCTGAGCGACACACTCGCCCGCCGACCGTCACTGCAGCTGCTGATCACCAGTCGAGCGCGGCTGAACCAGAGCGGCGAGCGCGTGGTCCGCGTTCCCCCGCTCGACACCGAGTCTGCGCTCGGACTGCTCCGTTCCCACGCACAGAGCGAAGGGGTCGACCTCGAGCATGGATCGGACACGACACTCCGAGCGATCGTCACGCGACTCGAGTGTCTCCCCCTGGCGATCGAGCTCGCAGCGCCGTGGCTCCGACTGCACGATCCCCAGACGCTGCTCTCCTCACTCGACGAGCGGGGCATCCTGCATGCACTCGGTCACGAGAGCTCTCCTCACGCCACCCTGGAGTCCGTCTTCGACAGCTCCTGGCGTCTCCTGGCACCGCCGACGCGACTCGCCCTCTGTCAGCTCTCGGCATTTCGAGGAGACTTCGTCGTCGAGGATGCACTCGCCGTGCTCGATCTGTCGGCGCTCGACGAGCTCGACGTGGAGGCTCACTTCCACAACCTCGTCGATCAGTGTCTGCTCAATCGGATCGCGAGCGGCAGTCGGCCCCGATTCTCACTGTCGAACACCACCCGCCACTATGCTGCCCGTCGGCTGGCAGACCCCACAGCCATCCTGACGTCCGAGGGAGCAGCGGTCACCGGACCCGAGGCCGTCGAGGCCACACACGCCAGGTACGTGCAGCGCGTCACCCGGCTCGCGGAGAGTGTCGGTCCGGGGCACGTTCGGGGGCCTGCCTCGTGGGGTCCGACCTCTGC
Organism: Pseudomonadota bacterium; assembly: GCA_002862545.1. GTDB lineage: Bacteria > Myxococcota_A > UBA796 > UBA796. The sequence goes on from PKDJ01000024.1 coordinate 11,963, forward strand.
ACCGGGCCTGGCCGATCTCCTGGGCGCCATTCACGACGCCACGGATCGAGGCGACGCCGAGCACCTCAGCGATGCCTGCGTCGCGGCCTGGCAGCTCGTGAGTCGGCGAGGCGGCTTCGCCTCTCTCCTCGGAGCACTCCTGGCAGCCACCGACGGCATGACGCCGGCCATCGGCCCATGGGTACGGCTCCAGCGAACCATCGCCGCAGCGGCGCTGCCGCTGGGGCGCCTCGACATTGCCCGCTCTGCGACGCTCCGGCTCTTGGGACTGGCGAGGGAGCAAGGCGATCCCATCACCAACTGCCTGGCCCTCATCGACATCGCCGCAGTTCGCGCTGCTGCCGGGGCGGACCGGCGGGCCCTCGATGCCTGCCGCCAGGCCATCGCCATCGCACCACAAGAAGACACCCGCACGTGGGCCTTGCTTAGGTTGGCCGAGATTCACACTGTCCTCCGCCGCCCGGATGGTGGGGCTCTCGAAACGGCAACCGCCAGCTTTCGCCGAAGTGGTGACAGCTCCGGCATCGCCCTCTGTGAGCTCCTCGCGGCCAGGCGAGCGCTCGACGCCGAAGATCACCACGCCGCCGTACCCCTCGCGAGGCAGGCGCTCGAGCACTTCCGAGAAGATGCCGATCCTCGGAGAGCAGGGGAGGCCGAGGTCATCCTGGCCATGGGCCTGCACGCCCAGAGTGACGATCGCGCCATGGCCACCGCGCAGCACGGGCTCCGTCAGATCGCGGACACGGGCGACCTCTGCCTCGCTGCATGGGCCGTCGCGCGAGTCGCCGACCTGCGCGGACGCATCGGAAGCCGGTCTCAGGGACTGGCAGAGGTCACCCGCCTGATCCGCCAGTCCTCGCTTCCGGAGCCCGTTGAGGCCGACCTGTACACCACCGCCGCCGAGCTCGCGCTCGCTGACGACTGCCTCACCTCCGCGAGCGACTACCTCTCCCAGGCGCGTCGGCATCTGCCCCGCGACTGTCACCGCCCCCTAGCCAGCCGAATCGAGAGGGTGGATTCTCACATTCGGGTTAGTCTTTCGACATAATCGGGGCGAGAGCAACCTTGGATTTCGACGAGCGCTACGACTCCTTCGAGCGTCTGGGTCCAGACCTCCTCCGTGCCCGCCACAAGGGTCTCGACATTCCTGTCCTGCTTCGCATGGTGCAGGCCGACGATGCGGGCTGGGAAGATGTGATGCGGGTGGGAGGCACCCTCACTCACCTCAGCCATCGACACATCCTGCCGGTGAACGAGGTTCTTCGCATCGAGGGCCAGGTCGCGCTCGCCATGCGCGCCCCGAGTGATGGCCGCTCCTTGGACTCCCGGCTGCAAGAAGGCCCCCTTCCGCTGCTCGAGGCCGTGACTCTCGGCGAGCAGATTCTCGATGCGCTCGCCTGCGCCCACGCACACGGCGTGACCCATCGCGCACTCTCCAAGCGGTCCGTGCTCGTCCGTCAGCTTCCCTCGGGTCCCGAGGCCTTCGTCTACGACTTTGCCCTGAATGCATCGTCCACCACCGCGACCGGCGGAAGTGAGCTGGGAGAAGACGTTCGCGCAGCGGGCGCACTCCTGTACGCCATGCTCACCGGGGACGACCCCTCGATCGACTCCGACCCGTCACGCACGAACCCCGGGATCCCGCCCGAGCTCAGCGCACTCGTAGCCGACGCCGTTCGGGGTGAGCGCGACGGTAGCGCGCTGTCCTCGGGCGATCTGCTCAGCGCCTGGCGAGCCGCAACAGACCGCGTGGTCCCCGTCCCCGAGGTCGACTCCGTGGCCTGGGTGCCGTCCCACAGCCTCGGACCGGCGACAGCCGCCGACATCGTGGTCGATTCGATGCTGCCGCACTCTCTCGACACCTTCTTCGGCAGGCGCGCAGAGTTCGCACGACTACGGAGCTGGGTCGACCGTGGTGCACGCCTGATCAGCATCACGGGGCTCGGCGGACAGGGCAAGTCTCGCCTCGCCCTCGAGTGGTCGCACCGGAACGCCGATGCCTTCCCCGGTGGCGTCTACCGCTGCGTACTCACGAACGTCTTGTCCACGGAGGGGCTCTTCGATGCGGTGGGGAGCGCCCTCAGTCTCGCCGTGCTCGATGCCGACCCACAGCGCCAGATCGCCCGCGCCCTCCACTCCCGAGGACGAGTGCTCCTGCTGCTCGACGACCTCGAGCGCGCAAACGACACCGCTCCCGTCATCAGCGAGTGGCTGGCCCGCGCTCCGGAGGTGGTGGCGCTCTGCACCACGCGCATGCGCCTCAGAATCTCCGGAGAGCGTGAGCTCCCGCTCGGGTCACTTCCCCCGGAAGAGGCGGCCGCCATGTTCGAGGACCGCATGGAAGCAGCCGGTCACCTCGACACCCATGCGCTGTCTCCGCAGGTCGTGGAGGATCTGGTCGCCGAGCTGGATGGCATTCCCCTCGCGCTCGAGCTCGCAGCACGCTGCACTCGCCTCCACCATCCATCCGAGATGCTCGCGCGTCTCCGGCATGGGGAGCTCATGCTCGGTGGTCCCTCGAGGGCAGGCCGGCAGACGACCCTCGCACGCGTGTTCGCCGACCAGTGGGCCCTGCTGTCCAAGCCAGCAAAGTCCATGCTCCTGCAGATCTCAGTCTTCGCGAACGCCTTCACGCTCGAGGCTGCCCGCAGCATCGTCCAGGTTTCGCCTGGAGCGAACCTCGAGATGCTGCTGCACCAGCTGCTCGTCGCCGGACTGGTCGTGCGGGATGGGCCGGGGCGCCATCGCCTCCTGCGCAGCCTCGATCGCTTCCTCGCAGACCGGACGGAGAGTGATCTCGTCATGCACCTCGTCGGCCTCGGCCACAGGCACGCCGAGTACTACAGCGCCCTCGGTCACGGCGATCGCCTGAGGCAGCTGGGCAGCGACGAGCGAGGAGATCTGGAGAACCTGCTGCAGGCTGCGCACTGGGCGCGGTCCCAAGGTGAGGCCACCATCGCGGCCCGGTGCGCAGTGGCGACGTGGCGCCTGCTTCACCAGTTCGGTCCCACCTCGGCGATCGGATCCTTGATCGAAGACGTGCTCGAGCTGCCGAGCTTGCTCCCTCGGCATCGCGGACGCCTCCACACGTGCCTCGCCGAGCGAGCGATGCGGGAGGGTCGACCCGATGCGGCCGAGTCACTCGTCGCCCGTGCACGCATGGACGTGGCCTCCGACCCCTCGATCCGAGACGTGGACGAGTACCTCGGACTGCGTCGCAGCTTCGTAGATCTCGCCATCACACGCTCGCTCGATGCCAGCGCGACCGGAGCCCCGGCGCGCACCCACCAGCCCAAGATCCTCGGGCCTCGCTGATCCAAGACGAGAGCGGGCCATGGAAACTCCATGGCCCGCAGCGTCTGCAGCTCGCTCAGCCCGCGGCACGCTCCTGTGCCGCGGTCGCGCACCTCAGGGGCAGATCCGGGTACTGAGCATCGACCCGTCGATGGCCGGTGTGGTCGACATCATGGTGATGAACGGTGCGCCCGTCACCGGGTCCTTGTCCGAGTGGTAGACCACGTGGTCGTCCGCTCCCATGGAGTTGACCTCCCAGTGGCGCCACGAGTTGTCGTCGGACCACTCGAAGTACGCGTCCGGGTCAATGGTCCAGTCCAGGCCGTCCGGTGACGTGGCCCGACCCCAGCCAGCGATGGACAGCAGGCCACTGTCGTCCAGCGTCCGACCACCCGGGTACATCACGATGCCGCCGGCGTCACAGGTGACGGTCGGGTTGTTGAGCGTGTCGAGGGCCCAGTCAGCGAAGCCCGGCTCGAGCACCGGCTCTGGCTCTGGCTCGAAGTTCTTCAGCAGATCGGCGGTCGCCATCCGAACCGAGCCTTCCTGCGTGTAGAACAGGTAGTTGATGCCTCCAGAGGAGACGAACTCGGGGAAGCCCATGTCGATGTGGTTGGCAAGGACGGGCTGGGGGCTGGGAATGGGTGCGCCTGTCGCGTCACCGTCGGCGTTGAAGCGCACCGTCACTCGACCGACGCCGGTGTAGCGGTTGCAGCCCCAGGCGGGCGTGCCCCGGTCGCAGGCGTCCGTCATCTGCTCACTCTTGAAGAAGACGTGGACGGTGTTCCGCGAAGTGTCGAAGATTGCCGACGGATGGGCGGCCACGCAGGAGTAGAAGGTGTCGCCACCGGGCTCGAGAACGGGCGCCGGACGCGGCGTCCAGTTGATTCCGTCCGGCGATGTGGCCATACCGATGCCCCAGCGACCCACCGGACAGGCCGGGTCGGTCTCGGGAAGGCGCATCTCGAAGGCCATGATGAACCGGTTCGAGTTCGCGTCCCACACGACGCTGGGCGCGCCAACGCCGTTCTCCATGTACGTTCCCGGGACGGCCTCGAGCATGCGGCCCGGGAAGGGCTCGAACGAATCAAGGGCCTGACCGGCGGCGGGGAACGCGAACAGAAGCATTGCAATCGACATGGTGTCTCCAGGTTCTGCTTCGTTGTCGATCCGGGACAGCCTGCTGTGTCTGGTGTTTCCCTTTCATGTCAGCGAGCAATCAGCCTCACTCGGCGCGACAGCGTCACCTCCACTGTGTGGAACCCCCCGCCAATGGAGGTCCCCATGCAGATGCAGCGCGACCTGCAGGCGACAAAGACCAGCCCTGATTCAAGCTTCTCCGTGCCTCATTCGACGAAGCCCTGCGAAGCATCATCCGGCTCCGCGCACCACTCATTCCTGAGCACACACGTGAGTGCCGGACTTGCTCTGCTGCTCACTGGATGCCTTCCGGGCGGCCCGCTCGAGCCCGTCGATCGTGCCGACACGGGAGTGCCGGCCGAGGTGGTTCCCTTCCACCTCGAGCTCGGGCGCGCACTCGTCGACCGGATCGAAGACGCCGACAACGCATGGGAGGTTCCCACGGAGGTCGAGCTCGGACCTGCGAGCTGGACGGCACAGGCCAAGTGCTCCGGCCTCCTGACTCGCCTGCTCGAGGCCGCCTCCGGGTTCGACCTCCAGGACCGCTGGGAGTGCGACACGACCGTCCCTCTCGCCTGGTACTGGCACGCTCGAATCACCGGAGATCTTTCGCCAGATCCCAACCTTTCCCGTGTCGAATCCGCGCACGATCTGAAGCCCGGAGACATCCTCGCCATCCGGTACCTGGACTGCGACCCGGATCTTCTCTCGTGCGGGCGCGAGAACGACGCCTGCGACGGCGGCAGCACAGGGCACGTCGCCCTGGTCGACGCGACACCCACCTACCGAAGGGTCGGCGGACTGCTCGAGTGGACCCTCGATGTCATCGACTCGGCGCGCTCTGGTCACACCGCAGCCCTCGACTCTCGCTGGCGCGACGGCGAGTGGCAGGACGGCGTCGGCGCGGGACCGATGCGCCTGATCACCGATCTCGATGGGCAGCCCCTTGCCTACTCCTGGAGCGCGAGCGCCGACAGTGCGCTCGTGACGAACACCGAAGCAACCATCGCGCTTGGACGATGGGAGGAAGAGCCATGATCTATTGGCTGACTGCCGCAGCACTGGCCTGGTCCCCACAGCAGACTCCATCCGGAGAGTCGGTGCAGTGGTCCGACCCCCTGATCCAGTTCCACTTCGCCGTCGATTCCGCGCCCTCACCCGAGGCCGTGAAGCTGGTCCGCGAGGCCTTCGCCGAGTGGGAGACCGCGAGCAACGGCGTCATTCAGTTCACTGAGGGACGGCCGATCGCACGCGCTCGAGATGCCGAGGACGGCAGGAACCACGTCGGCTTCCTCACCGAGTGGGAGCACCCGTCGACCACCCTCGCGGTCACCCGCCTGCGCGTCGACTCGTCGGGCACGATTGCCGAGTTCGACTTGCTCCTCCAGGCCGACCCCCCGGGCGGCTGGGGTGAGGGGCCCTCCGAGGTCGACTTGGCCTCGACCCTCCGTCACGAGATCGGCCACGCGCTCGGCCTCGGACACAGTCACATCCGCGAGGCCGCCATGTTCGACCGTGTGCGTGCGGGCGAGCGGCGCGAGCTCCACGCTGACGATCTCGAGGGTCTCGACGCCCTCTACGGTGATCTTCAAGACGCCGACACCCAGGCTAGCTGCTCCCATGTCGGGACCTTCCCGATGTGGTGGCTGGCACTGGCACTCGTCCGCCGCCGGCGGGTGTCAGGGATCGCCGAGTCTCTTCACACCGACTTGTCCACACGATGAGTCTGGAACCGGGGCCCTCGACGCTCACGTCGACGGTCACCCACGGAGGTGTCCCCATGCGCAGTACCGCTCTCGCCCTCGCCCTCTTCGTCGCTGGCCCTGCTTCGGCTGGAGACTTCGCCCTGCTCGACCCCACCGGGATCACCGGGGCTCCTGACCACTTCGCCGCGGCCGGCGTCGCGGCGCCCTCGGCGGCGGCAGACTCCACGACGGGCGAGCTGCTCGTCGCCTACGAGACTGCACTTGGGGCACCCGACGCGCTCTGCCCCACGGGCACCTACGCTGTCGGCATCGCGTCCACCCTGGACGGCGAGAGCTGGTCCCACACCGAGAGCCCCGTTCTCGGACCAAGCGGCGCCTTCCCCTGCGGCGTGCGCGCTCCGGCCATCACCGTGTCGAACGGTGGACAGGTCAACATCTTTGGTGAGATCGCTCCCGCCGCGGCGGACTGTGACGGCGGGTGCCCTGCCGACCTCGGTATCGTAGAGGTCGAGCTCGAGGGTCTCGCCCCCATCGCTGCACCGCGCATCGTCGTCGACGCCGGTGGCTCCCCCACCGTCATCCGTCTCGGCGACACCGAGGAGATGATCTTCACGCTCGACGGCGACCTCTACGGCGCAAGCCGCCGTGTCGGAGGCGCGTGGTCGGTAGACGCCTCGCCCTCCCTGCATGCCGGCGTCTCCGACTGGAACAACGAGGGACTCAGCTCCCCGTCGATCTCCTGCGCAGATGGCGGAGACTTCTCGTGGGAACTTCACTACACCGGCGTTGGCTACGACGACCGGGGCTACACCTGGGCCTGGAGTAGCGGCGTCTCCGACAGCGGCGACTTCTGGTTCATCGACCCCAGCGGGCCCTACCTGCAGCGTCGCTCGGGTGATGCCCCCGACCTCTCGGTGGTCCGCACCACCGACGGTGGCCGCGTGGTCTTCGTCGAGCTGCCCTCCCGTGGCGGGCCTGTCATCGCCATCGCCAGCGACACGCCCACCTGGCGTCCCAGCCGGATCCAGTCCCTGCACTGCGAGCCCTGAGCCCCACCCCCCTCTTCGCTTGCGCCCCTCTCTCGCCGTCGATCGGCAAGAGAGGGGCGCTGCCGTCTTGCCCTGGTCACGACGACGACACCATACAGCTGTGCCAGCCATCGCCCTCGAAGACGGAGCACGATTCGGGCTTCCAGTCGTCTCACTCTGAAGAGCCACACAGCGCTTCTATCCTTGGGTGCAGGACCACTCTCCTCCAGCGATGGCCTCGCGTCTCGCGACTCTCCAGCGGCGCGGCCTCTGTGAGACGGACCCGAGCCGAGCCCGACCACAGGTCAGAGGGGTCTGCCAGCCTGCTTCTCGGCTGATGCGCTGGCACACTCGAGCTTAGCTCCCGGCCGGAGGCTCGCAGGCCTCATCATGTGGTCGACCGGCTCTACCGCACAGCGATGGCCAAGCCAGGCAGGAGCGCATCGCACAGCACTGGGGTCGGCAGGCCGGCGTGGTCGGAGTCGTGGCGAGCAGCTCGCCCGGCACACGATGACATCCGCCTGCGCACATGAGCGGCCGCGTCGTAGCCCACTCGCTTGGCACAGCAGGAGAAACAGGCCCTCCCAGGCCTGCGAGGCGGTCCCACGAGACCCCTCCAGCGAGACTGTACGGTCACCAAGAGGGGGATCCGGAAGGAAGCCCAGACGAACACAAAGCGATGAAGTGTGAACTTATACGCCAACCTTCCGAACTAGACCTATCTCGGATCGGCACGAAGGCAGACAGCACCAGGACGCCGCAGCTCCCCTGGTTGATGACCCGACGGAGAGAGCGGTGCTGCCACTGCGCAGCACCGCTCACCGGAGCGACGCAGCCAGGAGATCCAAGACGACGAGAGGCGCTGCCACTGGCAGCGCCTCTCGTCGAGCTCCTCGAGCGCTCACCGTCCGGAGAGACGGTCCAGCACCTTGTAGACGAGCGGAATCTGGAACGCCACCAGGACCAGTCCAGCAGGACTGATCGCCGCAATCGTAGCAGCGTCCCAGTTCCAGCAGAGCACACCCACCGCGATCAACGCCCCGAGCTCGATGCCTGTCGCCAGCTGCACCAGGGCGTAGGCCGAGCCAGCACGGACCATGTTCAGATTCGCGACCATCAAAACCTCCCGAAGATCATCACCAACACCCGGAAGATGCACCCAAGAGCTCAAACAGTTCTGTAGCTTTCATGACACCCACTGGAGAGAGAATCCCGCCAGCCAATTTCCGACCTTCCAGAACCACCATGGGGGAGGAGGTCCACATGTGGATGCTTTTGACCAGCATGGCGTTCGGTGCCGAGCTCACCCCTCACCTCTCGTTCTTGGTCGGTGACGCGGCAGAGCTCGATGCGGAGACACCGCTGGTCGTCGGGACCTGGTCGCCTCGCTGTGACTCCTGCGAGAGCACCTGGAAGCGACTCGAGAACATCGCCGAGCGCAACCCTGCAGTCGATGTGCTCGCGGTCACGGACGACCGCACGACCTGGCTCCTGCCGCACCTGCGGCGCCTGGACCCGGAGTTCTCAGTCGCCGTCGATGCCACGCAGCGCCTGTCCCGAAACCTGCGCTCCGGAGCCTGCGGTACCGGCGGCTGGGAAGAGCTGTTCGTCGTCGTCGACGGTGAGGTCGTGTGGTCCGGAACCCGCGGGCTGCAGCGCGCGCTCGCCCGCATCCGTCGCGGCGAGACTCTGCCGACCCGTCCCGCAGGCTGTCTGGGCCTCGAGCTCCCGTACCGCGACAACGTCTGAGGGACCGGCCGCTCGAGCCCTGCGCAGCGCTAGTCGAGAGACTGCAGTGCGCCCCAGTATCGCTCGACCTTCCGAGACCCCCCGATCCGAACGAACCAGCTTCGCCGGCCCTCGGTCGACAGCTCGGTGCTGTCGACCACACCTTGTCGGCCCCCCAACAGCTGCACGCGCTCACCGACGACCACCTCGCGCGCCTCCACCTCGATCAGTGGCGTGTAGAGACCTCGGCAGTCGGACTCCTTCACCGTGTAGCGTCCGCTCTCGGCGATCACAGTGAGTGACCAGTCGCTCTCCCCGCTGATGCGCCGATCGGCCACCCAGCCGGTGATGCCCTGTGCGGGACCAGCCGTCACCACGACGTGCCCTCCGGCTTCGACGGATCGCCAGGCCTCGCCACGGGCCGCAGCCTGGTGTCGAGTCAGCGCACGAACGTAGTGACGAATCTCCGCCGCATCCGCGAGGCTACGTCCTGTCCGGGGGACGCGGCGGGATCCCAGACCCAGCATCTCGAGACCCTCCAGCACCCGCGGGTCGCCAACCTGCTCGAGGCGCTCGCAGCCGCTCACGTCCAGGTCGACGAGGCCCGAGAGCTCCCCGAGCGCCGAGATGTCGCGCAGACGAGGCAGCGAGTGCAGCCAGAGGGATTCGAGACTGGGCACTCCCCCGAGCCCCTCGAGTGTCGACAGCGTGGTGCAGTCCGACAGCTCGAGCGCACGCAGCTGGCTCGAGCCCGCGAGGTGGCGGACCGTCTCGAGCCGCTCGAGACCACGGGCCGTGACGTCTCGAAGCGCGTGACCCTGCAGACCGTCGAGCTCCCGAAGCTCAAGAAGGTCAGTGAGGATCACCCGCCTCAGTGGGATCTCCGTCACCGGCGCCAGAGTCTCCAGTCGCTTGCAGCTGGAGAGTGCCAGGCTCTGCAGAGAGGTCATCTCCGACAGCCCATCGAGGCTCGTCAGCCTGAACATCCGCTGCAGTGACAGCGACGACAGACGGAGGCCGGCCAGATCACTCAGGCCGTCGTTGTCCACCAGGCGATCGAGCCGCAGTGCCGTGAGCGCATCGAGGACAGCGAGCGGCGTGAGGTCGATCACGCCACGGGCTCCCCCCGCCATGGAGATCGCGAGCTTCGAGAGTCGCTCGCAGCACCGGACTGGACTCAGATCCACGGGTCCTGCGAGCTCGAGCAGCTCGAGACTCTCGAGCTGAGTGGCCTCTCGCAGTGGCGCCAGACGCTCGACGGGTCCCCGAAGGCTCAAGCGTCGAAGCGCGCTTAGCCCGCACAAGCTCTCGAAGACCCCTCGCCTGACGCTCAAGGTCGCCCCAGCGAGGACGCTCAGGTCACCACTCGGCACGGCCACGGCCAGATCGTCGCTGGTCAAGCAGAGACCATAGAGATCTACGGACACCCCGACGACGTGGCAGGCCGCGAGCTGGACGACGGCGACGTGCTTCGTGCGTCGCTCCACCTCGTCGCGTGACGTCAGGGCTTCGATGATTCCACGGGTCTCCGGGTCTCCCGCCAGCGTGACGAAGAGAGAGCACGCCAGAGCAATGTCGCCCTCGTCGCGAGACTTGAGGAGCTTACGCAGCGACGCCCGGACCTTCCGCGCCCGCGGAGTGATGTCCTCTCGATGAGAGCGACGGGAGACCGCCTCGCGGTAGGCATCGTCCTCATCGACCAGCCAGTGACCATCGGGAAGCAGGCCTTTTTCGGACTGTTTCCGCAGCGCGGCCACCTCACGCCGTCGACGTGGACACCGGGGACGCTTGTGACCCGGCCGCTCGCAGTAGCTGCAGCGGGGAGCTCTCCTCGCCAACTCGATCCTCCGCGCCGGACCCTACCCCAACCACCCGCGCCCTCCAAGACCGCGAGCGCCGATGAGGCGGGACAGACCCGACCTCACCGGCGCTCTCTGCTCGGGTGCGAGCGGGCGGCCCCGCTCGCAGCGTCTGCTCTCACCGCCTCCGGCGCAGCAGGCCGAGGACTCCGACGAGCAGCCAGGCTCCGGTCGGTCCGCCACCCGTGGAGCAGGCGCCGGAGACGTACACCACCGGGCGCTCGTTGCAGCCCTCGTCGATGACGCCGTCGCAGTTGTTGTCCACGCCGTCGCAGAACTCGTGGGCATCGACGTGAACCCAGCCGTCGTTGTCGTCGCAGTCGTCGGCACCCTCGAAGCCGTCACCGTCGAGGTCATTGCTGATCTCGCTCGCGGTCTCTGTGTCCGCCCGGTCACCATCGACCACTCCGTCACAGTCGTCGTCGATGCCGTTCGTGTCGTTGTCCGTGGCGTGCGGGCCGATGCTGGGGTCGCCGTCGTGGCAGTCGCCCTCGCGCTCGCTGGTGCCGTCGCCGTCATCGTCGGCAAGCACGGTGTCCTCGTCGATGATGCCGTCGCAGTCGTTGTCGATGCGATCCGGGCGCTCGACCGCACCCGGATGGGTCCGCGGGTCCGTCGGGCCGCAGTCGCCGCCAGACTCCACGAAGCCGTCGCCGTCCAGGTCGTGCACGTCGTCGTCCGTGCGACCATCGCAGTCGTCGTCGATGCCGTTGTAGGGCAGCTCGGGGACATGGGGACCGATTCGCGTGTCGCCGTCGTGGCAGTCGCCCTCGACCTCGGCGTAGCCGTCGCCATCGTCGTCGAAGCAGGACGTGCCGTTGTCGACCTGGCCGTCGCAGTCGCGGTCTACACCGTCGCAGATCTCCGCCGCCCCGGGGTGGATGTCAGCCTGCGTGTCGTCGCAGTCACCGCCTTCCTCGGTGAAGCCGTCGCCATCGTCGTCAGACCAGATGGTGTCCTCGTCGATGATGCCGTCGCAGTCCTGGTCGATGCCATCGGCGAGCTCCGGAGCGCCCGGGTAGCGGCCGCCGTCGTTGTCGTCGCAGTCGTCGTCGCAGGAGGTGAAGCCGTCACCGTCGAGGTCGAGCGGGCTGCGGGTGGGGTCGGAGTCGTCGCAGTCTTCGCAGTCGGCCGCGCCGTCGCCATCGGCGTCGAAGAACGGCGTGTCGGGGCAGGCGTCGCAGCCATCGGCGATGCCGTCACCGTCGCGGTCGGCGTTGTCGTCGTGACCCGGGCAGCGGTCGCAGCCGTGGGGCACATCGTCATCATCACCGTCGTAGGCGAAGAAGCGGTCGTTGCAGTCGCCGCCGCCGCAGGCCACGTCGATGAAGCCGTCACCGTCGTCGTCGCAGCAGTACTCCATGTCCCAGCAGTCGGGATCCTCACAGTCCGGCACGCCGTCGAGGTCGTCGTCGATGCCGTTGTCGCAGGTCTCGGGCGGAGCACAGAACTCCGAGCCGAGGCAGTCCGAGTCGTCGCAGTCGGCGATGCCGTCGCCGTCGTCATCGACGCCGTTCGTGCACTCCTCCTGGCAGCCCGGAGAGGCAGGGTCGACGGACAGCGTGAAGTTGCCGAAGAGGCCCGGCAGCTCGGGGGAGCAGTAGCCGTCCACGGGGTCCTCGCCGAGCGCCGCCGGCTCGGCGACGTACTCCTGCCAGGCCGGCACGGTGAAGCCGTAGCCCTCGACCACGATGAAGCGCTCCTCGCCAGCGACACACTCGATCTCGAGAGAGCCGTCGACGCCGTCGTCCAGCTTCTCACCGAGGCAGTCCAGGGAGGGGTCGCAGGCTCCGGCGATGGCGTAGATGTCGAAGTGGCAGTCGGCGCCGTCGAGGTTGATCTCGACCGTTCCGTTGCGAGTGCACTGGAAGGAGAAGACCTTCTCGGGTCCCTCCTGGGAGCGCGGCTCAGCGCCACACTCGTAGGCGGAGGCATCGTCGCAGGTCCAGGCGAGCTCGCCGTCCTCACCGGGCCACCAGTAGCAGGTGTCGCCCAGGTCATTGTCGACCAGCTGCTGGTTCAGCCAGCCGGCGTCGCCGACGGCCGGCACCTCGTGCCCGACCCAGGGGCCCGGCTCGATGACATCATCGTGAACCACGGCGCAGGAGAGGACTCCATCGGGAGCGGTGCAGTCGCCGGCCGAGGCCGTCGAGGAGCCAGCGACGAGTGCGAAGAGTACCAGCGCGAATGCGTTCTTGCCGCGGGGCTGGGTCGTTCCAGTAGGCATCATCTCTCCAAGGTCATGATGGCTGTGAACCACTGACAACGTGATGCCCCCCCCGTCGATGCGACTGGCGGTTCTCTTCCGTTCGGCGTAAGGTCGGTCGGAGCGCGGACGTGAGCGTCCTCGCCGTTCCCTGGAGTGAGAATGAAGGCGATGGTCGAGCTCCTGGTGCGCCGTGAAGGCACGCCGCCACAGATTCAGATCGGCCGAGCTGCTGCGCGCCTCGGTCGCTCGCCGAGCAACGACATCATCGTCGACGTGGCACGCGTCTCCTGGCACCACGCCGTCTTGTGGTGCGAGAGCGATGCCCTCTGGGTGCGCGACACCGGCAGCACCAATGGTGTGAAGGTGAACGGCAAGCGAATCGAGACGCCCACACAGCTGAGCGTCGGCGACGTCGTCTCCCTAGGAGCGACCGAGGCCGTCCGAGTGGCCTCGCTCACTGGAGCTGCCCCTCCGACTACCCTGGTGCGCGACCTCGCGACCGGCGTCTCCCTGGCGGTGCGCGGCACCCTGCGTATCGGCAACAGTCCACTTGCAGACCTCCGTGTCGAAGAAGGGGATCTCACCGTCCATCTCGACGATGACGGTGTCTGGCTCGAGACCGCGGATGGCCTCGATGAGGTGCCCCACGGAACCACCTTTGCCGTGGGTGAGCGTCAGTTCATCGTCGAGCATGGGGCAGATGCCCGCGTGGCCACACGCGAGGTCGTTCCCAACACATTCCCTATTCGCATCTCCACGACTCTGAACGGTGTGACGGGCCCAGAAGCGCAGCTCACCGATCTCGACGGACACTCCGACCCACTGCTGGTCTCCGCCGACAACGCTGCAGTGCTCCTACACCTCCTCGTCCAGCAGCTCGAGTCCGACCGAGAGGCCGGAGCCGCAAACCCTGGCTGGCGCTCGGACAGCGACCTGAACTCCGGCATCTGGGGCCGTCGCGGCGAGCTCGATCCCAACGCCATTCACGTCGTGATCTATCGCCTGCGTAAAGAGTTCGAGGCTGCAGGGTACGACCCTCGCTGCATCCAGAAGAGTCGCCGCCGCACGCGTCTCCGCGTCGCAGAGGTCGCCACCCGCTGAGGGCACGATCTCTACTTGCGGGCGACGATGAAGCCCTTCGTCTTCACTTCCTCGACGGCCACGCGAGCCTTGTCGAGCTCGGCCGTGAGGTCAGAGACGATGTCGCCTGCAAGCAGCGAGATGAACATGGCAGAGATGCAAGTCATCATCACCATGATCATGTACTCGGTGCCCGTGCGTCCGGCCTCGTCCTTGATGAATCGGTAGAACATTGCCTGCTCCGTGGGTTGGCTGCGTCGTCGGTGAGACGCTCGTGCCGCGTCGGCACGATTCGAGACTGAACCCTCGACAGACCACTGTGGCTTGAGCTTGGCTTACAGCCCGACGTGTCAGAGTTGCTCCATTCCAAGCAACTGCATTCGGGACTCCTTTGGCGTTGGACGTTGAGCCCGCTGGAGGACCCATGTGGCCACTGCTCACACTCGCGACTCTCGCTCTCGCCGGAACCGAAGGCCCAGAGCGCACCACGGTCGACCTTCGCAGGACCGTGTGGACCGATGATGCCGTGTCCATGCACGATGGCGAGGGCGCCGGCGGCGTCGTCGCGATCACCGACGCAGACGCGATGATCACCGGTCACGTCACGGCTGGCATCGTCCAGCTCGGAGCAGTGCTTCCCGCCACACGGATCGCCGACGGCTTCGGCTACGCCGCTGCCGACGCGCGCGTCTCCCTCGCGAATCACCCCCGCAGTGGCCTCGGCTTCGCCCTGGCCGCGCGCGCCTGGCGACCAGACGGTCGGTCGGTCGAAGGTGGCGGCGTCGAGATGACGGCCGCTGGCGAGATTCCACTCGGTCCCGTCTCCATGCTCGCGAACGCCGGAGTGGTTCGCTCCAGCGGCTGGAAGCCCGTGGTTCGCAGCGCAATCGCCACACCCCTCGAGGCCCGGTTCGGCGCGTCCGCCGAGCTCGCGGTCGGCACGGATGTTCCCGAGGCGATGACCAGCGTGTGGACCCGTGTTGGACCCGTCGCCCTGCGGCTCGGTGCCGGCTCGGCCCTGCCCATGACGGCCAGCACACTCCGCGGTGTCGCCTCGGTGGCGCTGCTGCCGCGCAACCGGCACGACCGCGACGCCGATGCCGTCGTCGACAGCGAGGACCTCTGCCCCTGGGACGCGGAGGATGTCGACGGCTGGGAAGACGAGGACGGCTGCCCCGACCCCGTCCGCCTGGTCGTCAAGGCTGTCGACGTGCTGGGCCGCGAGGTCCCCGGTGCCGAGTGGGCCGCCAACAACTCCTTCGGTCATGCTCCTGGCGGCACGCTCGTCGAGCCCGGACCCGTGGCCGTCCGAGCCTGGGCGCCCCGCTACGATGCCTCGACCGTCGTGATCGACGGCGAAGGCGGAGGCACTCGGACCGTCAAGGTCGTGCTTCACCGCCAGGTCGGCGACCTGGACGTGGCCGCCGTCAACCGCCAGGGCGAGAGCATCGACGCGACCTGGCGCGTCGTCTCCGGTCCGCCCACGACGGAGCCCTCCCCGCATGGCTTCAGCATCCCGGGCTGGTACGACATCGAGGTCAACGCTCCGGACCACGCCCCCGTCGTCAAGACCGTCCGGGTGTTCTCGACCGGCACGACGCTCCTCGACGTGACGCTCGACCGCGCCCCCGCCGAGTCCGTCGCAGACGCTGGCGAGTGATCACGAGGGGACTGGCTCCCGCTTCCAGTCCGCCGGTCCCTCACCAGCCCCCGACAACTCTGACCTGTCCTTCAGCGCGATGGCCACTAGTCTCATCGTGCTGGAGGACGAATGCTTTGGTTGTGGGTGAGCCTCGCGCTCGCGTCGGATGCGACGAGGCTCGGCTGGGTACACCTCGGGCAGGGTGAGACGAGCAAGGCCATGCTCGACGCGAAGCGGGCGCTGACAGATGACCCCGACAGCCTCGAGGCCCACCGAATCTACGCCACTTCAGCACTTCGAAACTACCGAGAGCGCGACGCCGTCACCTCCATGTACGAGACGTGGCACGCCGAGGAGCCACAGAGCGCCGCGGCCCGACTCGGTCTCGCGACCTCGCTCCAAGCCCTGAGGCCCGACGGCTGGTGCGAGAGGGTGTCGACCTTGCTCGACGAGCCGTCTTCGGACCCCTCGGAGGCCTACCAGCAGCTGCGCGTCTTGCTGTCGGCTGCGCGCAGCTGTGATGCGCTCGACCCAGACGACATCACACAGCAGATCCTCGAGGCTGCGCGCGCCGAGGGGGCCACAGGCTCGGTCGTCGGCTGGGCCTACCAGCAGCGCCTCAAGGAAGGCGTCACGGCTGAGTCCGTGGCCGACCTCACGACCACTCTGGAGGCGAATCCTGGCCGAATCGACTCCATCGCGCGCCACGTCTGGGCCGACAAGGGGCGGCACGCCAAGGCAGCACGCGGAATCGTGCTCACCGAGGCAGCCCGCTACGCCGAGTCCGACGACCTCGGACTGCGCTGGCTCGCACACGAGGTCTTCACCGAGGCAGGCGATCCTCGAGCCCAGGAGCTGGGGGAGGCCCTCCACAAGGAAGATCCCCGCAGCGGTGACGATGAGTGGACCCCCCTCATGCAGGAGATCTACGACGCGAACCGCAAGCCGACCCACGAGCTCGGGCTGGCGGCCCTCGACGCACTCGACGTCGACCCGGGCGATCCGGCCTACTCTCTCCTGCTCGAGCTCCGGGCAGAGCGACTCGAGGGTCTCGGCGACGAAGACGGGGCCTACGCCAACACCAAGCGGATGGCCCAGCACGCCCCAGACAGCCCACGCCTCGTCAACCAGTGGGCCTGGTCCGCTGCTCTGCGCGGTGAGGACCTCGAGGATGCACTCGCTGCCATGGATAGGGTCCTCGCCCTCGATCCTCCGGTGTGGTCGGCCGAGGAACCGCACGACCGCTGGGCAGAGGCCATGCGCCGGGGTCGAGCCGGCCGCATCGACACGCGCGGATGGCTGCTCTATCGGCTCGGTCGACTCGAGGAGGCACGCGACGCCATCCGAGAGGCCCTCCGGCTCGCAGACAGTCCGGTCGTGCATGAACACCTGGCGTTCGTGCTCCGGGATCTCGACGATCGCGCCGCTGCCTTCGCCCACGCCTCGACCGCGCTGATCGCGTATGAAGAAGACGACCGCGACGAGGAGTTCGACGCCCTCGTCAGTGAGCTCTGGCAGACCCATGGTCGCTGGCATCCCCATGGCCTGGACGGCTGGGTCGAGCAGCAGCGAGCCACACGCGACGCCGAGGACGATGACGAAGAAGAGCCCGACGGGGAAGAACATCCTCTCGTGGGTCAGGCCTTCCCCCTCGACGTGGTCGATGCCCTCAGAGGC
Organism: Pseudomonadota bacterium; assembly: GCA_002862545.1. Lineage (GTDB taxonomy): Bacteria > Myxococcota_A > UBA796 > UBA796. The sequence continues at coordinate 29,326 of PKDJ01000024.1, forward strand.
GGAGCCATTGAGCTGACCGATCTCGAGGGTCCGCTCGTCGTGGACGTCTGGGCCACCTGGTGCGGTCCCTGCGTCTCAGGCATGCCCCACCTGCAGGAAGTCGCGAGCGCCTACGCCGAGCGGAATGTGCGGGTCGTCGGCCTGTCGGTCGACGACAAGAAGGCGCCCGCGATCGCCTTCTTCCGAGGCGCCGGCGAGATGTCCTACGACCTCGCCTGGATCGGAGGGAAGGGCTGGGACGTCCTCCAGCTCACCGGCATTCCCGCGCTGTTCGTCATCGACGCCGATGGCACCGTCATCGAGCAGATCCAGGGGTATGGCGGCGCCAACGACACACGCCTCGAGATGGCCCTCGACGCCGCCCTCGCGCCTGGCTGAGAGGAGAGCTCAGGGACAGTCGCCGCCGTTGTTCTCGACCACCTTGCTGCCCGATGCCTGAACGACGGCAGCAGCCAGCTCTGCGGCCGACTGGCACAGCGAGGCGTTGTCGGTGATCCGGACGTCACTCCCCACCGACTCCAGAGACGTGATCGCGTCGACGCTGGTGAGGCTCGCGTTGGCGGTGATCTCGAGGTCCGTGCCCACGGTCTCGAGTCCCACGAGACCATCGATGTTGGCGAGGCGCGCGTTGGAGGCCACCGTGAGGCTGTCACCCACCCCGACGAGTCCCGGCATGCCGTCGACTCCGAGCAGGTTCGCGTTGCCGCGGATCGATAGAGCGCCACCCACCTGCTCGAGCTCGTCCAAGCCCGCGAGGCTGGTGAGTGCCTCATTGTCTTCGATCTGCAGACCCCAGCCGACCGTCTCGATGGCACTCAGGCCCGCGAGCGACGAGAGCGCTGCGTTGCCGCGGACCGTGAGGTTGTAGTCGACCTCGTACACGCCGGACAGACCGCTCAGATCGGTGAGCGAGGCGTTGTTGGTCAGCGTGAGATCACCCTGGACAATGGTCAGACCCGCGAGACCCGACAGCGCCGCGAGTGCGTCGTTGTCGTCGATGACGATCCAGCCAGCCAGCGTCATCGTCGAGAGCCCGTCCAGGTCAGCCAAGACCAGGTTGCGCTCGATGGCGATGGTGTTCCCGACGAACTTCAGCGCACTCAGGGCCGAGGTCGAGCCGAGCGTCGGGTTGTCGGCGATTCGGAGGGTCTGCTCCACACGCTCCAGAGCGTCGAGACCGCTGAGCGAGGCGAGGTTGCGGTTCGCGCGGATCGTCAGGCTCCCCACGCGCTCCAGCGCCTCCAGACCCGACAGGTCGGTCAGCTCGTCTGCGTCGATCACGACCTCTCCGTCCACAGACTCGAGGCAGGCGAGCGCCGACAGATCGGTGACGCTGTCGTCGGGCTTGATGGTCAGGTCGCCGGTGATGGTGCGACACGCTGCGGCTCCGAGCAGGCGCTCCGCATCCGTGACGTCGAAGCTCCGATCGCACTTCGTGCAGCCTGCCGTGTCGACCGCAGAGCTGGTCGTGCTCCCTCGCTTCTTGCCCTTGCCGTCGCTCCCGCCACAGCTCACCAGGAGGAGTACCAAGATCGGACGCATCATCGGGGCAGCTCCGGAGGCCACGTCAGCGGCCAGCGACTCGTGTTGATCACCCCCTCGGCCTGCTCGACACGGGGCTTGAGCAGCTCCCACATCTCCAGCGTGGTGGGGTCGTCGGGGGCGTAGAGATTCACGGCTTCGGACGGATCGTCCGCGACGTTCGTGACGACCACCCGCCCATCCGACCAGTAGAACTGGATGCGGCGCGTGTCGCGGACGATGGACTGGACCACACCGGCCCTCGCGATCGACATGCTGTAGCGCACCCGATCGGGCTCGATGTCATCGATGATCTGCCCCGTCATGGTGGCGGGAGGCTCGACGCCGTACAGATCGAGCATCGTGGGGGCGATGTCGATGGTCGACACCGGGCCGTCGTAGGACCCCGGCCGGATGTTCTTCGCCCAGAAGAAGGCGATGACCTGATTCTCGGGGTCGTAGAGGTCCCAGGCGTGGGTCTGGTTGCCGTGCTCCCAGAAGGCCTCGCCGTGGTCGGCCCAGAACACGACGAGCGTGTCGTCGAGCCGGCCGGACGCATCGAGCAGACGCCACGCATCCTGGAGCATGTCGTCCATGTAGGTGCACTCCGCCTCGTACCGAATGCGGAGCTGGGTCTCGAGCTCGGCCTTCATGCCGGGAGAGAGATCGGAGTAGCCCGCACCCGAATTGACCGCGTAGTGCTCGTCGCGCATCGACAGGTCCCAGGGGAGCTCGGTGCGGCCCTCGAGCCGCTCCAGGTACTCCTCTGGCGGATCGTAGGGCGCGTGCGGGTCGTACAGGTGAGCATGGAAGAACCAGCTCTGGTCGTCGGGCAAGGCCAGCAAGTCGGGAATCAGGGTGTCCATGACGGGGCCCGCCTTGGCACCTCCCATCGCCCGAAAAGTGTCGAAGCCCTGGGTGTTGCCCCAGGCCGGGTCGAGCCAGCCGTTCGTCGAGATCAGCTCGGTGACGTACCCACTGTCACGCAGGACCTCGGCCAAGAAGATGGAGTCGTCGGGGATCGACTCGCCCTCACGAGCACCGAGAATCGGCTCGAAGCCTGCATCGATCCCATGGCGGCCGGACATCGTGCAGCTGGTTCCCGCACCCGTCCAGTTTCCGCACTGGTGCGCATCGTCGAGCACGAAGCCCTCGGCCATCAGCCCATCGAGAAACGGCATCAGGTCGTCACCGCCGTACCGGGACCAGACGTCCTGCCGGAGAGTGTCGATGGAGATCCACAAGATGTTCTGGGGCACGGGACCGTCGAACTGGATCAGCCCCTTCGGCCCAGTGGGCTCGGTCGTGTCGCCCGTCGTCGTCGTCTCGGTCTCCGTAGAGGTGGGAGTCGTCGAGGACTTCGAGGAGTCACGGAGCTTGTCGCCAGAGCCACAAGCCACCAACCAGATCAGGGTCAGAGCACGCATGACCGGAGTGTATCGCGGTCCCTGACAGACCTGTACAGCGCCTGGACCGCTCACCACTGGACCGCCCCGGCACGCCGCGCTACCGACGCGCGCCTCGCGGAGGGCTCCGATGCGCGTGATCTTTTTGTGCCCGCAGTACCCACCGGAGATGGCCCACTACGTGAGGGGCCTCGCCGAGGTGGGCGCCAAGGTCTACGGCGTCGGCGACACACCCAAGGCGGCCCTCCCACCCCACGTGCGCCGCTACCTGCACGGCTACCTGCACGTTCCCCGCATCCTTGACGAAGACGCTGTACTGGCAGCCGTGCGCTCGTGGGTCGCGGGTGCCCGTATCGATCGGGTCGAGGCGCTCTGGGAGCCCGTCGTCCTCCTCGCGGCGCGCCTGCGCGAGGCCCTCGGCGTGCACGGAATGTCGGTCGACACCGTGCGTGGCTTTCGCGACAAGGAGATCATGAAGCAGCGAATCCGCGCTGCAGGTCTGCGCGTACCGCACAGCTTCCGGGTCTCCAGCGCGAGCGAGGCCTGGGAGGCGGCCGAGACCGTCGGCTACCCCTTGATCGTCAAGCCCATCGCTGGCGCGGGCAGCGCCGACACCTACCGGGTCGACGACAGCCGCGAGCTGGAGCGGGTGCTCGACCTCACTCGGCACGTCCCCGAGGTGAGCGTCGAGGAGTTCGTCGAGGGCGACGAGTACACCTACGACACGGTCTGTGTGCGCGGCGAGCCCCGCTACGAGAACGTCGCGCAGTACCTACCGAGGCCCCTGATCGCCAGGACCAACGAGTGGATCAGCCCGGTGATCTGCACCGTCCGCGATCTGTCCCAGCCCCACCTGCGCGACGGCATCGAGCTGGGCCGTGGCGTCCTGAAGGCCCTCGGCATGGGCACGGGCTTCACGCACATGGAGTGGTACCGCAAGAGCAACGGCGAGGTCGTGTTCGGCGAGATCGGCTGCCGACCGGGCGGGGCCCACCTCATCGACCAGATGAACTTCACCAGTGATGTCGACCTGTTCCGTGAGTGGGCGCGCGCAGTGTGCTGGGAGGATGTCCAGATCAACCACTCCCGCCGCTACAACACAGCGATCATCTTCAAGCGCGCCCTCGGCCAGGGGCGCATCACGCGGATCGAGGGCCTGCACCCCTTCCTGCGGACCTACGGTCGGCACGTCGTGTGGGAGAACCTCCTCAAGCCGGGTCAGCATCGTCGTGACTGGCTGCGCACCCTGGTCAGCGACGGATTCGTGATGGTCCGGCATCCCGAGTGGAGCAGCGCACTGGAGATCGCCGACGCCGCAGCGCGAGGCGTGACGCTCTACGCCGAGTGAGCCTGACATCACTCGTCCGG
>PKDJ01000004.1 GCA_002862545.1 Pseudomonadota bacterium
AGCTCCCCGTCACCCGCAATGGCCCGGGCACCGGCCAGCCACCCGGCGATCGCGGGGGGTTGGTCGAAGTAGCCCCACGCGAGCTGGTGGGACCAGACCCAGTAGTAGGCCTCGTCTGCAAGCAGGCCCCATGTCGCCGCAGCGTGGAGCTTCGCGAGCGTGCCGACAGCCACCACAGCTGCTGTGACCACCAGCCATGGAGACCTCCTCACCTGGCCCCCAGGACCGCGTCCACGACCCGGGAGATCGCCAGCCCTGGCTCGAGCGAGCGCAGGCCCGGCTCGAGCTCGACGAGCTGTCGAGAACCGCGTGGTCCCCGCAGGCTGCAGGCGAGCTCGGCCAGCTCTCTCGGATCGAGGTGCTGTACTCGCTCGGGGACCACGGCCCGACCCGCGAGCACGTTCGGCAGCGCGATGTGCGGGGAGCGCACGAGACGCCGTCCTACGGCAAACGTCAGAGGGCTCGTGGCATAGACCACGACCTGCGGCACTCCGGCCGCCGCCCACTCCAGGGTCGCGGTGCCCGAGGCGGTGATCGCGACACTCGCGCTGGTAGCGCCCCGCACGCCGTCGACGCGTGCTGCATCCAGGTCATCGGGTGGCGTGGCAGTCGCGGCCAGTGGGACGACGAACCGAGCACGCGCATCTCGCTGCCGAATGTGTGCGGCGACATCTCGGAGCACAGGCCAGAGCCGGCGGATCTCGGACGGACGACTGCCTGGCGCGAGGGCCACGAGGTCAGGCTCGCGCTGTGCTGGCTGTGGGAGAGCCGCGGGATGGCCGACAAAGCGCGCGCGGACCCCCGCCACCCGCAGCATGGATGCCTCGAAGGGCAAGAGACAGAGGACCTCGTCCACGCACTCTGCAAGTCGACGTACCCGACTGGCTCGCCAGGCCCAGACCTGTGGAGCGACCCAGTGCAGGCGCGGCGCGACGCCTCGCAGCTGCCGACCGAGCCGCAGGCAGAGGTCTGGACTGTCCACCGTCAGGATGACGTCCGGACGGAACTTCCGAGCATCCCGGATCAGCTCACGCCCGAGCCGTACCAACCCTGGCAAGCGGGGGAGAACCTCCGTCAACCCGAAGGCCTGCACCGACTCGAGCGGGGCGGCACAGGCGACGCCTGCTGCGCGGCTCTCTGGTCCGACCAAGCCCCTGGCCACGAGATCGAGCCTCTGCCCGAGGGCCGTGACCAGGCGGGCGACCAGGCGGTCCCCGCTTGCCTCGCCTGCGACGACGTACAGTCGCACGGCTCAGTCGAGCGCCCGGGCGGACAGCGCCCAGTAGCCCTCGCACGGAATACCGGCGTCCTGGAGGATCTCCATCTCAGCCTCACATGCTCCGGATGCCTCCGCCTCGATGTTGACCGACCAGGCTCGCGCATCCATCGTGAGCACCCTGCCGGCACGCTCGAGGTCGAGACTGCTCCATGCCAGAGTGCACACCGCTCCTCCATCCCGTTCCACAGCCAGGATCTCGGAGTTCGCCGAGCTCAGCCGGCGCTCGGTGCTCCTCTGAACGACACCGTTCCAGCGTGGGATCTCGTCACACTGCCCGTCGTCGCCGCAAAGGTGCACCTGTACGCGGCTGTTTCCGTACGGGTCGGAGCCAAACGTCACCGAGACCATCGGCGCCTCTGGCTCAGTCTCGCTTGCTGCGTCGGCACAGCCCTCCCCACCCGTCTCGTAGTGCTCGACCTCGAACAGCCCGTCCCAGGGCCCGGACTCCACACAGCCGTACAGAAGCACGATGGCCACGCCAATGCTCATCTCAGCGCTCCCCTTCGCACGGCATCCGCAAGCTCGACCGCCCTGCGCCCAGCGGCGCTCGTGGCTCCGCAGTAGTCCTGCCCGCACAGCGTATCCACCACGGCACTCAGCTGTGCAGTCAGCGCGTCTTCGGGTGGCGAGGACAGGCGCCGTCCCGAGCGCTCGGCGTGGCCTCGGAGCAGGTCCAGCCGTGCCTCGCCGCCGTCATCATTCAGCACCATTCCGCGCTCACGAACCCTGGCAACGCGAGAGGCCTCGAGGACTGCTGTGCCGCCCGAGAAGGCGAGGTGCGCGACGACCCACTCGGGATGTCGCTGTCGCCACGCGCGAACCTCGACCGCCTCCACGGTGACGTCATCGGCCCAGGAGAGGAGGAGATCGAGGTCATGAACCATCAGATCGGCGATGACGTCCACGTCCAGCGCTCGGTCGTCGGGCGGTGGCGATAGTCGCCGAGAGCGGAGCTGCCGCACTCCCCTCACCTTGGCGGCTCGCACCGCAGGGTTGAAGCGCTCACAGTGCCCTACCAGTGCTCGAGGGTGCACGAGGGCGTCAGCATGGTCGAGCCCCAGTGGCTTCTCCACCAGCACCCAAGCCCCCGCACGGACGAGTGGCGTGGCGACAGCCCGGTGCGTCGATGTGGGTGTCGCGACAATCGCGAGGTCCACGGCAGGACATCGCTCGGGCGCACGAGCGCCATGGATCACCGCTAGCGCATGAGAGCGCTCAGGCAGAACATCCACACACGCCACGAGCTCCGTGCGCGGGTGCTGCGCGACTGTGCGCGCGTGGTGTGCGCCCATACGGCCACACCCGACCACGGCGACGGACAGCGTCACGGGAGTACTGCTCGACAGAGGCCTCGCTCACTGCCACGGATGAAGTCGAGCAGCTCCTCGACCTCCGTGACCTCCCCGAGCTCCCTCTGTACTCGGCCGATCGCCTCCTGACGTGGCAGACCTTGGAGAAACAGCAGCCGATAGGCATTTTTCAGTGCCATTCGTGCCTCTGCGCCAACCCCTGAGCGGCGAAGCCCCACCGTGTTCAGCCCACGCAAGCGAGCCCGATCTCCCTGCGCGATGGTGAACGGAGGTACGTCCTGTGTGCACATTGCGCCCCCACTGACCATGGCGAGCCGCCCGATGCGAGCGAACTGGTGCACGGCGCTGAGACCACCAAAGGTCGCTCCATCACCGACCTCGACATGGCCGGCGAGAGCCACTCCATTCGCGAGCGTACAGCCGCTGCCCACGATGCAGTCGTGGGCGACGTGCGAGGTCGCCATGAACCAGTTGTCATCACCGATCACGGTGGCCGCACGCCCCGTCGACGTGCCCCGATGTGCCGTGCTGAACTCACGGAAGTGATTCCCGCGCCCGATGACGAGGGCCGTCTGCACGCTCGGGTCGTGCCGGGCATCCTGCGGGGCCCCCCCGAGGACGACGTGTGCCGCAAGGCGGGTGTACGCTCCGACGCGGGTCCCGCGATGCACCACGCAGTGAGGGCCGAGCACCACGCCCTCTTCGAGGGTCACGCCGTCCTCGATGATGCAGTACGGACCGACCGCGACGCTGGCTGGCACGTGGACGCTCGGCCCGACCATCGCAGACGCGTGGATCGTCACCTCAGTCTTCCTGGTCCACGGTCGCCATCAGAGAGCCGCTCGCGACGCGCTCACCCTCGACGGTGGCCTCCACGTCGAACACCCACATGCGACGGCGCGCCCGTGCCAGCGTGGCGGTGACCCGGAGCGTCTGGCCCGGCTCGACGGGCCGCCGAAACCGGAGCTTGTCGTAGCCGACGAGGTAGACGGTTGCGCCGGCGCGCTCGGTATTCGCGGTGAGAAAGACGAGTGCGGCGACCTGCGCCATCGTCTCGGCGATGAGCACCCCAGGCATCACCGCCCGCTCGGGGAAGTGACCGGGCACCCAGAATGCGTCCGGCTCGACATCGTGCTCGCCAACGGCCGAGACCCCAGGCTCGTGCTCGACCAGCCGATCGACGAACAGAAAGGGGTCACGGTGAGGCAGCAGCTCGGCAATTCGCTCACGTCCGATCACGTTCCAGCTCCTCGAGGCGGCGTTCGACTGCAGCAACGGCACGAAGGAGCCGAGGTAGCTGCCGCAGCGCCACCGACTCCCGCAGCCAGTCGCGGTATCGCCGCGCTGGCGCCCCGCCCACCCGCGCTCCCGCTTCCACGTCCTTCGTCACGCCAGTCGCCGCAGCCAAGGTAGCGTCATCCCCGATGACGACGCCGTCTACGACAGAGGACCTGCCACCGGCGCGCACCCGGCTACCCAACGTGGCGCTCCCTGCGACACCCGTGAAGGCCGCCAGGAGCGTGTCCGCTCCCACGCGCACGCCATGTGCGATCTGCACGAGGTTGTCGAGCCGAGTCCGGGCTCCGATGCGTGTCTCCCCGAGCGCAGCACGATCGACGCATGCATTCGCGCCCACCTCGACCCCTTCCTCGAGGTGGACGTGCCCAAGCTGAGGAATGCGCACGCCGCCGGGTCCTCCTGCATGACCAAACCCATCCGCGCCGATGATGGCACCGGGCTGCAGCCACACACCTGCCTCCAGCACGCAGCCATCCATGACCACCGAGTGCGGCATGAGACGGCAGCCCGCGCCAACCGTCGCGCCGCGTCCCACATAGGCATGAGACTGAATCCATGCCCCGGGAGCGACAGTCGCTCCCTCCTCCACGACAGCTAGTGCATCGACCGTGGCCCCCTGCGAGGTGGCCGTGGCTGCGAGCACCGCCGCAGGGTGAACACCCGGTCTGGGCCACCAGGCCGGAGCCAGGAGGGCAGCCGCCCGCGCGAACGCCAGCCGTGGGTCAGCGGCACGAAGCGGCACGACCGCGGTGGGGACCTGGACACCGCTCTCGACGATCACAGCAGAGGCGCGCGTGTGCCCGAGGGCGCGCAGCCAGCGTCCTCCCGTACAGAACGAGAGCTGCCCGGGGCCGGCGGCATCGAGCGCACCAACCCCGCAGAGAGGCACGTCGGCCGCACCGTCACAGCCGAGACCGAGCTCCGCGGCGAGCCGGCCGGTGGTCCAGTGCTCGGCCACTCACTTGTGTGTGGCGTTGTACTTTGCGATCAGGTCGGCCGTGAGGTCCTTCACGGATGGGCCGATGTACACGGCCACAGCCTTGTCGAGCACGATGTCGAGGCCACGCTCGCGCCCAATCTGCTCGGCGAGCACCCGCATCTTCTCTCCGATGTCGGCCGTGAGCTCCATCTGCATCTGCTGGAGCTCCTGCTCCGCCATCATGGCGCGCTGCTGGAGCTCGGCCTGCTTCATTCCGAGTGCCTGCTGCCGCTCGGCGAGAAGCTCAGGGCTCATCATGACGCTCGCGTTCTGGAGCTCCACGACCTCCTTCTCGAACTCAGACTTCATCTGATTGAGCTCGGTCTGCCTGGTCGCGTAGGTGGCCTCGAGCTTCTCGTTGGCGCGCTTGCCCTCGGCCGTCTGCTCGGCGGCCGCCATGAAGTCGATCACGCCGATCGACTGGGCGAGCGCCGCGGGCGCTGTGAGGCAGAGGGTCAGCGTCAGGAACAGGAACCGCACCATCGTCTTTCGCTCCTAGGAACCGGGGATGTGTAACCCCTCGCCCGCCTCTTCGACTCCGCACCGGTCGATGTACTTCCTCACATTCGGTCTCGATGCGCCTCGCGAGCCCACTGCGAGTCCGCCCGTAGCCCTAGAAGAAGCTTCCGATCGAGAAGTCGAACACGTTCTTTCGCTCGTTCTCACGAGGCTTGATGGGGAAGCCCCACTCGAAGCGCAAGGGGCCGATAGGAGACCGCCATCGGACCCCGGCACCGTAGGCCGAGCGTAGACCACGGATGGAGAGGCTGCCGTTGCCCCAGGGGTCGCCGAAGGCGTTTCCGGCATCGAAGAAGATGACTCCACTGATGCCCGCCTGTCGGACGATCTGTGACTCGATCTCGAAGTTGTTCACCCAGGTCTGGGTACCACCCACAATCAGCTGGTCATCAGCCCGAATGGGGTCGTCGTTGGTGACGGCGCGCACGGTCGGGCCGAGGCTGAACCAGTTGTAGCCCCGGACGCTGTTGATTCCACCTGCACGGTAGCGGTGGATGAACGGTACGATGCGGCCATCAGTCGACAGCACCTGACCAAGCGTCGTGTTCATGCGGAACACGAAGCGGTCATCGTCCTTCATGAGAGGCTGGTACACGCGCACGTTGAAGCGGTTCTCGACGAAGTGAAAATCGCCACCGAGCAGCGAGAGGATCTGATCGTCGCCGAGCCTGAAGCCACCGGAGAGCGCTGACGACAGGGACGAGAACACGCCCTGCGTCGGGAAGATGCGGTTGTTCCGCTTGTCGAGGGACAGCGTCAACCCAAGGGTCGAGGTCAGGCCGTTGCGGTAGAGCTCCCCGCCGAACATCCGCTGCCTGAAGGCATCGATGTTGGTGAGCCCGACATCCTCGACCGTGTAGTCCATCCGGAGCTGCAGGTCGTCGCGGGCGTCGAGGTAGCGACCGATGCCGAACGACCCACCCCGCTGGTACTCATTCACACCGCCAAAGCTGGTGAACGTGTTGGCCTGGTTGAACTGGCTGAAGAAGTTCTGGCTCACCGAGTAGCCATTGATGTTCAGCAGCCAGCGAGAGTCGAGGAAGTAGGGGTCGAGGAAGGAGAGCTGGAACTGCCGGCGCAGCCTGGACCAGTTGATGGCCAGGCTCATGTTGTAGCCGAGCCCGAGGAAGTTGTTCTTCGAGATATTGGCGGTGATGACCAGGCTCTCGAGGTTCGAGTAGCCTGCCCCAAGGGAGAAGCTTCCGGTAGGCTGCTCCGACACCTGCCAGTTCAGATCGAGAACGTCTGCACCGTCACCGCGCGGGGTCGTGTAGTTGACCTCATCGAAGAAGCCGAGGCGCTCGAGCCTGGCCTTCGACGCCTTGATCAGGGAGCCCCTGTAGGTGTCGCCCTCCATGATCTGGATCTCGCGTCGCACCACCTTGTCGAAGGTCGGGTCATTCCCCGTGATGTTGACGCGCCCGATCCGGACCTTGTCGCCGCGCTCGATCTGGAAGGTGATGTTGACGACGCGATTGTCTGGGTCGGTGTCGGTCCGCGGGACGATGTTGGCGAAGGCGTAGCCTTGATCTTGGTAGAGCGCCTCGATCGCCGACCGCACGGCATAGGTCGTCGACTGTCGGTAGATGTCGCCGGTCTCGATCGACGGCCCCTTGCCCTCGATTCGGAGACGTGGACTGCGGCCAGTCGCTGCACGCCACTGCTCTTCCTGTACATCCGCGACGCGTCGACCGCCCACGACCTGCAGCACGGACTCACGCGTGAGCCCCTCGCCCTCGTCGAAGTCGCCGATCGCGTCGAGCTCGCCGAGTCGGTACTGCTCGCCCTCCACGATCGCGTACGAGATGTAGATGAAGCGCTTGTCTGGGGAGAGGTAGACCTTGGCCGGATCGACCTGAACGTCGACGTAGCCTTCCTCGAGAAAGACCTGGGCCACGATCTGGCGGTCTGTGTCGAGCAGGGAGCCGTCATAGGTGCCGCTGCTGGTCAGCCATGGGACGAACCCACCCTCCTTGAGCTGGAGGAAGCGCTTGATCTTCGAGGCGGGGATGTGGTCGTTGCCTGTGAACTCGACCCGCTGGATGAGGACCTTTCGGTTCTCCTGAATCCGAATCGTCAGGTCGACTTGGTCTTCTCCGATGCTCTCCCGCTCGACATCGATGTCGACGAGGTAGAAGCCCTTCTCGATGTAGAGATCCCGGATTGCTCGTACATTCCGAGAGATCTCGGCTTCGTTCAGCACACTGAAGGCCCGAAGGTCGAGGACCTCTCGGATGTCGTCCTCGTCGACCTTCTTCTCACCCTCGATCTTCAGGTCGCGGATCGCCGGCTTCTCTTCGACCCGCACGACCACGTCCACCCGGCCCGACTCCTGTGGTTCGAGCAGGAAGACCACATCATCGAAGAAGCCAGTTCGATAGACCGCCTTGAGGTCGCGCCGCACCTTCTCGGGCGACAGAGCCTCGCCCCGCCGAAGCCCGACGGCGGCGAGCACAGCCGCCTCCTCGATGCGGCGAGCCCCCTCGACCCTGACCCGCTCGACCACGCCCTCTGCAGCCGCTGGCTCCAGGGCCTGGGCAGCCTCACCGGCCAGGAACAAGAAGAGGAAGCCCAGAAGCTTCATCCCGAGTAGCAGAGGATGGCCCTTCAACAGCCTCACCCCTCCACGAACCGGCCGCCGTCGAGACGGAGCCGCCGAGGGAACCGAGCTGCTAGCTCGAGGGAGTGAGTGACGACCACGAGGCTGCTCCCGAGCTGCCGGTTGAGGCTCAGCATCACGTCGAACACCCCCGCCGCCGTCGTCGGGTCGAGGTTGCCGGTCGGCTCGTCTGCCAAGACGAGCCCGGGCCCCATAACCAGTGCCCGGGCCAGGGCTACCCGCTGTTGCTCTCCTCCGGACAGCTCGCCCGGCTTGTGATTCAGTCGACCGCCCAGACCCACGGCCTCGAGCAGCGCTGTTGCACGGGCACGAGCGGTGCTCAGGCTTCCCCCAGCCAGCCGGACTGGCAGCATCGCATTCATCAGAGCGGTGTGCTCTGGAAGGAGGTTGTGAGCCTGAAAGACGAACCCAACCTTCCGGCTCCGAACGGCCGCACGTCCGCCAGCACCAAGCTGCCCAACCTCCTGACCGTCCAGCTCGAGACTCCCGGAAGAGGGGCGGTCAAGCAGTCCCAGGATCTGGAGGAAGGTGCTCTTGCCCGAGCCCGACGGCCCAATCACGCTGAGGCACTCACCCGGCGCGATCTCCAGATCGACTCCCGTGAGGATGTCAATGCGCTGTCCACCCTTCGTGTGGTGCCGACAGAGCTTCTTCGCGCTGAGCGCGACCCCGGTTCCCATCACTCGTACCGCAGGGCTTCGACGGGATCGAGCCGTGAGGCTCGCCACGCCGGGTAGATGGTGAGCACGAAGCACATGACGAACGCTGCGATCGCCGTGCTCGCTACAGACGACGGCTTCACGACCACCGGGACGGTGCTCAGGAAGTACACATCTGTGCTGATGGGTATGGGGTACACCGACAGAACCGAGCACCCGACAAGGCCCAAGAGCGTGCCTGTGGTGGCTCCGAGCAAGCCGATCGCGATGCCCTCCATCATGAAGATCCGCAAGATGGTGGTCGGCGATGCTCCCACTGCCTTCAGGATGGCGATCTCCCTCCCCTTCGTGATCACCACCATCAGGAGCGTGCTCACGATGAGGCTGCCCGCGATCCCAACGACGATGATGAACAGCAGGTTCGCGACCCACTTCTCCATCTCCAGGGCCTCGAAGAGCTTGGCGTTGAGATCCTTCCAGTGTCGGGAGTAGTAGGGGGACTGCAGCTCGGCGTCGATCGCCGCTGCGACCGCCTCGGCCTCGTCGATCTCGGTCACCTTGACCTCGATGCCCGTGACCGTATTGCCGATTCTCAGAAAGTCCTGGGCGACACCATTCTCGACGTACGCCCACTTCGTGTCGTACTCGTACATCCCCGATTCGAAGATGCCGGCGACACGCACCGCTCTCACCGACGGTGTGGGTAGCCCCATGGGACCCACTCCCCCGCCGACGGGGTTGATCAGCTGGACCTTGTCGGAGGGCTTCACCTGCAGCTGAGCGGCGAGCTCACTCCCGATCATGATGCCGGGCAGGGGCCGCTCGACATCTGTCTCGAGCAGCTCGCCGTCAAGCCCATATGCTGGGAACTCGCCTGCCATAGCGGCCACCAGGGCCGCCTGCTGTTCCCGCGTCGTCAGCGGACCCTCGGGGCCGAGGATCAGGTCGTCCTGAACGTGCGTGACCCCCCCGACGCGACTCGGATCCATGCCCTTCACGATGGCGCCAGTGTGCGACCAGCTGGACCGAATCATCAGCTCACTGAAGATGAAGGGTGACGCCCCCTCCACCCCAGGGACCGTGTCGACCCGGTCCGTGATGGCCTCGTAGTCGACCATCCCGCCGCCGTACCTGAACACGACGACATGCGCATTCGCGCCGAGGATCTTGTCACGGAGGTCGTCAGAGAAGCCGGTCATGACAGCCGTGACGACATTCATCGACGCCACGGCGAGCAGGACGCCGAGGATGGCGAGCACCGTCACGACGGAGAGCGCAGCGTCCCCACGCTTGGAGCGTAGATGCCCCCAGGCAACGCTCCACTCGGCTCCGAGCAAGCTGCCGCGCTCGACCTCCGGGAGAGAGCCGAAGTCGACGACGGGATCCGGTGCTGGTGCCTCAGCTTCCGTCGGCACCGCCGTCCTCGGGCCGTAGCGTTGGGAACAGGATCACCTCGCGAATCGAGGTTCGGCCCGTGAGAAGCATGACGATGCGGTCGATGCCCAAGCCCAGCCCAGCGGTCGGCGGCATGCCGTACGACAAGGCGCGAATGTAGTCGGCATCGAAGTGCATCGACTCGTCGTCGCCAGCCTCGCGCTCCGCGACCTGTGCTGCGAAGCGCTCTGCCTGGTCCACAGGATCGTTCAGCTCGGAGAATGCGTTGCACATCTCCCAGGTCGCGATCACCAACTCGAAGCGGTCGACGCGTCCTGGGTCATCGTCGTTTCGACGTGAGAGGGGCGAGATCTCCGTAGGGAAGCCTGTGACGAAAGTTGGATTCCACAGGTGCTCTTCCACGTGAGCGTCGAAGAGCCACTCCCACCACTTGCCTCGCGACGTAGGCAGCTTCTCGTTTTCGCCAACTCGGTGGTTGTCGCGCCAGAAGGCTTCCATCGTCGCAGGGTCGGCGAGGTCGTCCCGCGAGAGTCCCGTGTGCTCGGCGATGAGCTCATCCATGTCGGCACGACGAAACGGCGGGGAGAAGTCGATCGTGCGCCCTGCAAACTCCACCTGCAGCGAGCCACAGACACTCTGTACGAGCCCCGTCAGCAGCGTCTCCATGAGCTCCATGAGGTCGCTGTACGTGGCCCAGGCCATGTAGAACTCCAGCATGGTGAACTCGGGGTTGTGCCGCGTGCTCACCCCCTCGTTCCTGAAGTTCCGGTTGATCTCGAAGACTCGCTCGAACCCGCCTACGACCAGTCTCTTCAGGTAGAGCTCCGGCGCGATTCGAAGGAAGAGCTCCATGTCGAGCGCGTTGTGGTGCGTGACGAAGGGCCGGGCCGCAGCGCCACCAGGGATGGGCTGCATCATCGGCGTCTCGACCTCGAGGAAGTCACGTTCCTCGAAGAACGACCGCATGTACCGGATGATTCGGGAGCGCTTACGGAACGTGTCGCGCGCGTCGCGGTTGATGAACAGGTCGACGTAGCGCTGACGTGAGCGGGTCTGAACGTCGGCCACGCCGTGAAACCGGTCCGGAAAGGGCGACATGATCTTGCCAGCGAGCCTCGCCTCACGAGCCTGGAGCGTGAGCTCGCCCGTTCGCGTGCGCATCAGGTGCCCGCGAGCCCAGAGGAAGTCACCGATGTCCAGCTTGCGAAGCATGGCGAAGGTCTCGTCTCCGACCTCTTCTCTTCGCACATAGACCTGGATGATTCCGCCTAGCTTGACTGCGTTTCCGTCACGGTCCTCCGCGTCCACCGTGGGCTCCCCGCGGTCCTGCAGGCGCAGGAACATCGCCTTGCCGAAGCGGTTGCGAAACATCACTCGCCCGCCGACCGACACGTCTTGCCAGTCCGGCCCCTCCGGAGTCACCTCACGATCGGGGAACGCCGCATGGATCTCGGTGCTCGTGTGGCTCACCGAGAATCCGTTGGGGTAGGGCTCGATTCCCGCAGCCCGGAGGGCGGCCAGCTTCTCCAGCCACTCCGGGTCGAAGCTGTACATTATCTCTCCCTCGGCAGGTCAGGCGGTCCTTACCACTGCGACAGGATCTCCGCGAGATCGTCATCGGCGATGTAGAGGTCAGCGACCGCTGGCTGATCCAGCAGCCACTCGGACAGGGCGCTCGCCTTTCGCTCCGGACTGACCGGCAAGGCCAGGATCTCGCAGGTGCCACTGACGAGACTCGACAGCTCCTCATCCTCCTCCAGCTCGAGCTCTTCGCGCTTGATCAGGATCTGGAGGAAGCCGAGCGCCTCTTGCTCCGCGCTCATCAGCTGGTCACCCAGCTCCGGCTGGGCCTGTGGTTCGGGCTCCGGCTCCGGCTCGGGCTCCGGCTCGGGCTCGGGCTCCGGCGAGCTGGACGCCTCCCCCTCCTCCCGTGGAGCCAAGATCGCCTCGAGGAGCCGCTCGAGCCCCTTCTGGGACACACCTGGGTCATCGGCGACGTCCTCGGACGCTCCTTGGGCCGGCTTCGGAGCCGCCATCACCATGGACTCGAGCGTGTGCTCGTCCTCCCAGTCGAGGCTGTCTTCGTCGATAGGCTGTGGGCGAGGGCCGCCTGACTCTGGAGCACTCGGGGCAATGACGGTCGGCACCGTGACGTCAAACTCGTGAAGCTCGGTGGTCTCCACGTCCTCGAGGACACCGGTGACGACCAGCGCTCCCGAGCGCAGCTGCACGGAAGCCTCTCTGAGCTGCCCCATGCATCCCTCGACTGTGGCCTGAGCCTTGAAGAGGATGTCGACATTGTTGAGGGCAACGGGACCCGCACCGAGCTCGAGCGTGCCATCGGCCGGCACAGGAACGGCGGCCATCCGAATCGTGATGCCCGCAGAGAGTACGTCGAGGTCGAGCTCAAAGCCGCGATCTGGAAACCAGTTGAGAGTCGAAGTGGACATTCGATGGAAGGGGGAAGAGGTTCAGTCTGAGAGCCGGCCCTCGGCGCGTGCCGCGAGCCAAGACTCCATGAATTGGGTGATCCGGCCATCGAGGACCGACGACACATCTCCGCTCGTCTCACTCGTGCGCAGATCCTTCACCTGCTGGTAGGGCTGCATCACGTAGGAGCGGATCTGGCTACCGAAGTCGATCTTGCGCTTCTTGGCGTTGATCTCGGCCTGTGCCTCAAGGCGCTTGTCGAGCTCGAGCTGGTACAGCTTGGCCCGAAGCATCTTCATGGCCTTCTCACGGTTCTTGTGCTGACTCCGCTCGGCACGGCAGAGGACGACCAGTCCCGTCGGAAGATGTCGCAGGCGGACCGCTGAATCGGTCGTGTTGACGTGCTGGCCACCGGCGCCACTGGCTCGCATCGTCTCCATCTCGATGTCGGCTGGGTTCAGCTCGACCTCGATGGTGTCGTCGATCTCGGGGTAGGCCGCAACTGCAGCAAATGCAGTGTGACGACGGGCATTCTGGTCGAACGGGGAGATCCGGACGAGGCGATGCACTCCGCTCTCCGCCTGTAGGTACCCGAAGGCGTAGTCACCCCGGATCGCCACCGTGGCACTGCGGATGCCTGCCTCTTCGGCCGGTGCATGGTCGAGAATCTCGGTCGCAAAGCCCCGCCGCTCTGCCCAGCGACTGTACATCCGCAGGAGCATCTCGGCCCAGTCAGCTGCGTCGGTTCCACCAGCGCCTGCGTTGATCTCGACGATCGCGTCCATCGCGTCTTCTTCCGCGGAGAGAAGGCGACGCGTCTCGAGGCTCTTCACCTCGTCCGAGAGTGACTCCAGGTTCTCACTCGCCTCTTCCGCGGTCTCGTCGTCGCCCATCTCCTCTGCCATCTCGATGAGCGTGGCGATGTCGTCCCGCTTCTCAACCAGAGCGTCATAGTCTCGAAGGACACGCTCTATTCCGCCCTTCTCCCGCAGGACGCGCTGCGCGCGAGCTTGGTCTTCCCAGAAGCCGGGCATCGCGGCTTGGTTGTCGAGGTCAGCTACACGGTCGCGCTTCGGTGCGATGTCAAAGATGCCCCCAGAGCTGGTCGACGCGCTCGCTGAGTGGCCGCAGGCGTGCCTTGATCTCGTCGTACATCTCGTCCTTCCTTCGGGCTCCCTGCCCTATCGAGGACTCGACGCAGGGGCCAACAAGTGAGCGGGCTCAGCGACCCGCGCGACCCACGAGGCTCGAGGCGCCCACGGAGCACGCCGCCAGCGCGTGACGCTCCCGGCCCGCCATCGCCCGTGCATCGTCCGGGTCGTTGTGGTCGTACCCGAGCAGATGACAGAGCCCATGTGCGATCAGGACGCGCAGCTCGACCTGAACTCCATGACCGGCCACCTCTGCCTGACTGCGGGCCGTCTCCAGTGACACCACCACATCGCCTAGCGTCGTGGGTACTCCCTCAAAGGTCTGGCCGGCCGCAGGCATGTCAGGGGCGACGAAGGCCAGCTGCGGGAAGGACAGTACATCCGTGGGGGTAGCCTTGCCTCGCCATTGCTCGTTCAGCGCCTGAATGGCTCCATCGTCCACGAGCATCACGCTGACGTGGGACCGCGACCAGCCCAGGGCGTCCAGCATGCGCTGCACGTCCACCTCGAGGCCAGGCTCACAGGCACCCTCGACCTCGACGGGCATCTCAGCCCTCGCCTGCTGGCAGATGCGCGACCGATTCGTAGTCCGTGACCTCGTCATTATCGTCGTCTGCCGCGGCGATGATCTCGAGCCTTGGTCGTCCAATGGGCTGTCGGTCTTGGTCCAGCTCGAGCGTGATCGTGGCGTGGGATGGGGGCTCGCCACCGGCAGGTGCGGCGCGGTCGGCCGCTGCACGATCGGACGGGTACTCGATGCGCTGATGGTAGATGCCCATGAGTACTCGGACAAAAGTCTCGTGGATGGTGTGGATCTCCTCGAACGTCAGTGGGCACTCACTGAACTGGCCATCTGACATCACCGAGTTGACGATGCGACTGATCATCAGGCGAATGTTTCGCTCGGTCGGCTGCTGAATCGTCCGGGTGGCTGCCTCGACCTTGTCAGCCAGCATGACGACGCCCGCTTCACGGGTGTCGGGCTTCGGCCCGCCGTAGCGGAAGTCCTGCTCGTCGACCTCGCCAGGCGCGCTCGCCTGGCGCTGAGCGAGGTCGTAGAAGTACTGCAGGATGCCGGTCCCGTGGTGCATGTAGATGATGTCGAGAATCGGCTTCGGGAGGCTGTGTTCCCGCGCCTTCCGCCCACCTTCGGTGACGTGCGCGATGATGATTCTGGCAGACTCTCGCGGGTCGAGACCGTCATGGCGATTGCGGCCATCCTGCTGGTTCTCGACGAAGTAGAGAGGGTTGTCCGTCTTTCCGATGTCATGGAAGTAAGCCGCGACCTTGGCACGGAGTGCGTTTGCTCCGATCGCCTCGCAGGCCGCCTCAGCGAGTGTCCCGACCACGACGGAGTGGTGGTACGTGCCAGGCGCGCGCAGCATGAGCTGCCGCAGCAGAGGATGGTTGAGGTTCGCGAGCTCCATCAGGCGATAGTCGGTGACGAAGCCAGCGGACTCGAAGATGGGCATGGCGCCCAGTACGAGGAAGGCCGAGGCAATTCCACCCATGAAGGCGAAGGCCATCGACCAAACGGGCCGCATGGTCGTGGCCAGAGAGATCTCGGTGTCGACGATGAAGAGCTGGAGGAAGTGGAAGATGAGCACGCAGGCGGCATTGAAGAGCCCCACCTGCAGCCCTGCCCGAAGTACGGCGATGCGCTCTCTCGTGTGCTCCACGGCACTTGCAGCGACGACACAGGAGAGCAGCGCGAAGGTCATCGGCAGCGCGTCGAGGTCCATCAGCAGCCCCGCAAGCACTGCGGCTGCTACCGAGAACATCGCCGTCCACGGCACGCCCAGCAGCAGCCTCACCAACATTGCCGAGCCCGCGAAGGGTACGAGGAACCAAACAGAGCGGGGCTCGGCCTCGTAGCCCACCAGCTCTGAGATTCCGTCGCCGCTGGCAACGACGACTCTCACCAGCACCTCGGTCAGCACCAGCAAGATGCCGACCGTCAAGACGTCGCGCGGTGCGGTGGAGAAGTACCCGAGGTGCAGCGAGCCGAACTGGTACAGCACCACAAAGAGCATGGCGAGGAAGGAAGCGACCGCGAAGACCTCGAAGACGAGGTCGTCGGTACCCTGACTGGCCTGCAGAGTGCGGTAGGCCGCCGCCTGCCGATCATCGAGGCTGTCTCCCTCGCGAAAGAGGATCTCGCCGCGCTTCACGGTCACCAAGGTCACGGGCACCGCGGCCTGCGCATCGGCTCGCTGTTCTTTCGTCTCCAGGGGGTCGTACTGGAGGTTGGGCCTGACCAGCGAGCGAGCCACCGTACTGACGGCGTCAATCGTCGACTTCGCAAGCGTCTGTGATGCCCGGTCCGTCCGCTCGAGGACTCCGAGGCTGACCTTCTCCCGGGCCTCCGAGGGAGTCAGGATGGAGCGTGTCTCCTCTGCCGCGTGCCGGACCACGTCCACACCACGGATCTCAATCACCTGAATCGGACGTTGGTCCTGCGGCAGCTGTGCCCTGTCCGCCACGATCCGATTGGACATGGCGTGCTGGAGCAGGTCGACCGTGAGCGCGAGGGCCTCAGGCGACAGACCGTCACTCGCGAGCGCAGCCACGTCTCCGCGGGGCACCGCCGCCCCCAGTGCCTTCTCGAAGATGGCGTGCACAGCGTCGATGGTAGCCGGTGCCACGCTCGGCTCTGGCACCTCTGCTGGGTCGGCGTCTGCCGATGGCTCCTCACCCTGGACGGCCTCCACGCGGGCCCGTGGAGGCGGAGCTGCATCGAGGATGCCCTTGCCCTGCTCGAACGCGGCCGTCACCCGACTCACGAGCTCGTCGGTCATCGTGACTTGGTGCACATAGACGTCTGGCACTGACGCAGCCGCCTCGGCCCGCTCGAGCGACTGGCTCACATGATCCGCGAACTGGAACTTGTGCGGCGCCTTGACGGTACGTGGCGCGACATCGCCGACGGAGAGCGGCTCGCTCGGCGCCCGCTCCCAGTCGACGACCACGAGCGATGCCACGGTGCAGGTCACCACCAGGATAGCGAGACGCCTCATGTCATCGGTCGTGACCCTGAGTTCGTCGAGCCCCAGGCGGCCGAGTACCCGGACGAGACCATCGAGCCAGCGAGCCAAGAAGCTCATCGCTCGGCCTCTGCCGCTGCACCCGCGTAGGCATCGATGATCTCCGCCACGAGTGGATGCCGGACGACATCGCGCGAGGTCAGATGAACGACTCCGATGCGCTCGACACTCGCCAGGACACGCAGCGCTTCCACCATTCCGCTGTCGGACCGCCGAGGCAGGTCGATCTGGGTCACGTCGCCGGTGATCACCATTCGAGACCCATTGCCCATCCGCGTGAGGAACATCTTCATCTGTTCCCGAGTCGTGTTCTGCGCCTCGTCCAAGACGACGTACGCACGGTCGAGGGTTCGTCCACGCATGAACGCGAGAGGCGCGACCTCGATCACTCGCTTCTCCAGCAGTCGCACGACGCGATCCTGGGGGATCATGTCACCGAGCGCGTCGTAGAGAGGCCGCAGGTAAGGGTCTACCTTCTCCGTGAGATCACCAGGCAAAAATCCGAGCTTCTCGCCGGCTTCTACCGCTGGCCGCGTGAGCACGATCCGCTTTACGTCGCCTCGCTTGAGGGCCGCGACGGCCATCGCCATGGCCATGTAGGTCTTACCCGTACCCGCAGGACCGACGCCAAAGACGATGTCGTGAGCGCGCAGCGCGTGCACGTAGGCCCTCTGCCCGGCCGAGCGCGGCGCAATCGGCCGGTTGTCCAGATTCGTGAGGATCGTATCGGCAAAGAAGGAGCGCAGGTCGGACGAGGGATCGTCCCGCAGAATCCTCAGCGCGTGGCGCACATCCATTGGGTGAAGTGCCTGTCCGCCCTGCACCAGGCCGTACAGCTGCGACACGACACGGCAGCCCACGTCGACCGCTCTCGGCTCGCCTCTGAGTCGCAGAGCGGTGCCGCGATGGGCCACCTCCACGCCCAGCGCTCTACCGATCATCTTCAAGTGGCTGCCGAGCTCGCCTACCATCTCTCGGAGGGCGCGGTCGTCATCGAACTGTAGCGTGCGCTCTGCGGCGTGCGTGCTGCTCGCTATGGGTCACCTCGGGCACCTCGTCGGCGCCCTCCGAAGCTAACACGCCACTCGCACGCCTTGGCGCAGTGCCGCCCTTCACCGTGCCGCAGGGCGCTCCAGCGAGAGGCGGGGCGGCGCCTCGTTTCTGACAAAGCTGCGAATCAGGATGTGCGAGCGCTCCACGCGCTCCAGTACCTCTGGCCAGCTGCCGACGGGGAGATCGAAGGAAACGATCATGGCGGCTTGTCGCGTGTCGACTCCCGTGAGCTGGCCTCGGCACCCGGCGAAGATCGGTATCAACCGCCCAACCTCGTCAGCACCAACCTCCAGACCGACACGAATCCACGGCTCCAAGAGCTGGGCGCCTCCTCTCTGCAAGGCCTGTACAACCGCATCTGCGCCGGCGCTCTCGAAGTGCTCGGGCGTCGACTGGAGCATGTCGTAGCGCCCATCCTGAATCACGACGTCGATTCCAACCACGGGAACGCCATCGCGTCCTCGCGCTAGCGCAGAGAGGACCCCGCGCTCGATGGCGGGAAGGAAGCGTGAAGGGAGATCCTCCGGGTCGATCCCTGGAGCCACCCGGACAGTGGATGCCGAGAGGTCTCCTGGTGAGAAGTCGACCACACACTGACCGAAGGCCACTGGAAGTCCGAGGTCGTCCACTTCCTTGTAGAGCCCGACGACTCCGAGCGCAGGCCGGGCGATCGTCTGCAGCCACGGCACCGGGGGGCGGGTGGCGCTCAAGGGACGCCCCGTCTCTTCGAGCACTCGCTGGAGCTGGGCCCCCGTGATCCCGGTGAGCAGGTGCGCACCGGTCACGGGATGCGTCTCGAGCTCTGTCCCGGGCGTACGCTCAACCACCCTCGCAACCGCGGCGAGCTCGATGTCGCCGGGCTGTTGACCGTCCCGGGTCTTGAGCGCGCGCGTGACGAGAGATGGCGGGAGCATCGGCTCCGACATGCGCAGTCGAGGCCCGTCGGTGAACACCGCTCCGGGCGCTCCCGGCAGTCCATCCCACGTGGCGACGAGCCGCCCCGAGGCTGTTGCACGCCGGGGACCTCGTAGGTCGTAGAGCTTCGGAGATCGGACGCGGGTGCCGTCCTCCGCCACCCAAGTCGTGGGCGCCCCCTCGCCCGCCCAGACCCGCAGGTGATGCACCACACCACCCTCCGCATCAGACTGGGAACAGAGCCACTGCGCAGCAAAGCCCGGCGCGTCATCTACGGGGGCACCATCGCGATCAACAGCGCCGGGCCACTGGTTCGCTGCAGGCAGGAACTGGACCACCGCATCAAGAATCGCGCGGCAGCCTATCCCCAGCGGGGGCATGGCATGCAGAGCCGGCACGAGTCGTCCCGACCGCACAGCGGCAGTCAACCCGGAGAGCAGAGTGGTCTCGGTGAGTCCGAAGTCTTCCAGGTAGCGCTCGAGCAGCGCGTCATCGGTGAGAGCGACAGCCTCTTCGAGGGCCGACCTCGCCATGGCCACGCGCTCCGCGTCTGCACGTGAGAGCGGCTCCACCGAGCACGCCCCCGTTCCATCATCGGCCACCCGATTCGCCACACCGCGAATCACGTCGAGCGTCCCGACGAGGGTGCCCTCTTCGTCCCTAAACGGAAGGTTGAGCCACGGTGTGGGGCAACCAGCGGCGCTCGTGAGGCCGTCGTGGATGTCAGGGTGCACCATCCGGTCGACATGGGTGACGACCACTAGACGGGGGCACACCTGACCGAGCCGGCGCGTCGCAGGCACCTGCAGAGCGTGTGAGCCGTCGATGACCACCACACAGCTATCCGTCCCGTGCTGCAGTGCTGCGCTGCGACCTGGGGTATCCGGCCCACCGGGGAGGTCCACCAGCTCGATCCGGTGATCTCTCCATGGGAGCCAAGCCACTGACGGCTCGATGCTCGCTCGACGCCTCCGCTCCTCGGAGCGATGGTCCATGAGCGAAGTGCCGTTGTCGACGCTCCCGGGACTCCGGGTGACGCCAGCCATGCACAGCAGCCGGTCCGCGAGCGAGGTCTTTCCCGACGCCCGGTGACCCACAAGAGCGAGGACGCGAGTGTCGACGTTGTCGAAGCGATGACGGCGGCCCATGGCCACACGCTACCTCAGCCGAACGCGTACCAGGCGCCCAACCCCGCTGCGGCGAGCAGCGCAACGACCAGAGCGCCGACGCCAACCACGCCGAGAGCAGCGATCCCCATGAACATCCCTCGACCATTGGCCTCGGGCTCGCTCGCGGCCAACATGGCCACGGGGGACACCGCCTCGACCTCCGGCTCGGTGCGAAGCTCGACCTCGGTGTCCTCGGGGTCGCCCATCTCACTCGGGAGGTCGTCGTAGGTCTCCTCTGCGTGGCCCGGAGGTTCGTCCCAGGCGTCTTCTTGCTGCCAGTCGGGCTCGAAGTCCGGGTCATAGTCCTGACCGCGCGTGCCCGCGATCACCACGGCGACCGTCACGTTGTCATGCCCGCCCCGGTCACAGGCGGCCTCGACCAGGAGCTCCGCAGCCTCCGCCGCCGTCCGTCCGGCGACCATCTGGGCGATCTCCCAGTCCTCCAGCAAGTCGTGCAGGCCATCTGAGCTCAGCACGACGGTGTCGTCCTCGGCAATCTCGATCGGCTCATCGAGGACGTCCGGCACCAGCGTGCGCCCGTCGGCCATTCGAGAGTGCCCGAGCGCTCGTGTGAGCATGCCGGACTCTGGGTGGGACCGCGCCTCTTCTTCGCTGATCTCACCAGTATCCAGGAGCATCTGCACGCGCGTGTGGTCGAGCGTGCGCCACACGAGCTGCCCCTTCCGAATGTGGAAGAGGCGTGAGTCGCCCACTTGCCCGATGTAGATTTCGGGCCCCTTGAACACCCCCGTGATGGCCGTCGTGCCCATCCCGGATGTGTTGCTCGCCCGACCCTCTCTCAGAATCTCCTCGTTGGCCTCGAGGAGCCCGTTGTAGAGGCGCTCTCGGGGGTCGGCACTCGTGTCGTTGCCGACGATCTCCTCGACGACGCGCACGGCGAGGCCGCTTGCGACCTCACCCGCTTCGTGGCCCCCCATGCCGTCGGCGACGATGACGAACAGACTGCCGTCATCGAGCCACGCATGGCCATGCGAGTCCTCGTTGTTCGTGCGCACACGCCCAACGTCGGTTCGCACAGCAACCGAGAGAGGGAATCCAAAGCTGAGACGTGAGCTCATCTCGGAAAAACCGTGGAGGAGGTCCTAAAGGACCGTCAGTCCTTGAAGATCGCGTCGAGGAAGGACAGGCCGTTGGTGTTCGGGGTGATGGACTCACCCGCGGCCAGGCGCTGTCCGAGCAGGTACGCGTCGTACGCCGCAATCCACGGAAGGATGAAGCCCAGACCACCGATGCAGCTCAGGAGCCAGGTGGCGACCAGGAAGCCAATGGCCTTCTTGGTCTGACCGATCATGAAGTAGCCAATCGGCAGACCCATGATGATGAGGTTGAGGACGGCAAGGACAATGGGGTTGGCGTCCGGCTTGGTGATCATCTCGCCCATGGGGATGCACTCCTGCTGACATAGAGAGGGAATCTGGACAGCGCGAGTAGCCAGGCCCTGGCGGACTCGCGAATCGGTCCGGAGACTAGGTCATGGCTGCAGCCCTGGCAAGTCAGGCAGCGAAAAACGCGCGACACGCTGCTGCGCGACAGACGCCATGGCGTCGACGGCGACAGACGGTCGCGCGATCTGTGGCTCAAAAGGGGAGTGACACCCAGGCGGGGAACCAAGGGCTCACGCCGCCGTCGGGCAGAAAGACGACCGTACGGTCCTCCACCACCGTGTTCGGTGTGTACGCATAGCGCACGGTCAGCGTTCCGAATCCCGGTGGAACACCGAAGATGGCGAAGCGGCCCGTCTCGCCGGTGACCTCCCGGCCCTCCTGCCAGCCTAGTCCCTCATCGTCGAGGTAGCAGCCGCTCAAGCTCTCACCGCTGTCCATCGCGAGCTCGACGCTACCCGCAGTGACAATCGCATGAACATCGGAGCCAGGCTCGGTGAGCTCGCGGACGCGAATCTCTCCCAGCACGGCGCCTCCCGAGCCGATGCCTGGACATCCGGCGAAGTCTTCCTCCCAGGCGGCCCTCTCGTCATCCCGGAGTGCGTAGAGAGTGCCGTCCGGAACCTTGAAGACCGGGTCTTCCCCCGTCACGCCAGCAAAGGCGGCACTCGCGTAGCCCTCGGCCTGCACCTCCGCGACGATGTCGCTGGCTGGAGGTGCCGCGACGACGAACTCCCCATCGCCATCGGACCGCCCGCGGTCGTAGATCTTTCCACGGACGTCCCGAAGGATCACCGTGGCATCGGCTAGCGGAACCTCGCCCGCGGGGGACGCAAACACCGTACCCCGCACCGACACATCCTCCATGGTCACGCACCCGGCGAGGACGAGTGTTCCGATGCCAACGACGATCCTTTGGTGCATCACGCCTCCTCCGTGCGCCCTATCCCGGCGACGCTCATTCCTCCTGCGAGGTCGGTGAGCAGTGGCCTGGAGCGTAGGGGACGTCCAAGCTGATACTCGATGAAGTCGGCAAGGACCCAGTGCACACTCGCCCCAGGTGGGCGTTGAGTCGGCGTCTCGCTCAACGGGGTCCGTCGCAGCCCCTCCAGCGTGACGAGCTCGGACGCAGGGACGGCCTTACCTCCGCTGGCCACCGCTCCCCCCGCAGAGGGGTCGAAGCCAGCTCGCGGTGGCAGGGGCGCTCCCGTTCGCGCGCAGAGCACCAGCGCTGGCGCGAGGCCTGCGAACGTCAGGGCCTTGGCCTCCAGAGCGAGACGGCTGGACACTCCCGGCGGCGTCGCACCCTCGAGCACGTCGAGCCAGACCTCCAAGAGTCGGTGCAGCCTTGGAGCAGGCCCGCCCTCGGGGGCCAGGGCTGCGCACAGCTCGCAGCCGTAGGCCAGAAGCGCGATGCGCTCAAGCTCGGTGCGCGCAAGGCTGGGAGTGGACACCCGGTCGACCGACACGAGCCGCTGCAGCGAGCCCCTGCCACGCTGCCGCTGCACGGTGAGGCGATTGCCTAGCTCGAGGAGCCCTGCAAACCTCCGGCGACTCGCACGTGCCGCACGCGCGACGAGGGCCACACGGCCCTCGGTCGGCGAGAGGAAGCGGATCACGCGATCGGACTCGCCGAGGTTCGTGCCGCCGACGACGATCCAGGCACTCACAGCGTGAGCAGCAAGCGCGCAACGTTGAAGTAGACGATGATCCCGAGCACATCGACCAGCGTCGTGACGAAGGGGCCCGTGGCGATTGCGGGATCGACGCCCCCGCGAGACAGGCCGATCGGAATGCAGGCACCAATCACCGCAGCCAAGGCGATGGCCAGCCCGATGCTCGTCGCTACGGACACTCCGATGAGCGGCTGTCCCGGATACCGCAGCACGCCATAGGTGCCGAGGAGCAGGGCATAGAGCAGGCCGAGCACCACGCCCACCCTCGCCTCACGCCAGACAAAGCCGAACGCCCCGCCGATCTGCACGGAGCCTGTCGCGAGCCCACGCACGGCGAGTGTCGCCGACTGGATCCCAACATTGCCCCCCATGCCCATGATGACCGGGATGAAGCCAGCGAGAACCGCCACCCGAGTCAGCGTCTCTTCGTACAGACCGATGATCTCGGCGGCCAGGATGCCGCCGCCGATGGTCGCGAGAAGCCACCCTGCACGGGTCCAGCTCTGACGGACAACGGAGGCCTGGCGTTCGTCTTCGACGACACCCGCCATGCGCAGCATGTCCTCGGCAGCCTCCTCTCGGATGACATCCACCACATCGTCGACGGTCACAACGCCGAGGATCCGGCTGTGCTCGTCGACGACCGGAATGGCCAAGAGGTCGTACCTCGCGACGAAGCGTGCCACCTCCTCCTGGTCCTCGGCAGGAGACACGCGAATCACGTCTCGCGTCATGATGCTGACGAGAGGCGTGCGCGGTGGTGAGGTCAGCAAGGACCGAAGCGACGTGACACCGATGAGCGCGCGCACATTATCGACGACGTAGACGTAGTACACCGTCTCGAGATGCTCGTCGTTCGCCTGCAGTGCAGCGATCGCCTGACCACACGTGGCGGTGTCCGGCATGCAGAAGACCTGCGGAGTCATCAGACCGCCGGCCGTGTCTCGCGGCCAGGCAAGGAGCTCCCGCACGTCCTCTTCGGCACCTAGCTCCTGGAGCACACGCGCCCGCAGCTCCTCCGGCAGTGCGCTCACGAGGTCCGTCGCGTCGTCCGGCTCCATCCTGTCGATCAGGGCGACGACCTGCTCTTCGGTCATCTCTCGCGTGATCTCTCTCGAGCTGTCACCCGACAGGTGCGCCAGCACCTCCGCCGCATAGTCATCTTCATCGATGAGGCGGTAGAGGCGGCGCTGTTCCGCCCATGTCAGGTGCTCCATCGCCGCGGCGATGTCCGACGGACGAGTGCGAGCTAGCAGCTTACGAAGCGCGCTGGCGGCGTCCCGACGCACGAGACGACGCAGCAGAGCCTCAGTGCGCGCATTGAGGCGGTCAGTCGCCATTAGGTACCGGACTCGTCATCGACGAAGCGAAGCGTCCGCGGCGTACTTCGTCGGCCCAGCGGCACGATCTTGTCGCCGTTGTACCAGACCTTCACGGCCTCTGTTGCTGGAACCGAGACGCTGACCTCGTCGCGTCCCTCGAAGGTCTTCTTGAAGCTACCCGCCGTCTCGCGGTCATGCACGACGACGCCATCTACGCGCACGGTCAGGTGGACGTTCCGCTGCGTCTCGATGGTGACACGCTGATCCGCGCCTTCCAGACCCGGCCCGAGGGCCTCCTCGAGACCCGGGACCAGTGACGGCTGCGCCCAGACCTGCAGCACCATGGCTGCGGCGAGCCCGAGCACCGACACCGCCGCGAGCACCCGCACCGTGTGCAGCGGCAGCCCGGCTCGCCGGACGGGATGCGTCAGCTCGACGGGCTCTGGACGGGGCTCGGGTGGGAGGCCGTAGACCTCCTCGAGCATCTGCGTGTACCGGTCGGCATACGGCCCAGCCGGAAGGTCGGCCTGCCGGTCTTCCTCGAGCGCCGCGAGGTGAACGAGTGGGATGCGTGTGCGCATCGACACTTCCTCGAGCGACAGGCCGAGGAAGTCGCGGC
Source organism: Pseudomonadota bacterium (assembly GCA_002862545.1). Taxonomy (GTDB): domain Bacteria; phylum Myxococcota_A; class UBA796; order UBA796. The sequence goes on from PKDJ01000004.1 coordinate 24,843, forward strand.
GTGCACGCAGTCGGGCCCCCCGGGTCAACGCAGGTACCTGCCAATGATGGGTGCGAGCTTCTCCCGGGTCGCCGCCGGGATCTTGTCGACCGGCGTGATCAGAGCCGTCGCGAGGGCGTCGTGCATCGGCGCGGGTCCCTCATGCGCTGAGACGCGACGTGCAAGAGCCGCGATGATCTGCCTGGCCCGCGCCGCATTGGACCGGAGCACCGTGATGACCTGCTCGACGGTCACGTCGTCATGGTCCACGTTCCAGCAGTCGTAGTCCGTCGCCATGGCCAAGGTCGCGTACGAGATCCCCGCCTCACGGGCGAGCTTCGCCTCCGGGAGGTTGGTCATGCCGATGATATCTGCCCCCCACGACCGGTAGAGCTCACTCTCGGCGCGAGTCGAGAACGCAGGCCCCTCCATGCAGACATAGGTGCCGCCATCATGCAGCGTGGTCCCACCGACCTCCAGAGCCGCATCGAGCAGGTACTGACGCAGCGTGCCGCAGACCGGATCGCCGAACGCCACATGCGCCACACAGCCCTCCCCGAAGAAGGTGCTCGCCCGGCCTCGGGTGCGGTCGATGAACTGATCGACCACGACGAGATGACCCGGCTCGATGTCGAGGCGCAGTGAGCCGACAGCGCTTGCAGAGAGCATCCATCCCACGCCGAGCGACTTCAGCGCCCAGATGTTTGCCCTGTACGGGACCTCGCTGGGAGTCAGGTGGTGATGTCGTCCATGCCTTGGCAGGAAGATCAGCTCGGCAGCACCGAGGCGGCCGCGGACGAGTACGTCGCTCGGACTCCCATAGGGCGTGTCGACTCGGATCTCCCGCACGTCGGTGAGCGCGTCGAGTTCGTAGAGCCCGGAGCCACCCACGATGCCTAGTGTCTGCGTCACGCCGGCCTCCCCGACGAGGGGGCTTGTAACACCCGTGCCGGACCTCAGACGAGCCCAGCCACGCGCCGCGCTTCCTCCAGCCAGCCTCTCTCCACTGCCTGCTGCCGGGCCTTGCCGAGCTGGCCGCACGCCGCGGAGATGTCGGTGCCTCGTGTGGTCCGGATCGAGCAGGACAGGCCGTTGCTGACCAGGTGATGCTGAAAGGCCTTCACCGTTGCATCACTCGGCCTGCGGATCTCCCGATCGGGATTCTCGTTGTATGGGATCAGGTTCACCTTTGCGGGAATGTCTCGAAGCAGCTGGAGCAGTCTCTCCGCATCGTCCAGGGTGTCGTTCTCCCCGCCGAACATCACGTACTCGAAGGTGATGCGCTTGCCAGAAGGAAGCGGGAAGCTCCTGCAGGCGTCCAGCAGCTCATCGAGCGAGTGCTTCCGTGTGATGGGCATGATGGAGCGCCGATGTGCCTCGGTGGTCGCGTTCAGCGACACAGCCAGGTTGACCGGAAGCGCAGCAGCGAGCTCCGCCATCTTGGGCACCAGCCCCACCGTCGACACGGTGATCTTTCGGTGCGAGAAGTTCAGTGCATGGTCGTCAAGACACACCGTCAGCGCAGGAATCACAGCCCGAAGGTTGTGGAGCGGCTCTCCCATTCCCATCATCACGATGTTCGTGATTCGCGTGCCCTCGGGAAGCTGCCGACCAACCTGAAGCGGCTGATTGGCGATCTCAGACGCCTTCATGTGCCGGATGAGGCCGAGATCGCCCGTCAGGCAGAACGTGCAGGCCATGGCACAGCCAACCTGTGAGCTGATGCACAGCGTGAGACGCTCACCATCGGGGATCAGCACCGACTCGACACGCTGCCCGTCCTCGAGACGCCAGAGGAACTTGGTCGTCCCGTCCTTGCTGCGGAGGATCAGATCCGGCTCCAGCATCGGGATGTACGCTCTCTCCTCCAGCCGCTCTCTTAGGCTCCGCGCAACATCCGGCATCACGGCGAAGGATGTCACGCCATGCTGCCACAGTGCTTTGTAGACACGCAGCGCCTGACCCTCCGTGCCGCCACACTCACCGACGACGAGCTCCCGCACGCCATCTCGGTCGAGGGACTTGATGTCCACCCGACCGCGCTCGTCTCGCATCAGCTCTCTCGCCGACATGCGGCGTGCCCGCTCCGTCACGTGCCCTCCAGACCTGGCACTGCTCCGGAGGCATCGATAAGCCTCCAGCGTCTCACAGGCCCTGATAATGCAGATCCCACAGCTTGAGAGCGCCCTGCGCTCCGTTCCCTACCTCGCCCTGCTTGGCGTGCGTGTCGAGGAGGCCCGTCCCGGAAAGGTAGTGCTGCGCCTTCCGTTCATGGCCAAGCTGCATGCACACGGCTCGGTGCTGCACTCGGGTGCGGTCTACAGCCTCGCCGAGACGGCCGCCTCAGTCGCCGTCGCGACCCATCCGCGACTCTCGGCTCGCGCTCCTCGCCAAAAGAGCGCGCGAATCAAGTACTACGCCGCCGCGGTCCGTGACGTGACGGCGCATGCCGAGGTGCATGCCGAGCAGCTCGGTCGCCTGCTGGACGGAGCCTCGAGCGAACAGAGCGTGAGCCTCGACATCGTCGTGCGCGTGCTCGACGCACGAGGCGAAGACATCGCCGAGTTCACCGCGCACTACGCCCTCCGCGGGCGCTAGGGCGAGCGGGCCAGGCGCTCGGCGAGACTCGTGTTCCGCTCGTCTCCCCCGACGGTCTTCGCTGCCCTTGACCAGGCAGCCGGTGCGCCAATCACGCAGGCGAAGCGCTTCGCTCGGGTGATGGCCGTGTAGAAGAGGTTCCGCCGAAGCATGATTCCGTGGGGACGGTCGAGCAGGAGCACCACTGCTGGATACTCGCTCCCCTGGGACTTGTGGACCGTGATCGCGTAGGCGAGATCGAGCAGGTTCAGCTCGTCTCGGGGCCAGTCGACGACACGACTGTCGAAGCGAACAGCGACGCCTTGGGCGCTCACGCGCTCGACCCGCCCCGTGTCTCCGTTGAAGACCTCGAGGTCATACCTATTCCGCGTACAGATGACCCGATCACCCGCTCGGATCTCGACGTCCCCCCTGCGCAGACCCGCTCCGTCGGGGTTGAGGTGCTGCTGCAACAAGCTGTTGATCACAGCGGTGCCAACTGGCCCTTTGCGGGTCGGGCAGAGCACTTGGATGTCCTCGGGACCGAATCCCAGACCTGGAAGCCTCTCCGAGATCACCTTCACGATGGTGGCATGTACGCGCTCCGCCCCTGACCGTGGCACCAGGAACAGGTCGTCGTACCCCGCAACCTCACCAGACATCGGCACTGTTCCACCATGAATGGCGGCTGCAGCACGAATGATGCCCGACTGGGACGCTTGTCGATGGATGGTGAGCAGCCGAGCAACTGGCACGATGCCCGACGTGACAAGATCCCGGAGCACCTGTCCCGGTCCGACACTCGGGAGCTGATCCGCGTCACCCACGAACACAACACTTACGTGCTCCCCAGGCCAGGGCAGAGCATCCACGAGGGCGGCGAGCAGCTCCAGGTCGACCATCGACGCCTCGTCCACCACCAGGCCGTCGATGTCGAGTGGCTCCGTCGGCCCGCGCTGAAACCCTCCCTCCCCCGGGCGGTACTCCAAGAGTCGGTGCAGGGTGGAGGCCGCCTGGCCGGACGCTTCTTCGAGGCGACGCGCCGCGCGCCCCGTCGGGCTCGCCAGCTCCCAGGTCTCCCCCCTCTCTCGAAGCACCCGGAGGAGCACACGCACGAGCGTCGTCTTGCCAGTGCCGGGCCCCCCGGTGATCACGCTGACGCCGCCTGACAGCGCCTGGGCGACCGCCCCTCGCTGGGCCGGATCCAGGTGGACGCCTACATACTCTTCGGCCGCGTCCAGCTCGGCCTCGCTGGGGGGACGACCGCTCGCGCTGTCCACGCGCCGGCGGATCTCCTCGGCCACCCGGTGTTCGGCGTCGAAGAGCCCGGCCACCCACAGTCGGTCGATGTCACTTCGTTCCCCCGCCTCCACGACGACCAGCCCCGATGCCTCAGCTGCCTCGACGGCATCATCGAATCCATGGGTCGGGACGTCCAGCTCTGAGACGGCACGGCGGGCCTGGTGACGCAGGAGAAAGCAGTGCCCAGAGAGACGCTCACGCTCGAGAGCATACAGCACTGCCGCGCGGACACGCCCTGGGTCGTCCAGAGCGATGCCTTGTTGCCGTGCCAAGCGATCTGCCGTTCGAAACCCAACCCCACGGAGAGTCTCTGCGAGCAGGTAGGGCGTACGCCTCACGACGCCGGCGGCACGGTCTCCGAAGCGCTCGAGGATCGACGTGACCAGGCGAGCTGGAAGCCCGAGCCCACGAAGTGTCATCACGACAGAGCGGCTCCCTTCCTGCTCCTCCCAGGCCCTCTTGATGACCTCGAGCTTGCGAGCTCCAACACCGCGAACAGTCATCAACCGCTCGGGCTCCTCGCTGAGAACGCGCGGCGTCTCCACGCCAAACTCAGCGACGATCTTACGAGCCAGAGCGGGGCCGACCCCCGGAATTCCCGCGGATGAGAGATAGAGCTCCACCCCCTCCACCGTGCGCGGACTCGCTGTAAGAAATCCGACGCAGCGAAGCTGCCGACCGTGATCAGGGTGTTCCTCCCAAGCCCCCTCGAGCGTGACGAATGAGCCAGGCTCCAGCTCATCGAGAGCAGCGAGTGGCCCAACAGCGGTGATGTCGGCCCCCCCCGCTGTCACGAGCCGAACCACGGCGTACTCCGAGCGCTCAGAACGCCAGAGCACACGTCGTAGCTGCCCCTCGACCCAGTCCACCTCGTCTCCCCGTCAGCGAGCGTAGACTTCGAATTGCTCGGGATGGAAGTGCGGCATCGCCCTGAAGACGATGCGCCGGCCGAGGAGAGCCTCCATGGCCTCCAGATCGCTGTACTGCCCGCCGTAGACGAGATCTGCGACTGCAGGCGTCGTGTTGACGTAGACCGTCTGGCCGTTCCTCGCGCGATTGGCCTCTCGGCGGACCTCACGCAGGATCTCGTAGACCAGCGTCGACTTTGCCCGAACGACCCCCGTGCCCCGACACGTTGGGCAGTCCTCTGTGAGGTAGCGGTCCAGACCTTCCTGGACGCGCTTGCGAGTCATCTCCACGAGACCGAGATCGCTGATTCGCAGGACGTTTGTCCTCGCCCGGTCGGCCTTCAGTGCGTCTTCCAGGGCACGATACACCTTCTCCCGATTGGACTCGCGGTCCATGTCGATGAAGTCGATGATGATGATGCCGCCCATGTTGCGCAGGCGGAGCTGGTAGACGACCTCTTGCACGGCCTCGAGGTTGATCCGCGTGGTCGTCTCCTCCAAGCTCGACGTTCCGACGAAGCGACCCGAGTTGACGTCAATCGCCATCAGCGCTTCGGTCTGGTCGATCACCAGATAGCCACCGCTCTTCAGCCAGACCTTCCGACCCAAGGACCGCGTGATCTCCGTCTCTACGCCGTAGGTGTCGAAGACGGGCTCACCGCCCCTGTACAGGTGCACCCTGTCCCGAGCGTTGGGCATGAAGTCACCGACGAAGCTCCTCACCTGATCGTAGAGCGGCTTGTCGTCGAGGACCATCCGCTCTATCGACGGGTCGAACAGGTCGCGGACCGCCCGAAGGACCAGGTTGTACTCCGCATTCAAGAGCGCGGGCGCCTTACGCTCCGTACACGCCTCGGAGACCCGCTGCCACGTGCGCTGCAGGTACTCCATGTCTGCTTCGAGGGATTCGGTTGGCTGTCCCTCACACACGGTGCGCACGATGTAGCCCGCACCTCGCGCACGCCGCTTCTCGACGAAGTCTCGTAGGCGCTTGCGCTCCCGGTCACGCTCGATGCGACGCGAGATCCCCACGTGCTCGACCGTCGGCATGTAGACCAAGTACCGTCCTGGCAGTGCGATGTGCGTCGTCAGTCGCGCACCCTTCGTCCCGATCGGGTCTTTGCTGACCTGCACGACGATCTCCTGCCCCTCGCGCAGAAGATCCTGAATGGGAGGCTGGCCGGCCTTCGGCGCGGACCGAGGAGCGTCCTCGCCTGCGCTGTCTTCGTCCGCGGCTTTGTTCAGCGCGAGGACGTCTGGGTAGATGTCGCCTACGTAGAGGAAGGCGGCCCTGTCTAGACCGATCTCCACAAAGGCAGCCTGCATACCCGGAAGGACGCGAACGACGCGTCCTAAGTAGATGTTGCCGACGTAGCCGCGGTCGTCACCGCGATCGATCTGGAGCTCAGCGAGGCGGCCGTTCTCCATGAGGGCGACGCGTGTCTCGCGGCCCGTCTTGTTGACGATGATCTCGGATGACAAAGGAGGCTCCTGGCGGCCATGTCAGCACGCGTGGGAGCGCAGCTGCGCTCGACCTCCGCGAGCCGACACCGGCGCGATGATTGCGAAGAGAGGTAGGGTTCCAACCTCGGCCCGGGGCGCTCTGTCGTTCCACCGCGACGGCGGCACGACAGGCACGTCCGCCAGACGCTCTCGCGTTGACGGCGCTACCTGCGGGCAGGATTGGCAAAAGGGGGTGCACGAAGCAAGTCCTGGCTGCGCCGAGAGGCACGAGCATCAGCCCCCATGTTTTCCACACATCAGCCCTATCCGTCAAGGACATTCCTTCAGCGACGCCGCAAGATCGCGAACTTCAGATAGTGCGCCTCTTCGTGCGCCAGCGCCACCGGATGATCAGGCGGCGCGCCGCTCGACCAGCACCACGACCAGTCGCCCTGAAGCCCTGCACGGATCGCCTCTCGCCACGTCTGCACCGGGACTCGTGCGGTGCACGAGGCAGTCGCAAGGAGCCCGTCTCGGGCCACGGCCGCACCATGATGCCGATGCAGCTTTCGATACGCAGCCTTCGCTGCACCATCCGACCGAGCACCATGGGTGAGCGACGGGGGGTCGAGCACAAGGAGGTCCACCGTTCCGCGCGGGCGCCACGTGAACGCATCTGCCACATCGAACACATGCGCCTCGGGTGAGATGCCGTTCAGTCGGAAGGTCTCAATCGCATCGTCGATCGCATCAGGGGCGATGTCCACTGTACAGACGCGTGCGGCGCCACCAGCTGCGGCGGCAACACTGAAGCCGCCGTTGTACGCGAACAGGTTTGCCGTTCTACGCCCCGGCGCCCAGCGTCGCACCAAGGCCCGATGCTCTCTCTGGTCGAGGAACAAGCCCGTCTTCTGGCCCACCCACGGCCGGGCCATGTAGATGAGCCCACACTCTCGAACCAGCACCACCGATGGCGGGGCCGGACCACGAAGCACCTCCAGCCCCTTCCGGCCATCCACGGCACCAACCCCAAGTCGCCGCACCACCGACTCCACCCACGGCAAGCTCGCAATCGTGTCGACGACTGCCGCGAGATGGGGCTCCCATGCCTTGGAGTAGACACGCAGCACGGCGAGTCCTGCGTAGCGGTCAACCACGAGCCCCGGCAAGCCGTCCCCCGCGCCCGACACGACCCGCCAGCAGTCCGTCTCGGCAGGCAACAGCGCAGGCCTCACCTTGTCAGCCCGGCGAATCCGCTCGCCGATGATGCGCTCGAGGGATTCCGAGGGAGGCGCGCCTCGGCCCAGCACACGAACCGCGATGGGCCCCTCATCGGCCAGGCCCCACCCCGCGACACCGTCCCGCTCGTCACGAAGTGCGACGACCTCACCTGCGGGCGCGTCGACGAGCCCATCACGGAACACCCACGGATGCCCCCGACGAACCGCGGCAATCGTGCTGCGCGACGCCTTCCTGTAGGTCACCTTCATCCGGTCTCCGTGTTCCGGCAGCCGAATATCGCGGTCCAGCCGGCGTCAGCGAGAGCAGCGGTCCTCGATGGCCGCAGGCACCGGAGGAATCCCATGACGCGTATTGCCCTCACTGCACTCGGAATAGCTGTACTGCCCGCATGTGTCGTCTACGTAGACGAGTCGGCCGACACAGGCCCTCCACTCGTGGTCGAAGAGGTCGTGGTTGTCGAGGAGGCCAACTACGCCCCGGAGGTCATCGGTGCAGACGCCTTCGTCTACTACGACCCGACCTATGCGGACGACATCTGGGCATTCGAAGCGACGGTCGACGACCTCAACGGGCCCTTCGACGTGGTCAGTGTCTGGGCAGACATCTACGACGAGAGCGCGGGCGGGGTCTGGGTAGAATCGTTCGAACTCTACCCCACCAACGACCCCTACCTCTGGTACTCCGACTGGCTCGGAAGCACGACTTGGCTCAACCCCTATCACGGTGGTTATACGGTCGATATCGTCGCTTACGACGCCTACGACGCCTTCGGTTACCAGACCCTGTGGGTCGCAACGTACGCCTACTGAAGTCCAAGGCGTCTCACCACGAGAGGGTTGCGGCGGCGAGGACGCCCGTGGTAGCGTAGCAGTAGGCCGCTCGGCCTCCCTCGCCCTCCCGGGCCCCCTCCCCGTTCCCCACAGTCCTCATGCTCCAGTCCGTCCCGGCTGTACCGCCGGAGGAACTACAGGTCCGCTTCGTAGCGGAAGTCCCCGTGCTCGTGATCCCCGAGTACCTCGACTTCGAGACACTCAGAGAGTGGCTCCGAGTACAGGTGCCCACTGTGTCGGATCTCATCGGTGGCCACACGAGCCGGCTCGATGTCGGCTCAAGACCCATCGCACTGTTTGACCTCCGACGGCTCGTGCACCTGCTCGACGACGAGCTCGGTGTCACCGTCAGCGGCCTGTATGCCTGCCCCGAGGCCATC
>PKDJ01000142.1 GCA_002862545.1 Pseudomonadota bacterium
CCGGGCTTCCCGTTCTTCATGGACGTGGAGTACTGCTGGGATGACACCTGCTACGACATGATCGTCTCCATCGACGGGGATGGCACGTTCGTCGATTCCGACGGCGATGGTGGGATCTGGTTCTACCGTCCCGCGGAGCGCGACATGCTGCTCCGCTACGAGGGTGATGCTGCCGGGGTCGACTTCTACGGCTTCCGTACCGGTGACTGCTTCGCAGGAACCACCTTCTTCGAGGAAGCGCCGGATGCCGAGTGGGTCGGCTGCCGCATCTGAGCCGACCGCTGGTCGCACCCGGCCGCTAGGCACGGGTGCCCGCGTGCTGTAGCCTCTCGCTCCATCGGTCCGTCGTCGGCACCGCATGGTCGGGAGGCTCTCGTGTTTTGGACCGTGATCAACGCACCGATGAAGGGGTTGGTGTTCACCGCTGGGCGCCCAGGACGCGTCCTCAACGCGGGGTTCCACATCCTGATGCCGTGGAACAGCGTCCGTCGGATCAGCACCGCGCTCGTCACGCAGGAAGTGGACGTGGACGTGATCACCCAGGGGGGCACTCCGACCACGATCAAGGTCGGCTTCACGGCGCGCGTCACAGATGTGAAGGCGGCCCTCGTCAATATGCAGGACGCCTTTGGCACGCTGCGGCTCACGGTGATGAGCGTCGTGAGTGGCACGGCCAACAGCTACACGATCGACCAGCTGGCCCAGAAGAAGAACGAGATCTCGGACCAGGCGGAGACCGAGCTGGCCGAGGCCAGTGAGCGCTACGGCTGGGGTCTCGGCGACTTTCAGATTGCGATTGGCGATCCGAGCATGTCGGACGAGCTCAAGCGCCTGCTGATGCGCGAGGAGGCGGTGCGCCGCGAGTCTGCGGCAAACCTCGAGAAGGCGAAGAACCAGCTCGCAGTGGCTGAGCAGCTCAAGGTGGTGGCCGACGCCATCGCCGACTCGCCCTATGCCCAGGAGCTGCTTCGGCTCCAGATGCTCGCCGACATGGGAGAGGGCGGCAAGGTCATCGTCGTTCCTGCCAATGCATCGGGCACCGCGCTGGCGCTCCAGGGGGCCTGAAGCACCGAGGCTGAGTGCGCCTCAGCAGCCGTCGGTATCGGCGACCAGCCCGGTGTTGCCCGGTGCGCCCAGGCCGCCACCACCTGCGCCACCCGCGCCCGGGACGAAGGTGGTGCCCGAGATGCTGAGGGTCGACACGTCGCGACAGACCGCGCCCACGCTCGGGCCGCCACCGCCGCCGCCGCCGTGACCGCCACGGCCGCCGGCTCCGCCAGGACCACCGGTGCCGCCGTCGCCCGACCGCTCGGAGATGATGCTGCTCTCGCCGAGCCCGCCAGCCCCGCCGGAGCCGCCGGGACCACCGGAGCCGCCGCTCGCGCCCGAGCCACCGCTGCCACCATTGCCGGTGCGGATCTCGCCCCCGATCAGCTCGACCTGGGAGGAGAGGAGGACGAGGCCCGCGCTCGCACCGCCGCCGGTGCCGCCGCTCGCACCCTCGCCACCGCAGCCACCGCCACCGCCGCCGCCGCCGGAGCCGCCGAAGGTGTCGCAGTTGCCGCCGGTCCAGCCGCCGCCGCCGCCGCCGCCGCCGCCGCCACCGCCGCCGCCGCCGCCGCCGGGACCGCCGATGCCACCGTTGGCGGGCAGGTAGCCGCCGAAGGTCCACGAGCCCTGCGAGGCTCCTGGACTGCCGCTCGAGCCCTCCGTTCCGACTGCGCCCGCGCCGCCGACGAGGCCGGGCTCGCCGCGTCCGCCGCCTGAGCCTCCCGAGCCGCCCAAGATGCCGATGCCGGCGCTGCCACGGCTGCCGCTGCTGCTCTCGACGCCGGGGACGCCGCCTGCGCCACCCGCCGTGCCGCCCGCGCAGGCGCCGCCGCCGCCGCCGACGGACGGGGCGTCGCGCTCGGGACAGCCGCAGATCAGGTCGAGACAGAGGCCGAACAGGCCGAAGCCACCGCCCCGGTTGTAGCCGTCGTTTCCGCGGCTGCCGGTGCTGCCGGAGCCGGTCGGTCCGGGGCTGCCTGGTGTTGTGCCGCCACCCGCGTTGCCGGCCTGCAGCTGGACCTCCTCTAGGGTCAAGCTGCTGGTGTCCGACACGATGAGCGCGATGGAGGAGGCGCCGGGTGAGCCGGTGTCGGCCGCGCGGATGCCGATCTGCTGCAGCGTGGTCGGAAGGAACCACCCCGAGATGGTCTTTCCGGTGTTGGGTACCGGGATGTTCGGGATGTCGATGCCGGCGCGGTCCCACATGCCACCACCCGGATCGGTGACGTAGCCACCGGCGAGGTTCGTGCCTTCCTGGAAGCCGCCCGCCAGCGACAGATCCGAGCCCCCGTTGCCGATCAGCACCCAGCTGCGGCCGTAGGAGCGGGCGCGGGCGAAGGCCTCGTCGAGGGTGCGAACGGGGGTGCCTGGATCGATGCCGTCGTTGCCGTCGCTGCCGAAGGCGGGGTCGACGAACACGCTGTCGAGGATGTCGCCGTCCATGCCGTCGCAGTTGTCGTCGATGTAGGCCAGATCCGGCTCGTCGAAGGCGCTCGGGTTCACGGCCGCGTCGCCGTCGTCGCAGTCGCCCACGTCGAGGGAGGCGCAGGAGGGGTCGATGCCGTCGGTGCAGGGGTCGGGACCCTCGCAGAAGCAGTCGCCGTCGTCGTCGTACTGCGGGCCGCCGTTGTCGATCTCGCCGTCGCAGTCGTTGTCGATGCCGTCGGGAAGCTCCGGCGCACCCGCGAAGGTGTACTGGTCCTCATCGTCGCAGTCGTCGCGTGGCAGATCGCCCGTGTAGTTGACGCAGGCCTCGTCGATGTGCTCGTCACCGTCGAGATCTTTGTCGTCGACGCCATCGAGGCCGAGGCTCGGGTCGGCCGTGCAGTCGTTGTCGATCGCGTCGCCGCAGACCTCGTCGGCATCGGGATTGACGTCGAAGTCGTTGTCGTCGCAGTCCTCGAAGGCCTTGAAGCCGTCACCGTCGACGTCGGCGTCGGATGGGTCGCCGACGACGATCAGGATCTCTTCGGACGAGACGTTGAGCGTGTCGTCGGTGGCCGTGAGGGTCACGACGAAGTTGCCCTCGTAGGGCTCGGTCCAGCGGGCGGTGGTGATGCCTGCATCGCCCACGGGGTCGACCTCGATAGGCAGCGGCGTGGCCGTGCCGTTCTCGACCACGGTCCACACGACCTCGAGCGTGCTCGCGGCCTGCTGGCCGTCCGTCACGAGGCCCTCGAGGTCGACGACCTCTCCGGGGTAGAACTCTTCGAAGTTCACCGGCTTGGTGATCTGGACGTCGGGACCCAGCCCCTCGGAGCCGATGCTCACCTGGATGGTGGACTCGGCGATCAGCCCCTCGGTGTCGACGGCCCGAAGCGTGACGACGTGCACGCCGCTGGAGAGCACTGCCGAGGCACGGGTGGAGCCGTTGCCATCGGGGGCGGTCAGGTCGGGTGTGGAGAGCTCGCCGTCGAGTGAGGACACCCAGGTGACGGTCGTCAGGTCGTCGAGCCCGTTGCCGTCAGCCACGGTGCCGAGAAAGTCGACGACCTCGCCATTGCCGAAGACCGACCCGTCGATCGGCGCATTGATCACGGTGCTCGGCTCTTGGTTCGAGCTCTGGCCCACCGTCACGTCGTTGCTGCAGCCGCTGAGGAGCGCGACTGCCACCACGCTTGACACGCGCATGGCTTCCTCCCAACCTCCCGAGCCTATCGCGGCAGGAGTTCATCCGCGACCGCGGAATTCTCACGGAGAAACACCGGATACTGGTCCAGGGGAACATTGAGCTCCACGCGGGTGCCGGCGTCGAAGGTCTGAGAGGGGTCATGCAGCCAGGTCCATCGCCCCTCATCGGGGAAGGTGATGGTGAAGCGCGTGCCGGCCTCGAAGATGGGCTGCACGAAGATGTCGGGGCCGAGCAGGTATCGGTAGGTCTCGGCGTCGAGGAAGGTCATCAGCGACTCGCCGGCGGCGAAGCGCTCCGCTCCGTGGCGCAGCATGTAGGGCAGCAGGTCGGTGTGGAGCGCGACCTGCTCGCGGTAGATCGCGGTGGTCTCCTCGTCGAAGGACCAGGGGCGGTGGTCGCCGCCGCCTCCGTTCTCCATCACGGGATTGAGGGCCCCCAGCTGTGCCCAGCGGACGAACACGTCCTTCGCCCGGCCAATCTCGGAGCCGTCCTCGCGGTAGCCCCCGATGTCGGAGCCGAAGGCGAGGTAGCCATAGTCGGCCGACCAGTAGAGGTTGTTCAGGGCGGCCTCGAGCCCGCCGAAGTCTCCGTCCTGATCGCCCACCCAGGCCGCGAAGTTGATGTCGATGGGCGCGAAGGCGGCGAAGTCCCCACCGATGTCGGCGCCGTAGTTGTCGATGGGACGCGCCATCACCAGGCGGTCGTCGCCGAGGCGCTCGCGGGTGTAGTCCCAGAAGTCCCGGTAGTAGGCGTGGCTGTAGTCGAGGCGCTCCATGGTGGTGCCGAGGCCGGGTGAGTAGGGAGCAAGCAGCACCGAGTAGTCGAGCCCGTCGCACTTCCAGCCGTCGATGCCGTAGTCCAGCGTGCGGTCGACCAGTCCGTGCCACCACGCGACCGCCTCGGGGTTGCCGTAGTCGATCAGGCTGCCCTGACCCTTCCACCAGTCGACGACCCCGGGCTCGCGCCCTGGTCCCTGCGTCATGAAGTAGCCCTTGCTGGCCGCCTCTTCGTAGATGACGGGCGTGTCGACGTTGATGCCGGGCACCGTCCACACGACGACCTTCACGTCGAGCGCATGCAGGTGGTCGACCATGCCCTGGGGGTCGGGAAACAGCTCTGGGTCCCACTCGAAGGTCGAGTAGCCGGTGGCCCAGGGCGAATCGATGATGATGGCCCCGACCGGAATGTCGCGAGCCAGGTAGTCCTCGACGAGCGCGATGGCGGACTCCTGGGTCGATTCGTCCTCCCACACCCAGTGGTGCCAGGCCCACTCCGGCCACACGACGGGTGCATCGTCTGCGGTCGTCGCGCTTGCCGAGTCCCTCGGGGACTTGTCGGGAGCCGTGCAGGCGACAGCGAGGAGGAGGGGGAGGACGATGCGCATGAGGACTCCGGCGGAGGGTTGCATCCTATCCGCGCTCGCTCGCTCCCTCAGTCGGCCGCGTCGAGAGATAGGTCATAGCTGCACTCTCGTCCCGCGGCGCCGCCGTACTCTCCGTCACCGTCGGCGTCGACGTAGATCGGGCTGGTGAGCACGCGGGGGACACGGGCGGCGTTGTACTGGGGCAGGCCCGCTGGCAGGTTGGTGCTGCCGAAGGCGGCGACCACGATGGCGCTGTCGGAGTCCACCACGAGCGGCACGCTGCCGGCGTGCTTCACCACCCCGTCGGGATCTTCGACGCGAACGGACTCGACCTCGTCACAGCTGGCCAGCACCACGAAGTGGGTGATGTCGACCTCGGGTAGGGCCTCCAGCTGAACGTCCAGCGTCACGCGCCCGTCCGTGGTCTGGGTCGTTCCACCTGGGCCGACGCCGTCGATGGAGACCCGTGCGAAGCCACCCGCGCTCGCCTGGAGCGCCCCGTCCTGAAAAGCGTCACGAAGGTCGAGGGGGTCGACATCGGCCGGCGCATCGGTGGGCGAGGGGACGTAGCTCCGCGGAAAGCCGACCTCGTTGCCGTAGTGGTCGTCGCTGCACCCGACGCCGACCACCTGGTGGCCCGCATTCACCATGCTCATCCAGTTGTCGAACCGCCGGTTACCGTCGATGAAGGGGTTGGAGTGCCCGTTCATCACCTCGAGGCCGTCGAGGTCCCAGGACCACAGGGCCGCACCCGGATCGAGCCCGAGGAGAGACGGGTCGTCGAGTGTCGGCGCCGCGCGCACACGGTCCCAGCCGATGCGGTCGAGGTAGCCGGGGTGGTTGACGAGGTTGACCCCGCCGCCCGAGCGCTGGCGCATGGCGGCGAAGAGCTCCGCGATGTCCAGGCCGTACCACTCGACGTAGCCGCCCCGGGGGCTGCCGTCGGTCGTCGCGGGGAACATCGTCATGTGCTCGATGGCGACAGAGGTGACCTCCTCGCCGCCCACGCCCACGACCCAGTCGTCGATCCCCTCTGTGCTCGCGAGCGTGGAGCGGTCCACGAGGTTCTCGTGCTCGGTGTGGATCACGACGTCGAGCCCGTGCGCGGCCGCATGCGCGAGCTGGTCGGTCGGGTGGATGTTGCTGTCAGGGCTGTCGGAGGTGTGGACGTGGGTGTCGACGCTCACCCAGCCGGTCGTGTCGACGACGTGCCAGAGCTCCGCCACCAAGGGAGCAGACCCACCGGGTGGAACCACGACCTCACCGCGCGCTGGTGCGTACTCGTAGCCCCGGGTGGCGGTCCACGACCAGGTACCTGGCGGGAGCGGGATGCTGGGCTCGGTGGTCACCCAGCGGGTCTCGACGGCACCATCGGCGCGCACCAGGTGCAGGCGCGCCGGGCTCGGTGCGCCGGTGCTGTCCGTGATCTGCACGTCCAGTGCCCCGGTGGGCTCGGCATCGAGGCTCACGCTCTGGCCCGGCGTGACCTCCACGGGCTCAGAGGGGTCACGGGCGTCGTCGTCGACGAGCAGGCGCCACTCCCACGGCGTCTCGAAGTCGGGCAGGGACAAGCGGACGGTGCCGTCGACGTCGGTGGGTGCGCGGTCCCACGGACCCCACTCCGAGCCTGGCGCCCGTGCCTCGACGCGCACGCTCGACTGCGCGGGGGCACCGCTGGGCTCGCGGACCGTCGCGGTGATGGTCCGGGCCGTCGGCGGTGCTGTCATCGTCGGCTGGCTGTTCGTGGCGAGGGTCGGCACGACGCCGCTGGAGCCGGGCCCCGAGGTGGCCGTGACATAGAGCGTGCGCGTGCTGGTCCCGCCCGGAGGAACCACGAACCGCGGGTCGACCAGGCTGTTCATGTCGGCGACCACGTTCACGCCGGCGATGGAGATGGCCGCCAGGGAGGCCATCGGCCGCGAGAGCACGTACGCGGTCTCGCCATTCGTTACTGAGACCCAGGGTATTCCCGCGGCCAGGCCGAAGCCCCCGAGCTCGATGGGGGTGCTGGCGTAGGCGTGCTGCACCATGGTGGGGTCCCACGAAGACAGCGAGGCGTCGATCAGCTGCCGCTCGCGCTCCCCGATGTTCTCGATCGACAGATGGACCTCGAGGACCGCGCTGTCGGGCGGGAGGATGTAGTCGACCGTGACGTCCAGCCCGAGCGGGCCGCTCGGAGGGCGTCCCCCGTCGCCGGCGGCCTCGTTGATCAGCGTGTGCTCGACGAGCCAGTGGGTGTCGTCTGTCCCCGAGGCGCGGACGTGGGCTGGCCCGCCATCGGAGCCGTCCGACACCACCTCGACCGTGTCCGCTCGGAAGGCCCGCACGACAGCCTGCTCGATCGCCAGCAGGTCGAACTCCGCGAGCACCAGGCCGAGGTCGTCGAGGCGATCGGTGCCCGGCACGCACTCCTCCATGGGCACGGCGTCTGCCAGAGCGCCCCCGTAGTACCAGTAGGTGGACTGCTCCAGGGCGTCCGTGACCACGAAGGCAGCGTGCTGGTTGGCGAGGAGGAGGTCGCCGCGGGTGCCGACGGCGACCTCGCCTGGAAGCGAGGCGTCCACGCCGATGCGGCGTGCGAGCGCCTGGCCCTCGACCGGGCAGCCCTCGGCGAACACCCCCTCACCGGATGGAGGTGGCGCGTCGTCGGTGTTCGGTGCGGGTGCGGGATCGCCGCCGCAGGCGAGCGCGAGGAGGAGGAGCATCTGCACACGATACCCGGACCGGGTGAGGACGTCAGCGGTGGTCTGCGCCCAAGTGCTCGTCCGAGCAGCTTCGTCGGGCCGTCAGAGCAGGGCCAGCAGCCCGATGATCACTGCGAGCACGCCGGCGAGGCTGCAGTAGGTGACCTTGGCGACCGTGGTCAGCAGGAGGGAGAAGACCTGCGCGGCCCCGGAGAGTGCGGCCTCTCGGATCAAGGGGAAGACCCCGTCTTCGGGCTTCCAGGGGTCCTCGACCCACTCGAGGACCGCGACACTCGTCGGGTCGGGCTGGGCCGCGAGCTGTCCCACGAAGGCGCCCGCGAAGGGACCGGCGATGAGCAAGCCCATGGCGAGGACGGTGGAGATCACGAGCGTGATGCCAAAGGAGACGAGCGAGCCGCCCGCGCCGACCACACCGAAGCTGCCTGCGCCGAGCAGGCCGATGAACAGCCCGTAGTAGGCCCCGAGCGTCGCGCCGCGATTCGAGGTGGCCACGCGGCGCGCCAGCATGGGGGCGGACAGCTCGACCACCGTCGCTGCAGCGCCGAGGACCAGTCCGACCGCGACCAGCGCCCAGCCCCAGGGACTCGCGATGCC
The DNA here is from genome assembly GCA_002862545.1 of Pseudomonadota bacterium. GTDB lineage: Bacteria > Myxococcota_A > UBA796 > UBA796. Next base: position 8,345 of record PKDJ01000142.1, read on the forward strand.
CGTGATCGCCCACACACCCAGCTGAACCAGCAGGGGACCCATCGCCGAGATGGGCGGCCCCGGAAGCGCCGGAAGCAGACTGCCGGCCAGACCCACGAGGACGGCCAGGAGTCCGAGGCCGATCAGACAGATGCCGACGGCTACCACAGGCCGAACCCGAGGATCAGCCGCAGGCTGGAGAGTGACGCGAGCAGGGTGCCGCCGGTGATGGCAGCCAGGTAGGGGCCAGGGCGGTGCTGGAGGCCCTGGGCATTCCGGTCAGACCACAGTCCGGCGGCACCGAGGCACACGGTGCCGAGGCACAGCGGAACGACGAGCCAGTTCAGCGCGCCTAGGCACGGCAGTAGGCCGAGGACCGTCACGTTCGCGGTCGTGATCAGCAGCAGCCGCGACGGCTGCAGCAGGACGTCGCTGTGGGTCAGGTCGGACGGGGGGCGCTCGGCAGGAAGGTCAGCCACAGCGCAAGCTTACACTGGGGCGGACGACGCTGCGCTCACTCGTAGACGACGAGGACGACCGCCGCCGCCATCAAGACGAAGCCGAGCACCTGGCGCCGCGAGATGGGCTCGCCGAGCACGAAGCGGGAGACCAGGGCGACGCAGAGCACGCCGGTGCAGAGGTTGAACGACGCCATCGCGCCGCCCGAGTAGAACTCGTGGCCCCAGCGGATGGCGACGACGTTCAGGATGTACTCGGGAAGGACCAGCAGCCAGCTGGCGAGCACGGCGACCACGAAGGGCACGCGCTCTCGGAAGCGGACGTGGCCGAGCCACGCCAGCGCCATGAGCACGCTGGAGGTCAGCAGCATGACCGGGACGATCACGGGGGTCATTCGCTCACCTTCGACGGACGGTCCGCGACCAGCAGCATCGCAATCAGCATCAGCCCGAAGCCCACGAGCTTTCGCGGCGTGAAGGGCTCGTCGAGGACGTACCGCGAGACCAGCGCCACGCAGACGACGCCCGAGCTGAGGTTGAAGGCCGCCATGGCGCCGCCGGTCCACGTGCCGTACCCAAGTCGAATCGCGGCGATGTTCAGGATGTACTCGGGCAGCACGATCAGCCAGGCGAGCAGGATCGCTGTCACGAAGGGGAGCTCCTTGAAGCGAAGGTGCCCCAGCCAGGCGAGAGCCATGATGACAGAGGAGACGAAAAGCATGAACGGAACGCCGTAGAGCGCAACGGCACTCGCGCGCTGTGTGCTCTCCGCCTCGGCGGTCAGGTTGGTCGCGTCCGTATCGATGTCTGCCTCCGGCAGGACTGGTTAACCCGCTGCCGTTGTCGGACCGGTGCGGGGTTTTGTCGCAGCCCGCGGTTCGGGCGCGAGGGGTGTCCGATCAACTCACGGTGTGCTGGTGCCTAGGGTCGCGTCCGTGATGCGCTCGTGCAGCCAGGTCCGGATGGTGGCGATCTCCGGTCCCGTGACCTGATGGGCGCCCGCAAAGGGGAAGAAGTCTGCCTTGCGGCCCTCCTTCACGGCCTCGTAGGCGCTCCTGCCGCGAGCGATGGGGACCACGTCGTCGTGGGTGCCGTGGCAGAACAGCATCGGCGTGGCGGCGTTTGCGGCGCTGGCTTCGGCAGAGAGTGCCTCGGGGAGCACGAGGTAGGCCGAGAGGACCATGACTCCGGCGAGCGGTTGGTCGTGGCGGAGGCCGAGGTGCAGTGCCATGGCGCCACCCTGTGAGAAGCCGGCGAGCACGATCCGATGGTCTGCAACGCCGCGCTCCCGCTCACGGACGACGAGCTCCCGCAGCGCAGCCTCTGCCTCGCGGATGGTGACGGCGTCCTCCCGATTCGGTCCTGGCTCGAGCGTCCGGATGTCGTACCAGGCTGGCATCTGGTAGCCGTTGTTCATCGTGACGGCGCGGTGGGGTGCCTGCGGGAACACGAAGCGCACGTCCGGGAGACCCAGCAGGGGTACGATGGGCTCGAAGTCGTGCTTGGACGCGCCGAGCCCGTGCATCCAGATGATGGTGGCTGCGGCGCCGGTCTTCGGTCCGAGCTCCAGCGTGTCGAGCATGTACCCTCCGTGGGGGCGCCGTATCCAGGCTCGTCCGTCGCTACCGCTCCCGGCTCGGACGTGCGGACGGTGGGGGATGCTTGTCGACACCGCAGGCCTCTGCGGAATACGGCGGGCACCCTCGCTGGAGGCCCGGTGTCCCGCCTGACCATCCTCGCCGCCCTGACTGGCTTGCTCGCTCTCGGCTCGGCCTGCAGTCGCAAGATCGAGCGCTTCACGATCGACCGCGTCGTCGATCGCTCGCTGCGACAAGACGATCTCCGCAAGGCCTGCGCCCTCGGAGAGTCCCTCACGCACGCGCTGACTGCGCTGCCCAAGCAGAGCAACCCGCCGCGCAAGGCTCTGGTCATCGCCGAGGCGACCGCGGGCATGTGCGACGAGCTCGCAGCCCGTGAGGCCGAGCTGGACGTAGCCCGCGCGAAGGAGACGCTCTCGGCGCTCGGCGAGGGTCGGATGCCCGAGATCACCGACGCCCGGATCGAGGCAGACCGCCACAACATCAACGCGGCTCGACGCTTCGATCGCTCCTGGCAGCACTTGGTCGAGATCTACGGCGATGTCGGCGGAATCGATGCCGAGTGCCCGAGTGTGAAGGAGAAGGACGAGATCGTGTACCTGATCGGCCTGATCAGCGGCACGCTCTCGGTGCTCCGCGATCGCACGAGCGGCGGCACCCTGGAGCTCCCCCTCGATCGCATCAACGCCGTGGGGCGGGCCGCGGGCTGCCTCGACGACGAGCGCTGGTGGCATGCGCCGCGCGCGATTCAGGCTGCTGCCTGGGCCACGGTGCCCGGCACGGCTCCGGAGGGGGTCGACCCGTGGCAGGTCCTGACCGAGGCCGCGGAGGCCGGAGAAGCTACCGGCGTTCGGGTGGCGCGCGCCCTGCACGTTCGCATCGCGAGCAACGCGGGCTTGTCAGAGATGGTCTCTGAGGGAATCACGGCCCATGCTTCTTCGTTGGAGCAGACAGAGATGGACATGGAGTGGGCGCTGATGGACGAGTATGCGCGCCTGGTCACGCTGCACGAGTCGGATCTGTTATGGACCGACGGCGAAGGTCACCGGACGCCCGCTCTGGGCGAGCTACCGACTGACGAGGCCGACAGCGGACCGGCGGTCGACCCGTTCGGTGGCGACCCCTTCGGAGGCGACCCCTTTGGTGAGCCCGAAAGCACCGACGAAGCCAGTGAGGAATCCGAATGATGCTGTCGCGACGACTCTCTTCCGCCCTCGCGGCGGCCGCAGTTGCCCTGGGTGTGGCGGGTACCGCCCACGCCGAGAGCCGCACCGTGTGTGCCTACGACCCCGCGGGCAAGGCCGGTGACTACTACCGGATGCTCGACTCCTGGGCGACCGAGGCCGGTGGCTGGGGCCACCAGATCGAGATCAAGGCCTACACCGACGAGGAGACGGCGGCGAAGGACTACGAGGCGGGCGTCTGTGACGGCGTGGTCGCCACCGGCGTCCGGCTGCAGCGCTTCAACCGCTTCGCGTCGACCATCGAGGCCATCGGCGGACTGCCGGAGTACAACCTGCTCCATCAGCTGGTCGATGCCTTCGTGAAGTACCCGTCGTCTGCGAAGTACCTGCGCAACAACGACAACGAGACCGTCGGCATCGTGCCGGTCGGCAAGGTCTACCTGTTCGTGCGCGACCGCAACATCGACACGGTCGCCGACCTTGCGGGCAAGCGCATCGCCACGCTCGACTACGACGAGCCGTCCAAGGCGATGGTCGAGCGGGTCGGCGCGATCATGGTGCCCGCCGATCTCGGAACGCTCGGGCCGAAGTTCAACAACGGCGACGTGGATGCTTGCTACGCCACGGCACCGGTGTACCAGCCCTTCGAGCTGCACCGTGGTGTCGGCTCTGCCGGGGGCATCGTCAAGCTCCCGCTGGCGCAGGCCACGCTGCAGATCATGATCAAGCACGAGCGCTTCTCCGACGACTTCGGCACCAAGTCGCGTGCCTGGTGGAGCAAGGAGTTCGGCAAGGCGCTCGCCATGGTCGAGAAGACCGAGGCCGCCATCCCGGCCGACAAGTGGATCGAGATTCCGGCGGAGAAGCACCCGGACTTCGATGACATGTTCGGCACGGTCCGCGATGGTCTCAAGGCCTCCGGGGCCTACGACGGCAAGATGCTGTCGACCCTGAAGAAGATCCGCTGCGCGGCCGATAGCTCTCGTGCCGAGTGCGCTGGATAGCTCTCGAGTCGGCCGCCTCGACGTGACGAGAGCGGCCACCCCCGGATAGGCGCCCCCGAAGCTGCAGGAGGGTGCGTCCGTGGGTTCTCATCACGGCAGACCGCTGGGCGGGGCGACCTACATCGCCACCACCCTGATCTTCGTCGGGCTCCTCGCGGTGCTCGGCGTCGGGCTCGCGCCCAACCTGAACACGCGCGTAGTGGGCATCGGTGAGGCCATCTGGCCCAACTACGCCCGTGATCTCCGTGCCGATCCAGAGGAGCCGACGTGCGATCTGGAGGACATCCGGACGAAGCTCGCCCAGTGCCCTCCCGAGGAGGCGACCGCGGAGAAACAGGCCGGTGGTGACCCGTTCGGCGGCGCAGACCCCTTCGCGGACGACGGTGAGGCCGAGGAGGGGGCTGACCCCTTCGCGGGCGAAGACCCCTTCGCCGAGGACGGCGAGGATGAGGGCTCCGACGAGGCTGAGGCTGCGGACCCGTTCGCGGGGGAGGACCCCTTTGCAGAGGAGGGCGAGCCCGAGGCGGACGCTGGCGACGCGGACGCTGGCGACGACCCCTTCGCGGGTGCTGATCCCTTCGCCGACGAGGGTGACGATTCGGCCGGGGAGGGGGACGATCCCTTCGCTGGCGACGACCCCTTCGCTGAGGACGCCCCCGCGAAGCCAAAGGTGAACTGCGCTGCGCTCTACAACCTCGAGGAGCGCTGCGAGATCCGGCACGCGGCCTACACCGACATCCAGAGCCGCCTGACCCCCGGCGTCAAGCGCTTCCGCTCGCTCGAGCTGACCGTCGCGGGGCTCGCCAAGTTCCCCTATTGGAAGCACCTGCTCGTCATCTTGGTGCTCTTGGGCGGCTTCGCCACGACGGCCCATCGGGCGCACATCGCGCTTCGCGAGCCGCGCAATCGGCCCGAGCACCTGCTCACCCAGGTCACCCAGCTCGTGTCGCATCTGCTGCTCGCAGTCAGCTGTGGCTTCGACTGGCAGGTGCAGCAGACGAGCTCTGCAGAGCTTCAGGATCCCGAGCTGCCTGTGATCTGGGGCGTCGGCTTCCTGGTCCTCTCGGCGCTGAACGTCATCAACATGGTGCGCACGCCCAAGGAAGACGAGGGGCCCACCAGTCCCGCGCGCCTCGCCATGGTGGTGCCGCTCTATGCCTGGATGGTGCTCATCGGGGGCATCTGGTTCCTCCTGCTGGAGGGCCACTGGTCGGGTCAGGCGATCTACCTGCACAAGTTCGCCCAGATCCCGACGATCTACCTCGGCATCGGGCTGTACATCTGGGCCGGTATGCTGATGTCCCAGACGCGCATCGCGCGGCGTTTCTTCGACCTCCTGCTGCCGTTCAACCTGCCGCCTGCGCTGCTTGCTTGGGTCGTGGTGCTGCTTGCGGCAATCCCGACGGCCTACTCGGGTGCCTCGGGGATCTTCGTGATCGCAGCGGGTGCGGTCATCTTCGAGCGGCTCACGGCCGCGGGCGCGCCGAAGCGCCTCGCGCTGGCGGCGACGGCGATGTCCGGAAGCCTCGGTGTCGTTCTGCGTCCCTGCCTGGTGGTCGTGCTCATCGCCGTCCTCAACAAGCAGGTGACCACGGACGAGCTCTTTGGCCGCGGGCTGCAGGTGTTCGTGCTCACAGCGACGCTGTTCCTCATCGCGATGCTCCTCGTCAACCGGGAGGGCTTCCGGCTGGCGCCGCTCGGTGAGGCGCTCCCGAAGGTGGGCAGGGCAACGCTGCGCATCCTTCCGTACGGCCTCATTGCGGCTGGCGTGATGCTGTTCTATGGCGTCGTCCTCGAGACCCGCCTGTCGGAGCACACCGCGCCCTACATCATGCCTGGGCTGTTGCTGGCGCTCGTGATCTACGATCGCCTCTTCGTCGCCGACGGCCCCGACGACCCTCCTGCTGCAGAGGGCGAGGAGGGGCTCTGGCCAGCGCTGTTCTCGGCGACCCACGAGTCGTCGAGCCACGTCGGTGCCTTGCTGACGGTGATGTTCGCGAGTGTCGGGCTCGGCGGTGTCGTCGAGCGCTCGGACTTCATGGCCATCCTGCCGGAGCAGTTCGGCTCCACCTTCCTCACGATGGCCTTCCTCGTCGTGGTGATGGTGCTCATCGGCATGACGATGGACGCGCTCGGCGCCGTGGTCCTCGTCTCGGTCAGCGTGAGCAAGGTCGCCTACGACAACGGCATCGACCCGGTTCACTTCTGGATGATGGTGCTCGTGGCCTTCGAGCTCGGCTACCTCACGCCACCGGTCGCGCTGAACCATCTCCTGGCCCGCCAGGTGATCGGAGACGCCGCGAAGGTCGAAGACGACCCGCAGCCCAACTTCTACCGAAGCTACGAGCACCTGATCGTGCCGGTCGCGGTCATGGGCACGGCGTTGATCCTCGTCGCCTTCGTGCCGCTGGCGTTCTACTGATCGCCCCGAACCTGCCGGGCCCGCCGGCAGGGCGGGGGTCCGGCTCGCAGCTGGTTAAGAGCGACCGATGACGGACGCCGAGTGGATGGACCAGGCGCTTGCCGAGGCGCGTGCTGTTCGAGGCACAACGACGCCCAACCCGGCGGTCGGAGCGGTCGTCGTGCGTGGTGGGCATGCCCTCGGACGCGGTGCGACCCGCCCCGTCGGAGGAGCCCACGCCGAGGTCATGGCGCTGGCGGCCACGCGTGAGGCCGGACACGACCCGGCTGGGGCGACGATGTACGTCACGCTCGAGCCGTGCTGCCACTGGGGGCGCACGCCGCCCTGCACCAACGCGATTCTCGAGGCCCAGATCTCGCGGGTCGTCGTCGGCACGCTCGATCCCTTTCCTGCGGTGCAGGGGCGCGGCATCCGCCTGCTCCAGGCCGCTGGCGTCAGCGTGGGGCTGGGGGTGAGGGAGGAGGCCTGTGCCCAGCAGATCCGCGGCTTTGCGCGTGCCACCCTGCACGGCCTGCCCGAGGTCGGGGTGCTCCGGGGGCCCGTCGAGGCGGCGGAGCGAGGCAGCTGGGATGCGGTGGTGATCGACTCGGCGACCTCAGCCATCGCTGGCGCTCATCGCGTGGTGTGGCTGGACGGTGGGCCGGTGCCCGCTGCGCTCGACAGCTCCGTGAGCCGGGTCTTGCGTCCGGAGCCAGGCACCGATCCTCGGATCGAGGTCCTGCCACGCGGCCCCGACGGGATGTCCATCGAGTCCGTCCTCCGTGCGCTCGTCCGTGCGGGACTCCACCGGGTCTTGTTCCAGGTCAGTCCACGCCGCACCGAGCTGCTCGTCGCCAGTGGCTTTGTCGACCACGAGGTCGGCTAGTCCCGTCCCTCGAGGAAGCTCGTCTCGAGGCTCACGCCGCGCTGGACGCCTCGGACCCCGACCCCTGCCTCGACCAGCAGTCGCATGACGACGACGCTCGCGGCATCCAGGTCGGCGCCAGCCGGGGCCTCCTGAACCCAGTGCGTCCCGTCGCGTCGCCAGCTGTGGTGGGGCAGATGCTCGGTGAGCGCGCTCAGCGGTGGGTCACCTGCGAGCTCCCAGACGACGACACCGCGCTGGCCCGTGACCTCCGAGAGCGGGCCTTGGCGCACGCAGCGGCCGTGGTCGAGCATCACGACCCAGTCGCAGATGCGCTCCAGCTCGGCGAGGTTGTGACTGCTCACCACCAGCGTCGTCTGGCCACGGAGGGCGGCGAGTGCGTCTCGCAGGCTGTGTGCCTGCACCGGATCCAGGCCCGCGAGGGGCTCGTCGAGCAGCACGAGCTCGGGACGACCGACGAGTGCCGAGGCCACCGCGACCCGTCGACGCATGCCGTGCGACAGCGTCGCGATGGCCGAATCGATGCGGTCCTCCAGGCGCACCAGGGTGAGGACGCGCTCGGATTCGCTCCTCGCCTCGGCGGCAGAGAGGCCCTGGAGGCGCCCCAGGTGGACGAGGAGCTCGGGTGGTGTGTGGCGGTCGGGGAGCTCGGCATCCTGGGGCAGAACGCCCAGGCGGCCCTTGAGGCGGGCAGGGCTGAAGCCGGGCTCGCCGAGAATGGAGACCTCACCCGAGTCAGCGAGCAGAAACCCAGAGACCACGGAGAATGCGGTGGTCTTGCCAGCGCCATTCGGCCCGACGAGTCCACACACCGCGCCGGTGGGTACCCGGAAGCTGCAGGCGTCCAGGGCCGGTGCCGCGCGTCGGCCGTAGCGCTTGGTCACCTCGCGGAAGAGCAGGGCATCGGTCATAGGTCACGTCCGGCGAAGCGCGCATACCCCAGCCCGACTGCGACGAGTCCCAGAGCGGAGCAGACGAGCGCAGCGACCATCCAGTCGAGGCCTGGCGCCCACATCGTCATGAGCCAGCCCTGCGGCAAGATCTGGATCAGGAGGTCGGCCACGATGGCCCAGCCGTCGCCCCGCGTCTCGAGCCATCGGGCGATTCCCAGAGCGACCCAGCTGCCTGCAGTCATGCTGATCGCCAGCACTCTGGCCCAGGCCGGCGAGGCCGTGAGCTGGGAGCAGGCGACCCCGATGCCGACGAAGGGGATGCTGAAGAACCAGGCACGAACCGCGAACCACACCAGGCCTGTCGCGAGGCCGAGCGGTGTGTGGCCGACCATGTAGAGCATGCCCACCGTCCAGACACCACCGATGGAGGCGGCGGCGGCAAGTCCCGTGAGCAGGAGCTGGCCGAGGAAGCGGCCGAGGACGATCTCCAGCCTGCCGGTGCGAAGAGCCTCGAAGCGGAGGGCGCGCGTGCGGACGTCGAGGGCGATCGACTCGGCGGATGCCGAGGCCGCAAAGAAGGGCACCAGCAGGAAGCTGAACCAGAGGTGGAAGATGGCGAGCAGTGGCCACTGCAGGAGGGCGTCGAGCTGGTCCGTGCCACCGACGGCCTGTGACAAGGCTCCGCGAAACTCTCGGTTGGCCTTGAGCTCCGTCAACATCGTTCCGGGGGTGTCGGTCGCCGGCACACCCAGTGTCGACGCCAGGCTCTGCTCGGCGGCCCCGATGATCTGCGTGAAGACGTAGGCTGCTCCAGCCGTGGCCACGACGTAGAGCACAATCAGCGCCAGAGCACGCCATGTGCGCACGGCCCGCCTGACCTCGAACGAGGCGATGAGCCCGATGTCACGCAGCTCGGTCAACGAGGGAGGTCCATGAAGACATCCACGATGGAGGAGTCCACCCAGGAGAAGGGGTCGTGCACGCCTGGGTCCACGTCAGCGAGCTGGTCGTCGTCGAGTGAGTCCACGATGCGGTCCTCGGCGGTGAGCATGACGTCGAGCGTGTCCGCGGCGAACTCCATCGCCTCTCGTCGGGTCGGCTCCTCACCCGTCCGGACCCGCTCCGCGAAGTCCTCGGCGAGGCCGTAGAGGGCGTCGTTCATGTCTCCGACGGCGTCGTCGATGGAGGCGAGCTGGGCATCGTCTGGAGCGGCGTCCTCGATCAATGACGCGCGGACTTGCTTCTGGCGTAGGTTCATCATGTCGCGCATCGCGTCCACATCTCGCGCTGGGCCGCGGTCGGTGGCGTCACCGTCCTCGCTGTCAGGACGGACGACCTCGACTCTGGGCTCCACCGGAACGGGGGTGACGGGCCCTGGACGCCTGGGGGCTTCGTCTGTGGTCTCGACCTGCGCGCGTGGACGTGGGCTCGCCTGGGGCGCTGCGGGCGTCGCCGTCTGCTCGAACGCCCTGCCCGCGAACATCCGGGCGAGATCGGTGCCGAGGTCAGCTGGGCTGCAGGGCCGAGCCTCACAGGCCTCCAGCTTCACCTGAAGGGCTCGAGCATTGGCGCGTGGCTCGAGGCCGCCGAGCATCAGTCCGAGGAGAAAGGCGCATGCCGCGACGAGGAGACCCTGGACACCGAGCGCTCGCATGCTCACTCCGCCTGGCTGTAGACGAGATTCCCCGAGAGGCGGTCAAGCTCCCTCGATAGGTCGTAGTACGCACGCTCGGCCTCTGGGTCCAGGACATCCGCGAAGAGGTCTGGGCCCTCGTCGAGGGCATCGGCTTCGTATCGGTACAGGCGGTCGACCCCTCCATCGCGGATCAGCTTGTAGCGGTGAGTGCGCACCGCTTGTGTGTCGATCTCGCTGTAGGGGGGATGCCCGTTGGGAAAGAAGCGCTCGACATAGAGGTACTCCCTGGGCCATGCAGCGTCGGAGCTGCTCAGCAGTGGCATCAGCGAGTGCCCGTCCAGGACGACGGGGAGGCCGTCGGCTCCCATCACCGTGTCCGCGAACACGCCTGCGATGTCGGCGACAGTGGGCCAGATGTCGACCAGGTGGACGAGTGCGGGCTCGGTGCGACCTGGCTCTTCGATGTGGGGTCCGGTGACCAGGAGCGGCACGCGTGTGCCGCCGTCGAAGAGCGTGGCCTTGCCTCTGCTGCTGGACCACGGGGGGCGAATGGAGTGGTCGGGCGTTCCGTTGTCGCCGGCGACGATCACGGTGGTGCGGGCGAGCCGCTCCGGTCCGATTCCCGCGAGCAAGCGCCCCAGCTCGGTGTCGGCCGCCTCGAGCATCGCATCGTAGTAGTCCGCCTTCTGGTTGGCGGAGAAGTCGGCGGTCGAGGTGTGTAGGCTCCCCGGAGGGACGTGAAGCGGGCTGTGGGGGGCGGACAGGGGCAGGTAGAGGAGCCAGGGCTCGGGCATCGCCTCGACGCGAGCCAGGGCATCGTCGATCTGGTCGGTCGTCAGGTAGCGATCGATGAAGCGCTGGGTACCGTTGGTGGTCTTCTCCCAGTGGTCGTACGTGATGGGAGCGCCGTCAGCCTGCGTCATCTCCGTGATGTTCCCCATGACGCCGCTGAACCACGCGAAGCCCTGGACGTTGGGGAGGTCAACGCCGGTCGGCGTGTCGAAGCCGGACAGGTGCCACTTGCCGACCATGCTGGTCGACCAGCGCTGGGGGGCCACGTCGAGCAGCTCGGGCAGGGTGACCTCGCTGGGGCGAAGCTCATAGGTGCCGCCGACGCGGACCGTGTCACCGATGCCCGTCCGGCGGCCGTAGCGCCCGGTGAGCAGGTTGGCGCGGGCAGCAGAGCACACGGGGGCGGCGTAGGCATTGGTGAAGCGGACGCCGGCCTCGGCGAGTGCGTCGAGGTTCGGTGTCGGGGGAGGGCTGGGGTGCAGACCATAGGCCCCGACCTTGTCGAGTCCGACGTCGTCGAGGAGGACGACGAGGACGTTGCCGCCTGGGGGCTCGCTGGTCATGACCTCGGCGGACGCCGGCCGCGCAGCCAGATCGTCCGGTACAGCCGTACAGGTCCAGTGCTCGCCCCAGTCCGTCACGCCCGCCGGCACGGTGTCTCCAGGGTGGGTCGTGCCAGAGCCGACGAACGGCACGCCATCGACGGTCCAGCGCACATGGTGAGGGCTGGGTGGGGTGATGACACACTGGAGCGCCTCGCGTGCGCTCGGCTGCGACGGCACGATGGTCACGCTCGCGCTTGCGGGAGGTGCGGTGTCGACCACCCTCCTGGACGGCTCCTCTTCGGCTGGCACACAAGCCAGGAGCCCGAGCGCGGCCATGGCCCAGCTCGGCGGTGCCGCCTCTCCCCATCCGAGGTCGCGCATCATGGGGCGGAGGCGTCCACGAGCAGCTCTCGCTCGACGGTCTCGCCCTCTGCCTCGCCGTCCCACGGTGCGACGCTGACCGCCACGCGAAGGGGGGCCTCGTCATCTCGTCGAAGCGGAGCCAAGGCGAGCGAGCGGACGGCCTCGACGGGCTCACCATCCACCGTCCAGCGGATGTGCCAGGCCTCGGGATCGCCGTCTACGTCGAAGAAGCCGAACGTGCGCAGCTCGACCGCCTCGGGGGTCCAGGGCTTCTGGGGGGCACCCTCGCTCGCGGGCAGCGGGCGAGGAGGGGTGAAGACGAGCTCTGCATCGTCGAGCTGGGGCGGTGTGTTGCCGACGGTGACCGGCTCGCTCGTGATCTCACCCGTCGGGCCGACCGCCGAGCACGACACCCGCTGTCCCTTTCGGAAGTACAGGCCATCGAGCTGCCGGGTCGACACCTCGGCGATGCGCTGGCCGTCCACAGTCCACGAGACGGGCAGGGCACGCAGCTGCTCTTGAGAGCCGTCGGCGTCGACGCGGCACGACAGCGTGGTCGCCGTGTGCGGCGTGGTGGGCTCGAGCGAGACGGAGCGCACGGACGGTGCGCCGTCGCAGGCGACGAGCATGAAGGCTGCGGCCATGCGGAAGGACAGCGGGAGAGGCATCAGAGTCATGCTACGTCGCCCCCCGCGGGAACACAAGCGGACGCCTCAGCCTCCGAGGGGCAGCGTCGGGGGCTGCGTGGTCGTGCCGCCGCCGGTCGTGCCCGTGTCGCCGGGCACGGCGCCGCCGCACGCCCAGACGGTCGAGCACACGTCGTACAGGTCGTCGTACTCGCTGCCGATGGCCTTGCAGCTTCGCTTCATCAGCCGAATGCACTTGCGGGCCTGCTTCTTGTCGAACTCGCAGTTGTACTCGAGGAACTCGGCGTCGTCGTCGTAGAGGTCCTGTGCCTCGTCGATGCAGTCGTCGAGGCTGTCGAAGTGGAAGAAGAACTGCGACGTGCTGCAGCGCTTCGACATCTTGCAGGAGACCTTGGCGGACTTCTCGCGCCAGTTCTTCTCGTTGGCCTTGCCGAAGCAGCCCGTGCCGAGCGCGAGCGCCAGTGCCACGAGTCCCAGTCCTGCGGTGCGACGGATCATGACGCCTCCCGCCCGCAAGGTAGCTGCAGGGCCGCGTGACGTGGGTGCGGTTGACGGCCCTTTTGCGGACTAGAGCTTGGAGCCGAAGGCCTTGGCGAGGGCGAGGCTGAAGCCGACAGCGCGCTGAACGTCGGGGTCGCCCATCTTGAAGAAGGCTCCGAAGGCGCCGACCGGCTGCACGGACTGGGTGCGCGTCTCGACGAGTGCCGTGCTGGCGTGACTCGCGACACCGACGGTTGCCTCGAGGGCCTCGGTGAGGTTCTTGAACTCGGGGGAGCGCATCAAGCTCGCGATCTTCGGGAGCGTCGCGGCGCCCTCGGTCGTGAGCGTCTCGAGGTCGTCGGCACTCACCGCCGCGAGGGCATTGGTCAGCACCTCTAGGGTCGCCTGGTGCTCGAGGAGCTTCTCGGCGAGGTGGGCGCTGTCGAGCACCTTGTGGGCAAGCGGCGTCTGGTCGAGGGCCTTGTCGATCAGCGCCAGCGCTTCGGGCTGGGCGGCCTTTGCGGCGATGCCAGCAGCGGTGGTGCCTGCCACGAAGGGATCGACCCCGTGAGCGGTCGCCTGCTGAAAGGCAAAGTTCGCGGACTCAGCCAGCGCATCGCCAGCGAGGTGGACACGCGTGGCGAGGTTGCCGAAGGCATCGACGGCGGCCTCGATGCGGTCGAGTCGGTCGAGGAGGCGGTTCAGACCGTGCGCGACGGCGGGGTCCTTCAAGCGTGAGGCCACGTCGGGGACGACCACCTCCGTGGTGTACACCTCGGTAGGGGCGGACTCGATGCCCGCTGCGGCGTCGACCTTCGCCTCGAGCGCGTCGAGTCGGGCCAGGATCCGGTCGAGGGCATCGGTGATCTGTGCGTCCGACATCGTCAGCCTCCGTCAGCGGCGCTCGCTAACGCGGCGCGTCGAACCTGTCCGGCGCATGCCGTGTGCGGGACAGGTGGGGGTCGATCACAGCGGCTCAGTCGCGTCGAGGTGCTGTGGCTCGATGGTGAGGCGCCCGTTGCGGGTCACCATGATGTCGACGAAGCGCTCGCCATGCTTCACCATCGACGAGGGGTAGTACCACTGGCTGTGGACCGTCTGGGCGATCGTGTCGTCGATCCCCGTCACGGTGACCACGAGGAACACGATCCGGTCGGCGAACTCCTCGGGCCGGATTCCATAGAGCGGGCTCGTCGGCGTGATCGCGTGCATGGCCGTGAACGACAGGGCGAACACGGGCGAGCGGTCGCGCTCCAGCTCCAGGTTGTAGAAGCGTCGCATGAAGTCGCCCTCGGAGGAGGTCTCGTCCACCAGGACGGTGGCGGTGAGCCGAAGGTCGACGATGTGACTGCTGCGCTCGTTGACCATGCGGAACATCAGCGTGGGGACGCCGTTGCGAGGTGCGACGACGGCGACGTTGCTGAACCGCACGCGGGCGGTGGGGCGGGCGAACTTCTGGAAGATGATGCCTGTGGCCAGGCCGACGCCGAGCAGCCCGCAGAACACCTCCACCGCGACGACGATGTGCGCGTAGGGCGTCGTCGGTGACATCGCGCCGTAGCCGATCGTCGAGATCGTCTGAACCGAGAACGAGAACGCCAGCAAGAAGCTGTCTGGCTGCTCGGACCCGATGCAGTCCCCGCCGGCCAGGTACAGGCAGGCGAAGAACACATTGACGGCGACGTAGCCCGCGAAGAGCACGAGGGAGAGGGTCGGCCAGGAGGACCGGAGGATGTAGTGGTAGGCATCTCTCCAGGGCGTGAACGGTCCACCGGCGCCCCAGAAGCGCAGGATGCCGTCGCTCACGTCGGGCCTGGCCGCGCCGCTGCGTGGCTTTGGGCTGTCATCAGGGCGGGTAGAAGACATATGCTCCGAATAGGCCAATAGACGTGTGCGTCGCAAGGCCAACCCCTGCCGAGAGGAACATTCCCCATGCGCAACTCTGCCTTGTTGCTGACGACGCTCGCCCTGGCCTCCGCGGGCTGTACGGACGAGGCGCTGCGTGACGCTCTCACGGGCATGTACTTCGTCAAGCTGGACAGCGAGCCTGCAAAGGTCGCGAGTGTCGCGGTCGAGCTTGCCAACGCCTTCAACCTCGAGCTCGTGCACGTCTACGACAGTGCGTCGGAGGGCATGTCCGTCCGTCTGCCTCACCTGCTCGTGCCCGAGCTCGAGAAGGTGCGGGAGATCGAGTTCATCGTCGAGGACGGTGAGGAACAGCGCCTTCCGGACGAAGAGACGCCCGCCGACGAGGACATCTCCTCCGACCCCGCCGTGGTCGTCGGTCCGGATGAGGTGCCTGCCAGTCTGGTGCGGGTCGGTGCTCCCTACGTCGGGGGAGTCGACCTCTCCGGGGTCCATGTGGCGGTCATCGACACGGGCGTCGATGCGGCCCATCCGGACCTGAACGTGGTGGGGGAGATCGACATCGTCGCGCAGTCCGGCTCGGGTGGAGCCGCTCCCGGCTACGACCCGAACGGTCACGGGACCCACGTCGCCGGCACCATCGGCGCGTCGGCCGACTCCGAGGGCGTCGTGGGCGTTGCCCCGGGTGTTCCCATCCACGCCATCCGCGTGCTCAACGAGGTCGGCAGTGGCTACTGGACGGACATCGTCGCGGGCCTCGAGTACGTCCTCGAGCATCCGGAGATCCGGGTCGTGAACCTGTCCCTCGGCGGGCCGGCGATGAACGGACCCGACCCGATGCGTGACGCCATCAAGCGACTCGAAGATTCAGGTGTCACCGTCGTGATCGCTGCCGGCAACGAGGCCCAGGACACCGCCAACGTCGCGCCTGCGGGCTACGATCTGGGCGTGGTCGTGAGCGCCTACGATGCGGACGGCGGCGACAACGGCTGGGCGTGGTTCTCCAACTTCGGCGACGCCGTCGACATCGCCGCGCCGGGAGTCGCGATCGCGTCGACCTGGCCCGATGGGCAGTACGCCGACCTGGATGGCACCTCGATGGCCACACCCGCCGTCGCCGGTGCCGCGGCGGTCTACATGGCCCTGCAGCCCGACGCGACACCAGCTGAGGTTCGTCAGGCCCTGATCGACACGGCGGAGCAGTCGGTTCCGGGCCAGAACGGCCAGCACTCCGAGCCGCTGCTGGATGCGGAGGCCCTCTTCGCCAGTGCCGGAGGCTGAGCGGACGGGGCGGCGGTCCGCGACAGGTGGGGCGTCGGGCAGTTAGCTGCGTCTCCTGAGCGGAGTCCGCCTTGTTGGTTCGTCCCAAGCGTGCCTTTCCCGGCACCCTCTTCCTCCTCAAGGGCACAGCGATCAGCCAGATCGCGCCCTGGCTCGTCGTGCTGGTGCTCGGCTCGGCCGTGATGGTCGCCAACGACGAGGCCTGGGGGCTCGAGGCGGTCCACCTGTCGACCATTCCGTTCAGTCTGATCGGTCTTGCGCTCTCGATCTTCCTCGGCTTTCGGAACAACGCCTGCTACGATCGCTGGTGGGAGGCGCGAAAGCTCTGGGGCAAGCTGATCAACACGACCCGGACCCTCGCTCGACAGACGGTCACGCTGGTCGGTCCGAGCGACGGGGCGGATGCCGAGGCGGTCACGGCACTTCATCGGCAGCAGATCCACCGCACGGTGGCGTACGTGCACGCGCTGCGGGTGCACCTCCGCCGGCAGTCAGTGTTCATCGACCTCCAGCCCTTCCTGCCGGGCGAGGAGATGACGGCGGTGCGCGAGTCGCGCAACCCGCCGATCACGCTGCTGCGCCACCTCGCCGAGGGCTACCGCGAGGGCTTCGACAAGGGCTGGGTGCACCCGATGCACCTGCGCGTGCTGGAAGAGACGGTCACTCTGCTCACCGACATCCAGGGCGGCTGTGAGCGCATCAAGAACACACCCGTGCCGCTCTCCTACACGGCGCTCACCCACCGCATCGTCGGCGTGTACTGCGCTGCGCTCCCGTTCGGACTGATCGGCGAGCTCGGCAACATGACCCCGCTGGTCGTCGGCATCGTGGCGTTCGCCTTCCTGGGACTCGACGCCGTGGGTACGCAGATCGAGGACCCCTTCGAGGAGGATCCGAACGATCTCCCACTCTCCGCGATCTCCCGGATGCTCGAGAACGACCTGCGCGAGGTCCTCGGCGAGACGGATCTGCGACCCGACCTCGGGCCGGTCGACGGCATCCTGCTCTAGGCTCGGCTGATCAGCCTGGGGGCGCAGCTCCGAAGAAGCCGCCCGCGGGCTGGTTGTCTTCTTCGGTGGGCAGCGCCACCTCGAGGAACTTGAAGTCGGTCTCGAGCGCGCGAATGACCGCGCTCTCCAGCACCTCGACGACCCACTCGCTGTCGTCGGCCTTGACGTAGCGCTTGGCCTCCGATGCCCGTGCTCCGACGGTGTAGCCGCGCAGAACGGTAGACTCGCCCTCGATCACGGTGAACTCGACACGCACGCTGCCGTCGAGTCCGTACTCGGGCTTGACCTCTCTGCCAGCCGGCCCGCTCATGCGCAGCGACAGGAGCGAGCGCGCGATGGCATCCGCCTCGCCCTGCTGGAGGTTGGACGGGTCTTCGAGCTCCTCGGAGCTCCACGCACCACCCATCCGGATCAGCGTGTGGTCGCCCTGCGGGTTCTTGATGCGGAGGTCGGTGATGGAGTCGACGGGTACCTTGACGTAGGCCGTGTCGAAGAAGCGACGAGGCGTGTCTGGGATGGACCAGGCTGTGACCCCACGCAGCTGGTAGACCTCTGCCTCGCCCTCGGGACGCACCTGCATCGAGGCACCCGTCGCCGCACCGAGGAACAGCGTCTTGGACTCGGGGCCAGCGCTCACGGTGACGCGCCGCGTGAACTGGTCATCTGCGACCTGCAGCGCCGCATGGGCGCCGGCGGTCGTGCCGATCGGGGAGTGCACCACGACCTCGCCGAGCTGGTCGAGCACCGGCTGAACCCGGTCAGGGTCTGCCGGGTAGTCGCTCGCCGAGGAGATCAGCCAGGTGTCTCCCTCCTTGTCGAGCACGATCGAGCGCGGCGGAGACTCCATCTCCGGCGTCGTGCGTGGCACGATCTCCAGGTGGGTGATGGCGTCAGCACCGAAGTCCACCAGGGTGACCGAGGACGGACCGGAGGACGTGGGCATCCAGGTCACGGCGGCGAGGCCGAGCTGCAGGACGAGCGCCCCGACGAGCAGCTTGTTGATGGGCGTCATGCCGCCTCCTCGGGCAGGGGAATGGGTGTCGCAGAGCGGCTGCGGAGCAGCGGTACGAGGACCACCAGCAGCATGGGGAACATCACCAGCGCATAGGCGGCGAGCTCGATCGAGGTCTTCTCGGCCTCGTCGAGTGGATACAGCGTGCGCGTGAAGGCGCCGCCCGACCGGATCGCGAGGAGCTCGGTGTCTTCGACGGACCAGTCGATCAGGTTCTGGAGCAGCTCGACATTGCCGCGGTGCACGAGGCCGGTCTGCTGTGACGCCAGGCTCAGCAGCACGTCCGAGACGAGCTCGCCGCTTCCGATCACCACCAGGCGTCCGTCGGCCACCGATTCCTTGATGGTGCGACCGTCTCCGTTGTTCTGTGCGTCACCGAACAGCGGGTTGGTCTTGTCGGCGAAGTGACTCGGGAAGCGGCCCTCGAGGGTCACGCCGACCAGCTGGCGGCCGGGCGCGGCACCGACCGGGAAGCCGTAGTCGGGGAAGGCGACGAAGTCCGGGTCGATGGAGGTCGTCTCGGCCACCCAGGAGCCCGGCGACGTGAACACGAGCTCCTCGGCGGTCACGCCCTCTGGGAGCGTCTCGGCGAGGGAGAGCGGCGAGGCCCAGGGCATGGAGAGCGCGTTCAGGCCGGCCACGGCGGGGTGCTCACGATCGAGGCCGTCGGGTCGCACGTCGGGGAACAGCGGATAGGGCAGGAGCTCCACCCGCTGCATCGAGAAGCCGCCGCGGCGCTCGATCCGAGGGAAGGGGAACATCGCGTTCTGCGGGTCCATCACCAGGCCCTCACCGACGTTGACCCCCCAGGTCGCGAGGAGCTCGGCGAGTCCGGTGTCGCTCGGAGTGGCCTCCAGGCCCGCTTGCCCGAGTCCGATGTCCTGCGCTCCGGCGAGAGCGATCACCGAGCCTCCGCGCATCAGGAACTGGTCTACGCCGAAGCGCTGAAGCTCGGTCATGGCGCCGGGCTTGCCCACGATCAGCACGTCGACGTCCTCGGGCACGTAGCCGTCGGCCAGCTGTGCCTTCGAGACCTCGTAGGTCTCCTGGAGCAGTCGCTCGATCTGCTGGTAGTCAGGCTGTGGTGGTGGGGGCTGCAGCTGCGGCGGCAGGTTCGGATTCGGCGGGGGCGGCTCGGGCTGCTCGGTCAGGATGGCGACCTTCTTGAGCTGCCCTGGTGTGGCGCGCTTGACGGCGGCCTCGATGGCCTGGCGCAGCTCGGCCTCGGCGATGTCTCCACGCGGCAGGATGCGCTGCACGGTGTCACCGATCTCGAGGACCAGGTGCAGGTAGAACACGTCGCGCCCGAGGAGGTCGACGGCCAGCGGCTGCACCCCGTACTCGGTGTAGAGCCGGTCCATCAGCGCGTCGTCCGTGGAGGGGTCGACCTCTTGGAAGATCAGCTTGCCGCGGGAGCGGTCCGCGACGTCGCTGCCGATGGTCCGGAAGGTCTGCACGACGGGCTCGAAGTCGGCCGGCACACGGTCGGGCGTGATGTAGGCCGTGAGCTTCGCCTCACCGGGGAGCGCGGTCAGGATCACGTCCAGCGACTGGAACTCCTGCGTGACCTTCCGAATCGCGCGGGTCACGTCGTACTCGAGGTTGCGAAGCTCCACACGGATGTCGGTGTCGGAGGGCTGCACGTCGATCAGGTCTTGGAAGTCGAGCACCTCGTACTCGTCGCCGTAGCGGATCAGGATGTGGAAGTAGGCGTTCACGACGCCCTGGCTCGTGCGGTCGGACACGCCGAAGGGGAAGCTCCGAATGCCGTACTGCTCGCTGATCTCGGCCTCGAGCTCCTCGTCGGTGTTGGGATCGTCGAAGCCGACGGTCACGCGTCCGCGGCCATGCACGGCGTACTCCTGAAGCATGTCGCGGATCTGCGGCATCAAGGGCTCGAGGAGCGGATGCGTGCGCGAGCTGAAGTAGCCGTGCAGGTGGAGGGGCTCGTCGAGCTGGGCAAGGGTCGACTTGGTCGTCTGGCTGATCGAGAAGTCGCCGTTCTCGGTGATGTCGATGCGTGCCGCGGTCACGGGGTAGAGCCAGATGCACGCGGCGAGGGCGTTGAAGAACGTCAGGCCGAGGAGAATCCGCCACTGCAGGGTGCGCTGGCGACCGCGGGTCGAGCCCGGATCAACCCTGAGCGAGTCCAAGAAGTAGGCGTTGAGTGTCAGGAAGGAGCCGGTGATGGCGCCGTAGTAGACGAGGTCGCGCAGGTCGATCACCCCGCGGCCGATGCTCTCGAAGCGGCTGCCCGTGCCGAGTGCACGCAGCGCCTCGCTGGTCTCGGCGGCGAAGAAGGTCGTGAAGCGGTCGTCCCCGATCAGGAAGGCGATGCCCCCCACCACGAGGGTGGACATCAGGGCGACCACCTGATTGTCCGTGCGCGCGCTCACACACAGGCCGATGGCCATGTAGGCGCTGCCCAGCAGCAGGGCTCCGAGGTAGCCGCCGACCACGGGCCCCCAGTCGAGCGGACCCAGCATGCTGACCACGAAGGGGAGCGGGAGCGTGAGGCCGAGAGCCACGGCGATCAGCGCCATTCCGGCGAGGAACTTGCCGACGACCAGCTCGCTGGTGCGCACGGGTAGGGTGAGCAGGACCTCGAGGGTGCCGGCGCGCTTCTCCTCGGCCCAGGCCCGCATGGTGACGGCCGCGACGAGGAAGATCAGGAGCAGCGGCAGCAGCTCGAACAGCGGCCGCACGTCGGCGAGACCGCGCACGAAGAACTGCTTGGTGGTGAAGAAGCCAACCAGCGTGGTCACGAGGAAGATGGCGAGAAAGATCAGCGCAATGGGGCTGGTGAACAGGGAGCGGAGCTCCTTGCGCGCGACGGTGAGCGCGTTCATGAGGCCTCCACTCGGGCGATGTGTTCACGCTGAAGGCGCCGGAAGACGCCGTCGAGGGTCTGAACCTCGGGGGTGACTGCACCGATGGTCCAGCCTGCGTCGAGAGCCGCGCGGAGGACGGCCGAGGTGGGGAGCGCCTCGCCAGTGCAGGAGAGGGCCCAGACGGTGTGACCGGGCAGCTGCTCATCGGCTCCGAGCGCAGTGACCTCGCCGACGCCGGGGACATCGAGCAGCACGCGCTGAACGCTCTGGGCGTCGTCCGTGAGCGACAGGCGGATGCGCTGGCTCGCCAGGAGATCGGTCAGCGGCGCGTCCTTCGCGAGGTGCCCGTCGATCAGCACCACCACGCGATCACACACGGCCTCGACCTCTTGGAGGATGTGCGTGGACAAGATGATGGTCGTGTCTTGCGCCAGCCGATGGATCAGCTCGCGGATGGACTGGATCTGCACCGGGTCGAGGCCGTTGGTCGGCTCGTCGAGCACGAGCACCGCAGGATCGTGGAGGATCGCCTGTGCGATGCCGACACGCTGTCGGTAGCCCTTGGAGAGCGTGCGGATCGGCGAGGTGAGGTGCTGCTGCAGCCCCGTCGCGACAGCGGCCCTGCCGGCGGCAGCCACCCGCTGCTCGGGAGGGAGCCCCCGCAGCTCGGCCATCATCAGGAGGTAGTCCTGAACCAGCATGTCGGTGTAGATCGGCGCGTTCTCGGGGAGGTACCCGATCTGCTTCTGCGCACCGAGCCGGTCGTCGAGCACGTCGACGCCCCCAACGGCGATGGCGCCCGACGTGGGCTCGAGGAAGCCGGTGAGCATCTTCATCAGCGTCGTCTTCCCGGCGCCGTTGTGGCCCAGCAGACCCACGATCTCGCCGCGCTCGATCGTCAGAGAGACACCGTCCACCGCAACCTTCGACCCGTAGTGACGCGAAACGTCCCTGATCTCGATCATCGCTGTCCTTCCGAAGGTGTGTCCGGGCTCTTGGTGGCCCGGGACGGCCGGTCGGTAATCACAGAAATGAATTCGGCAAGATTTGTTTGGGTCAGCGGTGGAGCGACTGCGCTGTGGGCGGTGTGTGCGTCACGTGGCGCGAGGAGGATGCATGGTCCGAATGATGTGGCTGGCGGCGATGGTCGGTCTGGTGGCGTGTGCGGGCAGTCGGCGCCCTGGTGTGACGGCGGCCGGTGCGGGGGGCGGTACCTCGAGTGCGGTGGTTGGTGGGGCTGACGCCGATGGCTTCGGGCTTGGCGCTCGAGCGGACATCGACGAGGTCCCGCTCGAGGTCCAGCAGATGGTCGCCAACCTCTCCCGGGTCCACTTCGAGACGGACACGTCACAGCTGACCGCAGACGCCCTCGCGGCCCTCGCAGAGAATGCTGCCATTCTCGCCCGGTACCCAGAGGTCCGCATCGAGGTCCAGGGACACGCCGACTCCCGCGGCACGACGGACTACAACCTGGCTCTCGGGCACCGACGTGCCCTGTCCGTGCAGCGGGCCCTCGCGGCACACGGCATCGCTGGCGATCGGATTCAGCCGACGACCTTCGGCGAGGAGCATCCCATCGAGGTGGGTGCGACCGAGGGCGCCTGGTCGGCCAACCGTCGCGCCGAGTTTCGGGTGACGTGGGGGGGAGACGGCATCGTGGCAGGCTCCATCGACTGATCGCGTCGACCGTCACGGAGCGCCTGCGCGGGCTGCCGGCGATGGGATAGACTCCCTCGCTTGGAGGTGGCATGCACGATGCCGTCGTGAGGCGTTTCCGTGAGCTGGCCCCGTCGGGCGTCGACCTCTGCTCGCTGCGGGTGGTCGAGTCGCGGGTCGAGTCTCTGTCGCTGAGGCGCGGGGTCTTGGAGCCCCCGACGATCGCGACCGAGTCCGGCGCGATGGTCACCGTTCATGCGGGTGGCGGTCTCGGCTATGCGGCGACGACCGACCTGTCCTCCGCGGGCCTTCGTGCCGCCGTGGACCGGGCTCGGGAGTGGGCTGAGGGCACGGGGGAGTCGGCGCTCTTCGACACCCGCGCGCTGCCGCCTAGCACCCAGACCGGCGAGTGGGCGACGCCGACGCGCCGCCGGTGGGCCGACGTGACCGTCGCCGATCGGCTCGACTGGCTCCGGTCCACGGTGGCGGCCCTGCCGACGGACGAGCGCATCGTCCATCATGCGGTCGCGCTCAACAGCATCCGCTCGCGCTCGCGGTGGGTGACGACGCACGGGGGGGATGTCGCACAGGAGCTGCATGTGCTGTCGCCGGATCTCACGGTGGTGGCTCATGCCGACGGGGAGAGCCAGACGCGCAGCACGGCCGGTCGAGGGCTGTCCCGACAGGGCGGGTGGGAGCTGCTCGACGAGGTGGATGGCCCCAGGCGGATGGCCCGCTACGCCGACGAGGCGCTCGCGCTGCTCGCAGCCCCCAACTGCCCGACGGGCAAGATGAGCGTCCTGCTCGCGCCGGACCAGATGGTCCTGCAGATTCACGAGTCCATCGGGCATCCCCTCGAGCTGGACCGCATCCTGGGTGACGAGCGCAACTACGCGGGCACCACCTTCGTGAAGCCCGAGATGTTCGGCCGGTACCAGTACGGGAGCGAGCTGCTCAACGTCGTCTTCGATCCGTCGGAGCCCACGGAGCTGGCGACCTACGGCTGGGACGACGACGGCACGCCCGCCGAGCGCCAGCACCTGATTCGCGACGGGCTGCTCGTGCGGCCCCTCGGCGGAGCGCTCAGTCAGCGACGCGCCGGGCTTCCCGGTGTCGCGAACAGCCGGGCCTGCTCGTGGAACCGGCCCCCGATCGATCGGATGGCGAACCTCGACCTCGTCCCCGGTGACAAGTCGCTCGAGGAGCTGATCGCAGGCATCGAAGATGGCGTCTGGATGCAGACCAACACCTCGTGGTCGATCGACGATCGGCGCGACAAGTTTCAGTTCGGGTGCGAGCTCGGACGCCGCATCGTGAACGGTGAGGTCGTCGGCCTCGTGAAGAACCCGAACTACCGGGGTCGCTCTGCGAGCTTCTGGCGCAACCTGGTGGCCGTCGGTGACCGCAGCACCTTCGAGGTCGGTGGGTCGCCCTTCTGCGGCAAGGGAGAGCCCAATCAGGTGGTGCGGGTGGGGCATGCCTCACCGGTTTGCCTGTTCTCCGACATCGCGGTGCGCAAGGCGCTTTCCATGGCCCTCGACCGCAAGGTCCTGGTCGAAATCGGCTATGGCGCCGCGGGCCGACCGACCTGCAACGTGATCCCCGCGCCCGCGATCTATAACAGCCCCAACACCGATTGCCTCGCGCAGGACGTCGAGGGCGC
>PKDJ01000040.1 GCA_002862545.1 Pseudomonadota bacterium
GAACCTCCGCGCGGAAGGCCTCGTCGGTCGCGCCACGCTCCTCCTGCCACGCCACATGGGCCCGTCGACCGAGCTCGAGACGAGCCGTCTTGCTCTGAGCCACGCTCACGCGCAGATCCCCGCGCGCCGCGCCCGCCTCGACCAGATCTCGAGCAGAGCACGCCAGCGTGCGCTCGTCGTCGTCGTACCGAACCATGCTGCCGCGTAGCCGACGCACCCGGTCTCTGCGAGAGAACGACTTGACGTGACCTGGGGCCCAACGTGCTTAAGCTCGGGGTCCGGGCAGGAGTCTCCGTGACCAAGCACGTGGTGATCGTCGGAGGAGGATTCGGTGGTCTCGCCACCGCCCAGGCACTTCGTCGCGCACCCGTTCGCGTGACCCTGATCGACCGCCGTAACCATCACCTCTTCCAGCCACTGCTCTACCAGGTCGCGACGGCGGGCCTCGCACCCTCCGACATCGCGGAGCCGATCCGCTCGGTCCTCGCGCGCCAGGACAATGCTGCGGTCCGGCTGGCGGAGGTCGTCGGTATCGACCGGACTGCGAAGCGCATCGAGCTGATCGACAAGCACGACGCCGGCGGGCCGACGTGGCTCGACTACGACTACCTGGTGCTCGCGACGGGGGTCGAGCACTCGTACTTCGGCAATGACAGCTGGGCCGAGCACGCTCCAGGACTGAAGACCATCGGTGAGGCGCTCACCATCCGCAGGCGGATCCTCGAGGCCTTCGAGCAGGCCGAGTGGGTCGAGGATGCCGACCGCCGACGAGCGCTGCTCACGTTCGTCGTCATCGGGGCCGGTCCCACCGGTGTCGAGCTCTCCGGGGCCATCGCCGAGATCGCCCTGTCGACGCTGCGCCGTGACTTCCGCCGCGTCGACACGCGCGAGGCGCGCGTGCTCCTGATCGAGGCAGCTCCCGCCGTCCTCGGCGCCTTCCCCGAGCGCCTGAGAGACAGCGCGCGCCAGCAGCTCGAGGAGCTCGGCGTGGAGGTCCGCACCGAGACCCGCGTCGCGGGCGTAGACCACGCCGGCATCGTTCTCGACAGCGGAGAGCGTGTCGACGCTCGGACCGTGCTGTGGGCAGCGGGTGTGAGGGGCTCCAAGCTGGGCCGCACACTCGGTGTGCCGCTCGATCGCAGCGGGAGGGTGCCGGTGGGCCACGACTGCTCCCTCCCGGATCACCCAGAGGTCTTCGTGATCGGCGATCTCGCACGATTCATCGGCCCAGACGGGGAGCCCCTGCCCGGCGTGGCGCCCGTCGCGAGCAGCCAGGGCGCTCACGTGGCCCAGTGCATCATCACGGACCATCAGGGCCGAGAGCGTTCGTCCTACCGCTACTTCGACAAGGGCAGCATGGCGACGATCGGACGTTCCCGCGCCGTGCTCTGGTCCGCAGGCCTTCAGCTGGGCGGCCTCGTCGCCTGGCTCGCGTGGGTGTTCATCCACCTGATCTTCCTGGTGACCTTCCGGAATCGGCTACTCGTGTTCCTGAAGTGGGCGTGGGCGTGGTTCACCTACGAGCGAGCCAGCCGACTGATCTGGCAGAGCGAGCTCGAGCCCTCGAGCGACGAGGTCTCGGCGCACAGGAGCAGCGCATGATCCGCACAGCGGTGATCACCGCGGGGGGCACCTCCGAGCCGATCGATGACGTGCGCGTGGTGACCAACCGGTCCACGGGGCGGCTGGGCGCCAGCCTCGCCAACGCCCTGTGCGAGGTCGGCGTCGAGGTCACCCTCCTCGCCAGCCGCGCCCTCGCGTCGCATCCCGAGTGGCTCCATCGAGAGGTGCGCGTCGTGCCGTTCGGCTCGTTCGCGGAGCTCGAGCGTGCCCTGTCCGCGGCCTGCGCGAGCCCCCCCGACCTCCTGCTGATGGCAGCCGCCGTGTCGGACTACGCCCCGGTCGCGGTCGACGGCAAGATCCGCTCGACATCCGACGAGCTCGTGGTGCGCATGAGGCGCAATCCCAAGCTCCTGAAGGGTCTCCGGCAGCGCTGCGGAGACGAGACGACGCTGGTGGGCTTCAAGCTGCTGTCCAACGTCGACAAGACCGAGCTGGAGGCCGTAGCCAGAGAGCAGATCCGTGCTGCAGAGCTCGACTACTCGGTCGCCAACGACCTGGCTGACATCCGAGGCGGCCGCCACCCCGTCCTGCTCGTGCCTCGAGAGGGGTCGGCGCGTGCACTCGACGGCACCAAGCAGAGCACCGCCCGTGCACTCGTGCGGCTGCTCGTGCCGCAGCTCTCCGAAGAGCCCGAGCGGCTGCTGGCGGCACTTCCAGGCGTGAAGGAGCTGCGCCACCTCGAGGGCGGCCTGGTCCTGCCCACCCTCACGGCACCGACCGCTGCAGCCGCCTGGCACGCCCTCGGACGACGACGCACCCCCGAGGACTTCGCGCTAGCCCTGCCGCATCGCACCCTCCTCGGGCTGAGTGACCCCGAGATGTTCGACACCCAGCTCGCACTCATCCAGGAAGCCGCACCGGTCGACGCGCCTCCCATCGTCTCGGGCGTGAACCCGATCGGGGTGATCGCGACCCTCGACGATGGAGCTGCCGCACCGTGGCTCGCCCACTCCCACCGGAGTGAGAGCACCCTCGACGATGTGCTGTGGGCACTCGACCGTGCAGGACGCACCCTCGCCATCGGACCGAAGCACCGAGACTTCGCGATCGAGCGAGGCTGGAAGCCCGAGGCAGAAGACCGACTCACGCCGCCATCCCGACGCCCTGATCTTCGCCGAGCTGCCTCGGTCTGCCTGGTACATGGGGAGCGCGTGTTGCTGGGCCGACGCCTGGTCGGAGCCTGGCCTGGACACTGGGCCTTCCCCGGCGGCAGCATCGAGGATGGAGAAGCGCCGCTCGATGCCGCACTGCGCGAGCTGGAGGAGGAGTCCGGAGTCGTCATTCCCGCGGGTCAGCCCCTCGCGGAGATCGAGCTGGCCGTCGCGTGGGGAGACGGCGAGCGCGCCTTCGCGCTGACCTGCTTCGTCTTTCAGATTCCTACAGCTCCGGAGCCTCGCGCAACGGAAGAGCTGGAGGCGCGCTGGGTGAGCCTGACACGCGCCCAGTACCTGCGCCCCATGGGCGCCGGCACGCGACGTGTTCTTCGTCAGCTCCCCGCACTCCTCACGGCGGTATAGAGGTCTCCATGCTCTGGTTCCTCCTCGCCTCCACGTGCTGGGCAGACGACGACGCACTGCTTCGTGCGCTCTCCGTGCGTGACCCCGCGCCGTCCTGCGCCGAGCTGTCCGCTCTCACCGACGAGCCTGCGGCCGACCTACGGGATGTCGCCGAGACGGTGACGCTCCCCCCTTGGGCGCCGATGCGCGCTGCACAGTGCCTCGTCGCCGCACACTCCGAGGCCTCGGAGTCTGCCTTCCAGCAGTGGGTCGTGGACCCAACCAGAGAGGGCCTCGGGCTCCTCGTCCTCCGACGAACAGCGCAGCTGCCCGACGACCTGGCCCGAGCCGTCATCACCTCCGCACTCGACGGCGAGCTAGCCGTCCAAGCACGCCAAGCAGCCCTGTCCGATCCCAGACCGACTGTTCAGTCTCTCGCCACGCCAACCGACTGACCGATGGAGAGTCCTATGGCCGCACAGCTCCCGAGCCGTGGAGCCCTCCTGCGCTATGCCGAGGTGGCGCGCGAGTACCGTCAGGCCTTCCGAGAGGTTCAGGATGCGCTGCAGGGCCTCGAGCTCGGGAGCAGTCCTACGTGGGTCTTCGTGGTGGAGAGCATGACGGAAGACGAGCTCGAGGCGCTCTCGCCCGCGGTCGCTGCGGCGGAGAGGCGTCGCCGCGCCTGGCGCTCGGCCCTGCACGCGCTCACCGAGATGATCGCCCTGGAGGAGCCAGCTGACGTGCACACCACGGCAGACAACGCCGACCCCGCGCAGTCCCGGCATCAGTCTCTCGATCGCTTCATCTCGGTGTTCAACAGCGCTCGCGATGCCGGCTGTGTCTACGTCAACGGGACCTTCCGACCTCGGGACGACCGCCACGCGCCACGCGATGTGAGCACGAGGCTGTCGACGCAAGCCTCGCGGTGAGCCGGTACGCGACCTGGCATCAGCGACTCGTCCGCATCGCCGAGATGGGCCGAACACGTGCTCTGCGGACCATCGCGCCTACCGGACCGACCACGGGCCGACTCGAGGGTCGCGATGTCATCATCGCCTGCTCCAACGACTACCTCGGACTGGCCTGGCATCCGGACGTGCGGGCTGCAGCCACTGGCGCAGGCTCTGGCGGCTCACGCCTGATCTCGGGCTCCCGGCCCACGCATGAGCAGCTCGAGCACGCCCTGGAGGACTGGCTCGGCCGTCCCGCTCTGCTGTTCCCGAGCGGCTACCAGGCCAACCTCGCGGTCTTCTCCACTGTCTGTACCGCAGACCAGAGCGTGGCCTCAGATGCCGCGAATCATGCCTCGATCATCGATGGACTCCGACTGGGGCGCGCGCAGCGCACGGTCGTGCCCCATGCCGATGCAGCGGCGATCCCTGCAGACACACAGCTGATCGTGACCGAGGGCCTGTTCTCGATGGACGGAGACCTCCCCCCCCTCACGGACTATCCATCGGGTCCCTGGCTCGCTGTCGACGAGGCCCATGCCATCGGCTGTCTCGGGCCGGGAGGACGAGGCGCCGCGGCAGCAGCGGGTGTCACCCCCGACATCCGCATCGGTACATTCGGAAAGGCCTTCGGAGCCTCCGGCGCCTTCGTCGAAGGCCCACCCGAGCTGAAGCAGCTCCTCGTGAATGCTGGCCGCAGCTTCATCTTCACCACGGCTCCGCCCGAGCCCGTCGCAGCAATGGCGCTTGCAGGCCTGCGAGCAGCGACCGACGAGCTGCGGGAGCGCCTGATGTCCAATGCCCACACTCTGCGGGTGGGCCTCGGTCAGCTCGGCTGGCCAGTGCTCGGCGACGCTCACATCCTTCCTGTGGTCGTCGGTGATCGAGCCCTCGATCTCAGCGAGCAGCTCCTGAGCCGAGGTGTCTTCGCTCCCGCAATCCGCTACCCCACTGTCCCCGTGGGCACCGAGCGGATCCGACTGACCGCCTCGGCCGCTCACACCTCCACCCAGCTGGACCGGATTCTCGATGCCTTCGGACCGCACCACTGAGCTCGCTGCTCTCGACCACCGCCACGTGTGGCACCCCTTCACCCAGCAGTCGACGTGGACAGCAACCAAGCCGCTGATCATCGAGCGAGCTGAGGGATGCTGGCTCGTCGATGTCGATGGCAAGCGCTATCTCGACGGCGTCTCGTCTCTCTGGACCAACGTCCATGGGCATCGCCACCCTGCAATCGACGCGGCGGTCAGGGCTCAGCTCGATCGCATGGCTCACAGCACCATGCTCGGTCTCACCCATCCCACCGCCATCGAGCTCGCCGCTCGCCTCGTGCAGTGCACCCCACAGGGCCTCGACCGCGTCTTCTACAGCGACAACGGCTCGACCGCCGTGGAGGTGGCGCTGAAGATGGCCTTCCAGGCACAGCAGCAGCGAGGGCAGACAGAGCGGACCCGCTTCGCCGCTCTTCGAGATGCCTACCATGGCGACACACTGGGAGCGGTGAGCATCGGTGCCATCGACATCTTCCACGCCGTCTACCGCCCGCTGCTCTTCGACTGCGTGGCCCTGCCCGCCCCAGTCGAGCCCGGCGGCGCCGAAGAGGAGGAGTGCCTGAAGCAGGGCCTCGAGCTGCTCGATCGGCATGGTCACGAGCTCGCGGCGCTGGTGGTCGAGCCGCTGGTCCAGGGTGCCGCGGGCATGAAGATGCACAGCATCGGCTTCCTACGAGCCCTCTTGGAGCGGGCCCGCGAGCACGGAGTGATGCTCGTCTGCGACGAGGTCGCGGTGGGCTTTGGCCGCACGGGAACCCTCTTCGCCATGGAGCAGGTCGGCATCGCCCCTGACTTCCTCTGTCTCGCCAAGGGCATCGCCGGCGGGTACCTGCCGCTGGCGGCCACTCTGGCCACCGAGTCCGTCTACGAGGCCTTCCTCGCGGCCCCCGAGGAGGCCAAGCAGTTCTTCCACGGTCACACCTTCACGGGCAACCCCCTCGCCTGTGCAGCCGCTCTGGCGAGCCTGGACCTGTTCCGACGCGCCGACAGACTTGCCCAGGCCACTCGAATCGCTGACCGGCTCGCCGCAGGCCTGGCGCCACTCCGCGAGCGTCCAGGGGTAGCCTCGATTCGCCAGAAGGGCGTGATGGTCGGGGTCGACCTCGTCCAGCAAGACGGCAGCCCTCACCCCCCCGCGCGGCGCATCGGGGCAGCCGTCTGCATGGCGGCTCGAGAGCACGGGGTCGTCCTCCGGCCTCTAGGCGACACGGTCGTGCTCAACCCACCGCTGGCGCTGTCCGCCGAGGAAGTAGACCACCTGCTGGATGGTCTTCGCGCAGCCTTGAAGGATGTGGAGGGAGCGTGAGCTTCACCGGACAAGCACGAGCATGGGCCTTTCCGGAGGCCATCAGCGAGGGGGCGATGTGGCTCACCTGGCTGGTGCGCCTGCGGTGGGTCGCCATCGTCGCTCAGGTGATCACCGTCGCCTTCTCGCTGCAGCTCTTCGAGCGCCCCGGACTGACCATTCCAGCCCTGTCACTGCTGGTGCTGATCCTCGCGATCGCCAACCTCTCGGCCATGCGTGCGCTCAACACCATCACGGCGATCGGCGAGGGACGACTCCTCCTACAGCTGGCACTGGACGTGATCGTGCTGACGGGCTTCTTCCTGCTCGCCGACGGTCCCGACAATCCCTTCGTCAGCCTCTACATGGTGCACATCGCCATGGGCGCCGTGATGCTAGGACCGAGGGGGGCAGCCAGCATCACCGCCGTCGTGGTCGGCTGCTACGCGATGACCCACCTCGTCCATCAGCCACTCGCCTACGACCGACACAGCCTGGGCATCACGACCCTCCACAGTCTCGGCCAGGTCCTGGCCTTCTCGATCACGTCGATCGCCATCACCGTCTTCGTGGTCGGGCTGGCGCTCTCGCTACGCCGCCGCAAGCAGCAGCTTCTCGAGGCCCGCGAGCGCACCGCACGCACCGACCGTCTCCGCAGCGTCGGCACCCTCGCAGCCGGTGCGGCCCACGAGCTCAACACCCCCCTGTCGACCATCGGGCTGCGGACTCGTCGGCTCTCACGCCGCCACACGGATCCGGACAGCCAGCGTGACACCGAGGTGGTCCTCGAGCAGCTGAAGCGCTGCACTCGCATCGTCGAGCAGCTCCTGATCGGCGCAGGTGATCCCTCCGCAGCCGGGATCGAGCGGCGGTCCCTCGCAGAGCTGGTCAAGGAGGGCGTGAAGCTCTGGAGCACCGGCAGCACCCTCGAGGCCCGAGTGGAGGACACCAGCCGTGGCTTCGAGGTCGACCTGCCACGTGTGGCCTTCATCCAGGCTCTGATCAACCTGCTCGAGAATGCGCGCCACGCACAAGAAGAGGTCGGCTGCTTCCAGCCTCTCGCTATCGCTGTCACGTCCGACGGCGCCCAGGGAGTCGTCACGATCCAGGACCGCGGCTGTGGTCTGCCGGACCAAGCTGACTTGATCGGCACACCGTTCTTCACGACCAAGACCCATGGGACCGGTCTCGGCGTGTTCGTCGCCCAGTCCGTGGCGGACGGGGCGGGAGGAGGCTTGGGTTACATGCCAAACACGGGTGGTGGGACCATCGCCCGCTGGTGGTTCCCGGCTGCGGAGCGGAGGACAGCATGAAGATGGCACGCAAGCTCCTCGTGGTCGACGATGACCACGCGTTCCGCGAGTCGATGGAGCTCGAGTTCATCGATCGGGGCTACCAAGTCCTCGGGGCGTCCGACCATCGCTCTGCTCTCGGCCTCGCCGCCGTGCACCGGCCTCAGTACGCCGTGATCGACCTGCGCCTAGGCGGCGAGAAGGGGCTGCAGGTGCTGTCCGATCTCGTCGAGCGCCTCCCGGCCATTCGCGCCGTCGTCCTCACCGGCTACGGCTCCGTCGCGACCGCGGTCGAGGCGATCAAGCTCGGTGCTCGGCACTACCTCACGAAGCCCTGCGACCCTGACGCACTCGAGCAGGCCTTCCACGCCGACCAGGGCGACCCCAACGTCGTGGTGCCCGAGAAGCCCCCCAGCCTCGCGCGCCACGAGCGCGAGTACATCGAGTACGTGCTCGCCTCGACGGGCGGAAACATCTCCGAGGCAGCCCGACGACTAGGGCTCCACCGACAGAGCCTACAGCGCAAGCTGCGGAAGTACCCACCTCGGCAGTGAAGCGAGCGCTATGCTGCCCCACGTGGGGGCTGGTGTGCTGCTGTTGACGACTCTGCTTGGTCTCGGGAATGCCCGAGCAGCCGACATCGATCTGTTCCAGCCGTCCGGTGCATTCGCGCTTGGCGGGGGAACTCCGCAGGGCGAGGAAGCCGTTGTCGGCCCCGTTGGTCCCATGCTGGGCCTGACCACGTCATTCGCACAGCGCCCCACACCGCGTCGCCTCGGCGTCGCCTCGGTCGAGGCGATCATGCCCATGACGCTCCAAGGCTCGTGGGCGCCAAGTGAGCGCGCCCGCATCGATCTCTCGCTGCCGACCTATGCCTTTGTCAGTGCCCCGGTGAACGACTTCCGAGGCGCATCTCTCGGCGATCTGCGCACACAGGTCGTGCTGCCGACCGCCGGTGAGACCGAGAGCTTCCGGTACGGCGTTGCACCACAGCTGACCGTTCCTACAGGAACAGGATCGGCCCTCACGCGCACCGGTGCCTCCGCCGGCCTCGCGATGCTCTTCTCGGGGCGCTCGGGGCCCATGGGATGGCTCGTCGACCTCGGCCTCACTGGCGCAGCCGCCGATGTCGTCGACGACGTCGGGCTCGGCTCCTCCGGCTGGATGGTTGCCGGAGTCTGGGGACACGCGACGGACGCCACACGCTTCGGCCTGGAGCTGGACTTCCACCACGCCCTGGTGGTCGGTCTAGAGGGTCCGAATCGAGCAGGCAGCATCCACGCCTTCGCGCAGAACGAGACGCGCTCCGGGATCGCTCTCGGACTCCTCGGGGGGACCGGCTGGCTCCGCGGGGTCGGAGCCCCCGAGTACCGTCTCGGCGCGACCCTCTCCTGGCACACCGACCGCAAGCCCAGTCCACAGCCCACCGTGGTCGCGCTCGATGACGACGACTGCCCGCCCGGCGCAGTGTGTGACGACGAAGATCGCGATGGAGACGGGTTCGTCGACGCCGCTGACATGTGCCCGGACCAGGCCGAGGACATCGACGGCTACGCCGACGACGACGGATGTCCAGAGGCCGACAACGACGGCGACGGGGTCGCCGACGTCGACGATGCATGTCCCTTGGTCCGCGGGCCACGGGCGCAGGGAGGCTGTCCCGACCAAGACGCAGACGGCGTGCCCGACCCACGCGACCTCTGTCCGGCCATGGCAGGCCCCGAGGAGACCGAGGGCTGCCCGGACCGCGACCGCGACCGCATCCCCGACATTCGGGATGCCTGCCCCGACCGAGCGGCCCCCCCTGTGGCGCGAGGCGGGGCGTCTGACGGATGCCCGACCGGCGCATGGGTCGATGACGACAGGATCGTCCTGGCAAGCCCGATCGCCTTCACCCCCGGGACCGACTCACTCCTGGACTCCGACGCGGCCCTGGACGATCTCGCGACGCTCCTGCTGGAAAACCCCGGGCTCACCATCGTCGAGGTCGCGGGGCACACCGACAACCGTGGCGATCGCGACGCAAACCAGACCCTATCGCTCGCCCGAGCGGAGGCCGTGGCGGCCGCACTGAGCAGTCGCGGCGTCGCGAGCGGTCGCCTCAAGGCACGGGGCTACGGCGATCAGCACCCTATCGACACGAACCGCACGGCCGCAGGCCGCGCCAACAATGCCCGCATCGAGATCGTCCCGCTGCAGGGTCCAGGGGTCTCCCGTCCCGTCTCGAGGCAGGCCCGCCCCGAGCCTACCGGCACCCAGGGCAAGCTGACCATCAAGGTCACGGCTGGCCTCTGGGGAGATGTGTACATCGACGGCGTGCGCCTGAATCAAGGTGCACCCTTCACGGACACTCCGATCGACGTGGGAGCGCACAACCTGCGCGTCGTGAACCCGAGCCGTCAGCTCGAGTGGGAGGGCACGATCTCCATTCGTCCGGGAGAGACCCTCACGGTCGAGATCCCCTGGACCACCTGGAAGCCAGAGTGAGACCGCTCTAGACCCGCTCGATGACCGTCGTGACTCCCTGACCCACCCCGACACAGAGCGTCGCCGCGCCGAGCGTGGCATCGACCCGCTCCATCACACCAAGCAGTGTGGTGAGGATGCGTGCACCCGAGCAGCCCAGAGGGTGCCCGAGCGCGATCGCCCCTCCGTGCAGGTTGACCTTGCTCTGCGGGACCCCAAGCTCGCGAAGGACACCGAGGG
This sequence comes from Pseudomonadota bacterium, assembly GCA_002862545.1. Classification (GTDB taxonomy): domain Bacteria; phylum Myxococcota_A; class UBA796; order UBA796. The sequence continues at coordinate 10,408 of PKDJ01000040.1, forward strand.
ACTGCGCCGCAAACGCCTCGTTGAGCTCCCACACCTCGATGTCGTCGACGGCCAGTCCCGCTCGCGCCAGGGCCTTCCTGCTCGCGGGCACCGGACCGAGTCCCATCACGGTCGGGTCCACCCCTGCCGAGGCCATGCCCCGAATGCGGGCCCTGACCGTCAAGCCCTCCGCGGCAGCGCGCTCCGCGCTCGTCAGCACGAGCGCCGCTGCCCCGTCGTTGAGGGTGGAGCTGTTGCCAGCCGTCACCGTGCCACCGTCTCGAAACGCAGCGCGCAGTCGCGCAAGCTTGGCGAGATCCGTAGCCCGACGGGGCCCCTCGTCGGCGTCGACCACGCTCTCTGAGCGCCTCTGACGCACAGTGACCGGGAGGAGCTCGCCCTCGAACCAGCCAGCATCCTGTGCCGCGATCGCCTTGGTGTGGCTCTCGAGCGCAAACCGGTCTTGCTCCTCTCTGGAGATTCCCAGCCGGTCGACGATGTTCTCGGCGGTGCAGCCCATGGCCTCGAGCGGGAACAGCGCCTCGAGCTTAGGGTTTGGATAGCGCCAGCCCAGCGAGGTGTCCCAGGCCGTCAGGTTGCCCGCCTTAGGATGCTGTGGGCCGCGAGGCACCGACAGCGGGGCTCGACTCATGGACTCGACGCCCCCCGCGACACAGGCGCTCGCGTCGCCGACGGCGATCATTCGGGCCGCCTGGTTCACGGCCTCGAGGCCCGAAGCACACAGTCGATTCACCGTCACGCCCGGTACGTGCTGGGGGAGACCCGCCAACAGCAGCGACATGCGCGCGATGTTCCGATTGTCTTCACCAGCCTGGTTTGCACATCCGAAGAAGACCTCGTCCACCGAGCCCGGGTCGATCGCTGCACGCCGCACCGCCTCCTCGATCACCAGCGCCGCCAGGTCATCCGGTCGAACGGCCGCGAGCCCCCCTTGAAAACGACCGATTGGTGTGCGCACCGCATCGACGATCACCACCTCGTTCATGCGCCTCCCTCCAGACTGGTCCGTGGTCGTATCCCCACCCGAGGCTAAGTGGGGCGCCCACACTGGAGGACGGCATGGAACGGATCGGAGTGATCGGAGCAGGCACCATGGGACACGGGATCGCCCAAGTCTGTGCCATGGCGGGCTACGCAGTGACGCTGACCGACGCACGCCAGGACTCCCTCGACGCTGCCATGGCGAAGATTCGGGCCAACCTCGACAAGGGCGTCTCCCGTGGGAAGGTGAGCTCGGAGGTTCGAGACCAAGCACTCGCCGGCCTCGCCACCGGAGATCTGGCTGCGGCGTCAGAGGGCGCCTCCTTCGTGATCGAGGCCGTCCCCGAGCGCCTAGAGCTCAAGCAGAGCCTCCTCCGGGCCGTAGCCGACATCGCGCCAGCAGAGTGCGTCCTCGCCACCAACACGTCGTCGCTCTCCATCGCGTCGATCGCGGCCAGCGTCGACGACCCGGGCCGGGTCATCGGCACCCACTTCTTCAACCCGGTGCACATCATGAAGCTGCTGGAGGTCGTGGTGGGCGCCGACACGCGGGACACCGTGGTTCAGCGTGTGCGCCACCTCGGCGCCGCCATCGGCAAGGACGTGATCATCGTGCGCGACGTTCCAGGCTTCGCCACGTCGCGGCTCGGTGTCTGCCTCGGCATGGAGGCGATCCGCATGGTCGAGCAGGGGGTCGCCAGTCCAGAGGACATCGACAAGGCCATGGTCCTCGGCTACCGCCACCCCGTAGGCCCGCTGCGACTGACCGACATGGTCGGCCTCGACGTGCGCATGGCCATCGGCAGCTACCTCGCCAGGGAACTGAATAATGCAGCATTCGAGCCACCTGCGCTCATGCGGCAGATGGTCGAAGACGGCCGCCTAGGAAAGAAGGCGGGGCGGGGCTTCTACGAGTGGTAGGACCGCACTGAGCAGCGAGGCCCTCCACCGCGCAGAGCGGTGGAGGGCCTCGAGTGACTCAGGCGAGTGACTCAGTCCGCGACGCGCTCGACGCGCACAGCGGCCTGACCGGGCGTGGCGTAGCTGATCGTCGTCAGCATGCCACGGCCCTTGGTCCACTCCGGAGCCTGGGGCGTGACCTTGACCCGAGGGCCAGTCTCGGTCCACCAGCACTCGACCGTACCCATGGCGCTGTTCGCCTGGCCGTTCACGTCGATCACGTAGCGCGACGTGTGGCGGCCGCTGAAGGGCTTGCGCAGGTCGGGAAGAGCCGGGCTGAACTGCACGGCAGTGGTGGGGACACCGCGACCGAACTGATCGACCGTGATGTTCTGAAGCTCGAGAGCGCCCCAGTCCTCATCGACGATGTACTCGTAGGTCATCGTGCGGAGGCCAGACTGCTGGCTCGCGTAGGCGCGGCCGTTGCCCATGCTCACGTTCCACTGCTGCTCGACCTGCATGCCGGAAGGCATGAGGTGGAGCGTGGAGAAGTGGGCGAGATCGGGGCCCGCGGAGGCGACCTCGAAGGCCTCCTCCTCGACCGGCGTCGGGAGGTCGGGACGCGTCATGCGGTCATTGACCTCGACATCGTCGAGCTCGGCCGGATCCTCGGGAAGCTCCTCGCCGTCCGCCGCCTCACCGTCTGCCTCGGCATCCGCCTCTGGCTCGGCCTCCGGGCGGGTCTTGCGGTCGTCGACAGCGCTCTCGTCGGCGCTCTCGTCACCCATGCCCTCGATCTCGAGGTCGTCCTCATCGCCATCGAGCGAGAACTCATCGACCGCCGACTCGGCGGGCTCCTCGGGCGCCGTGTCGACCACGGGCGCGGGCTCGGGAGCCGCAGAAGCGCGAGGATCGATCAGGGTCTGGGTAGACCCGCCCGCGCGGGCAGCGTCGCCCTCGATGATGTTGAAGTTGGCCGTAGCCAGACCGCCCTGCGCCTGCTCGGTCGCCCACTGGTAGGGGACGAACAGACCCACCTTCTCGAGGCTCTGCCCCTTGCCGCCGATCTTGAGAGAGGTCTTGAACGCACTCTCACGGTGCTGGGTGTCCTTCGCGAGGATGGTCGCGGTGTTCGACTGCCCCAGGACGTTCGTGTTCCGCTTCTTCTTGTAGCGGAACGGAGCATCGCCCTTGAAGTTCAGCTCGACGACCTCGCCGTCGATGTTCTCGTACGACAGCGCGACGGACACGGACTCCTCATCGGAGGAATCCTCCTTCTGGAAGGTCGTCGCCTTGCGCTGGTACGGGATCTCCGGCATGAACAGGTCGAAGTCGGCGTAGTCGGCCGTGATGAACTGGTCGAGCGAGCCCTCGCGCGTCTCCAGAGCAACCCACACGGGGCCCTCGGGAGTCGCGACACGACCGAACTCGTGCATGTCCCAGTTCTGGTGACGCGACCGGACCGACAGCGCCACATCGAACGCGACGCCGAAGGCCATCACAGGCAGCACCGGGGCCGTCACCCGAGCGTCGTCGACCGCCGTGTAGCGGGCGGTTGAGTCGACTTCTTCCGGGAACTGCTGGTTACGCTCCCAACCGGTCATCACCGGGGACTGCGGCTTGTACTTGCCGCCACATCCGGCGAGGACCAGGCACACCACTCCGAGACCACACCAACGCATTCGACTTCCTCTAGGCTGAATCGCGCGTACATTAGCGGAATTCGTCGTTCGGAAACGACTTGACGCCGGCACACGTGGGGTTCGAGGCCCCCCAACTATGCTTTCCGGGCAAGAACGTCCACCGCACTTGCCCCCCCTGGACCCATGTGCATCGGCGCGCGCCACCCAACCGGTGGTTAGAGGATCGGCCCACCGGAGGAGTCGATGCTGCAGCTTGGGGACGTGACGCTCGGGTCGAGGTTGCTCGTCGGGACGGGTCGCTATGCTGACTTCAGCCAGATGCAGGCCTGCCACATCGCGTCGGGTACGGAGCTCGTGACCGTCGCTCTGCGCCGGGTGGATCTCGACACGCGCTCCGGCAACGACATCCTCGACTTCATCGACCGCACGCGGATTCGGCTGCTGCCCAACACGGCCGGCTGCTACACGGCGGAGGACGCCGTCACGACGGCACAGCTCGGGCGGGAGCTGCTCGGCACCTCCCTCGTCAAGCTGGAGGTGATCGGTGATCCTCGCACGCTCTTTCCCGACGTAGAGGGCACCATCGAAGCGGCACGGGTGCTGGTCGATGATGGCTTCACCGTGCTGCCCTACATCTCCGACGATCCCGTCGCGTGCTCGCGACTCGAGGAGCTGGGCTGTGCCGCCGTCATGCCACTGGCCGCACCGATCGGCAGCGGACTCGGCATCTGCAACCCCTACAACCTGCGGATCATCATCGAGCACTCCGAGGTGCCGGTGATCGTGGATGCGGGAGTCGGTACCGCCTCCGACGCCGCCATCGCCATGGAGCTGGGTGCAGATGCCGTGCTGATGAACACCGCGATCGCTGCTGCGAAGGATCCGGTGAAGATGGCGTCGGCGATGAAGCTCGCGATTCAGGCGGGTCGCCTCGCCTACGAGGCCGGCCGGATGCCCAAGCGACTCTTCGCGCACGCCTCGTCGCCGCTGGAGGGGGTGATCGGCCAGTGAGTCCGACGGTCATCGCCATCACACCTGGAGATGGGCGAGAGCTGGCCCCGTGGATCCGCGCCCTCGGAGAGGCCGGCCTCGACGCACTCGTGATCCGCGAGCCCGGACTCCCCGCACCACAGGCGGATGCCCTCGTCACGCTCGCACAGCAGCACGTTCCCGAGGTGATCATCCACGCGAGGACGAGCACCTCGGTAGCAGCCCAGGGCAGACACCTCACCGCAGCCGGGCCGCAGCCCACGGAGGGTCCCTGGGGCCGCTCGTGCCACTCTCGTGAGGCCGTCGAGGCGGCACTGGCTGCGGGTGCCCGATGGGCCTTCTTGTCTCCGGTCTGGCGACCAACCTCGAAGCCGGGCGACCGCCGCCCAGTCCTCGGGCTCACACCGTTCCTCGACATCGCACGAGGCCGGCCGGTGTACGCACTCGGCGGCGTCACGCCAGAGCGTCACCATCGCCTGATGGCTCGAGGTGGCACTGGCTCCGCCGTGCTCGGTGATCTCTTTGGGCAGCCGACCCCAAGTGCCGCTGGCGACCGTCTACGGGAGTACTACTCTCTCGCGAAGATGAAGATCTCCGGGTCGTAGCAGTCGCCCCGGGCGATCTCTTGGCAGCTCGAGCGCTTCAAGCAGCGCCGGTGCTCGTCAAATGCGAGCTGCTTGTCTTCATCGTCCCAGAACTCGTACAGCGCGTTCTGCTCCAGACAAGAGGTCGTGCACTCCTCGAGGGCGACGCGCTCGCTCTCTAGACCGCATGCCAGAAGCTTCTCGCACACGTTCTCACAGCGCGGGACGCAGCCGGCATTCAGCAGTGCAGAAGCGAAGAGGACCTCAGCGAGTCGGCGCACACTGCGTCCCGAGCTGCAGCCTCTCGCACCCCTTGGAGAAGCCATCCGTGGGGGCGAGCTCCCAGACGCAGTCCATCCACGCCGCTGCCCACTTCTCGTTCTCGAGCTCGGGCGGGTCGGACGCAGGGTACGTCTTGTTCGGGTCGTAGCACTCCTCGCGGCCGTTCTTCTCGACGCAGATATCGCCGGCGATCTGGAGGGCATCCTCGCAGCGTGCGACGCAGTTCTCGACGGACTCCTGAGCAGGCTCGCCCTCGATCGCGACGTTGCACTCCGACGTCGAGTAGACCTTCTGGCAGGTGCTCTGGCACGTACGCTCGCCACAGCCCGCGAGTCCGATGGACGCCAACGACAGCAGTAGGACCGCCCTCATCGCTCTTCTCCGTGGGAGGCTCGGGAACGCCACGCTGTGGGCGACCAGCCCGAAGGCTGGTGCTCGGCTCGCGGCTTGACTGGCGCAGGCGCAGGCGTCGCTGGTTGACCCTCGGTCTCCCAGACCGGATTGCCCGATGGGTTGGCGCGCTCGTGCGTCATGGCTCTCTCCTGACAGTCGCCGCGGAGTGTATCGCGGCAACCCACCAACCTCACGAAGCCAAAGCGTCAGCAGCGGGTCAGGAGGCTCACGCCGGGACGATCCGGCCGCCACTGACCGTGAATCCGCTGGGCAGTACTGCGCTGACAGCCTCGGGATCCGCGAGCGACCAACGACGATTCACGAAGACCTGTGCCAAGCGCACGCGGAGACGGTTGCTGTCCTCCTCCGGATGCACCATCCGCGCCTCGAGCAGCGCAGCCGCCTCACCCTCACCCTGCGCGATGACGACCTCCATCGCGGCGTGGCGGACCCCCTCGTCGAAGTCGTCGATGAAGGGCTTCACCGCCTCGATGGCTCCCTCATGACGGCGCTCGGTCAGCCAGACGAGCATGTTCTTCTTCTTGTCGGGGTTGTTCAGGTCGTCCTTCTTGTACTCCAAGTCGAGGATCTCGTAGACCATCGAGATCGCAGCCTCTTCGCCCTCGATCTCCTCGAGCAACCGCACCGGCAGAGCCACCTGCCGGCACTTCTTCAGGTGCACCCGGAGCGGCTTGCTCACCTCCGAGCCCTTCGACGCCAGGAGTCCGTAGACGAACTCCTTCTCATCCTTGTCGTTGAGCTGGTGGGTCAGGTTCATGTCGAACCTCGTCAGGAGGGCCCGCAAGCCCTTCTGCCCGCCATTCTCGAGGAGCCAACGCGCAGAGGTTTCCCGATCCTCGGGCTGCGAGTCCCGGTTCGTGAGCCGCCGCTGGTTCTTGGCGATTCGCTTCTCGGTGCTCAGGAACCAGTCGAACATCGGCCATCCTCCTGCCGCCGTGGCCGCCGGACAGTAATCGCAACGGCCGCCACGGCAAGTGCCCACGTCACCGTTCCTCACCCGCACATCTTGACGCCCCTTGATGGCCTTGCTACCTGACCGGCGCCGCGGGAGTGGCGGAATTGGCAGACGCGCAAGACTCAGGATCTTGTGCCCGAAAGGGCGTGGGGGTTCGACTCCCCCCTTCCGCATCAGACCCTCGAGAGTGTTCTCTCGGGGGTCTGTTCGCTTTTCCACTCCGCGACTGACGAACCGTGACGCTTCGGTCTGAAGGCACCTCGCCGGGCTGCCGTCGGCTGGACGTCACGGAGGAGACATGGTTCGCACCGCACGCGCAGCGCTCATCGGACTGGGAGTGAGCCTAGGAAGCCCCGCTCTCGCCGCCCCGACGGTCGGTGTTCAGCTTGACCTGGCGAATCCGACCGGCGGCGCAGCAGCGCTGGGCACCGGATTCTCGGGCAGCCTCGGCTATGGCGTCGACCTCGCGCTCGTCGAGGTGATTCCAGAGGTCGGCGCCACCTGGTTCAGCGAGTCTCAGCGGTTCCTACCTCGCGCAGGTGGCCGCATGATGATCGGAAAGGTCGTCGAACCTGGCGTCTACGCCCATGTCGTCTTCGCTGACGGGCTGTCCGTCGCGCCCGGACGGGCCGGCTGGGATGCCGGGGCTCTCCTCGACGTCACGGCCATTCCGCACCTCGACATCGGCCTCCACGCAGGAGTCCTCTCCCTACCGAGCCGCAGCGAGACCCCTGACACCCACATCACCGGAGGCCTGCACCTCGCCGTAGTGTTCTAGCGGCTCTGGATGCTGTTCCGCTCAGCTGGCTGCGCTGGCGGGCGGCTCGGCGGACTCGTCGGGCTCTGCGAATGGGAAGGGCTCGTCGCCGCTGCGCATTCGCTGAGCGAGGAAGTACACGCAGACGAGGAAGAAGATCAGGCTCCAGTACTGACCCGGCGTAAAGCCGAGGTAGCGAACGTCCGTCGAGACGGGGCGCAGGTAGTCCATCCCGAAGCGGATTGGCCCGTAGACGGCTCCGAGGATCAAGGGGTAGATGCCCGGCACCCGAGGAATGCTGTCCATCGCCCGGAAGAGGCCGAACATGGCCAGAGACCACAAGGCCTCGTACAGCCCGAGGTCGTGACAGGCGACCCCATCCGCATCCGCCCGACAGGTGCCCTCGACCGCCAGGAAGAAGTCCGAGGGCGTACCCGGATGATCATGCGCCACGAAGCAGCCCATCCGACCGAAGAACCAGCCCACCGCCATGCCGTGCGCCAAGCAGTCGAGGTAGGGCCAGACCGGAACCTTCTCCTTCCAGAAGAACCACACAGAGAGCGGCACGCACACCGCGAATCCCCCGAAGCTCGACAGCCCCCGCCAGAACTTGAGGAACTCGATGGGGTTCGCGAGGTACTCCTCCGGCGCGTACATCAAGCCGAAGCCGACGTGCCCGCCGATGAACGTGCCTGCCACGAGCCACCCGATCAGGCGATTGATCACCTCGGGGTCGAGCCCCAGCTTTCGAGCGCGTGCCATAGCGACATTGCCGCCAATCACGAAGCCGAGTGCCACCAGGATGCCGAATCCGTGAATGGCAGCACCCTCCGGGAAACCCAGCCAGTCGAGCGGGATCTTCGGCTCGTCGAACGCGGGGATGACAGCGAACACAGGCTCTCCGAGGTCGGGACATCCGCGCCTAACATGAACCTCGCACCTGGCTGCTACACTGGCTGCGGCTGTCGGCTGTCTCTGGCGGAGCTCCATGGCGACGATCAACTTCGCGACCCGAGAGATCACAGCAAAGGTCGTCTACTTCGGCGCAGACAAGGCAGGTACGACCACCGCTGTCCGGCATCTTCACAGTCGGCTGCCGTCCGCACCGTCCCGGCTTCACCGGTTCGGTCCGTCTGCAGATGCTCAGATCCTCTACTTCGAGTACCAGCCAGGAGCCCTGCCACGGTTCGGCGGCTTCGATCTCCGCGTGCAGGTCTACGCCCTGCCTGGAGCGGTCCGTCGTCGCGAGCATCGCGAGGAGGTCCTCCGGGGTCTCGACGGCGTCGTCTTCGTCGCAGATGCTCGACGTCAGCGCACCCAAGCGAACGTGGACGCTCTTCTTCAGCTCGACGACATGCTGGAGCAGCACCAGGTCGAGCTCGCCCGCTTGCCGGTCGTGATCGTCGTCAATCACATCGATGACCCCGAGGCTCGCTCCGAGGCCGCCGTCAGCATCGACCTGAACACCTACGCCTTCCCCGTGCTCTCGGCTGTCGCGAGCGACGGTCGCGGCGTCCTCGAGGGCCAGGCCGCGCTCCTCGACCGGCTGTCCCTGCAGCTTCGCGCAAACCTGGCGGGTGAGCTCTCCGGGCTGCGGCTCGAGGCCGTACACGATCCAGACACAGAGCGAGACGACGAGGTCGTGAAGCGCCACATCGCCGCGATCGCCCAGCGCTCGACGGAGCTGGAGGCCGTTCGCCCGGGCTGGGACGACCTCCCGCCCGTCGAGGTGAGCCTACCGCTGTGGGCGACCGAGCTCGAGTCGCTGCGGCCGACGCAGGTGATCGCTCACAGCCTCGACAGCGACCGCGTCGTGCTCGACCTTCTCTTCGAAGATCCCGAGAGCATCCCAACCCGAGTGCAGCTCACGCTCGACCCTCGCAAGCGGCGACACTCCTCCAGTGCACCGGGCGACCGCGTCGGCAGGTACCTGCCCGACAGTGACTCTTCTGCGGAGCGGGATCTACCGCCGGTGGCCTATGGCGTGCTCGGGGTCGCAGGCGGGGTCATCGCAGGACTGCTGACAGGTTACCTCGCCTGGCTGACCGGCTGAGCAAGCGCGCTCCCTTCGCACAGCCCCCCGTGTCTCCTCGCCCCCGTGCACCCGATGTCCGAACTCTCCCTCACAGGCGCTCGCTGGACCGAGCGTCCGGTCGACCCCACGCGCATCTCCTCGCTGATGAACGCAACGGGACTCTCCCCGATCGCGGCGCGTGTCCTGGCAGGTCGATGGACCGGCGAAGGGAGCCCCAAGCGCTGGCTCGAGCCGGAGCTCGGAGACCTGCATGATCCGATGCGCATGCACAACATGGGCCTCGCTCTAGACCGCCTTCGGCATGCGGTCGACAAGGGCGAGAAGGTCAGGATCATCACCGACTACGACGTGGACGGAACCACGTCATCGCTCATCTTGCAGGCCGCGCTGCGCATCGTCCAGCCTCACCTCGACCTCGACTACCACATCCCCAACCGCTTCGCCGAGGGCTACGGATTCTCTGTTCTCGCCGCTCAAAAGGCTGCTGCGGAGGGAGTCGGCCTGATCGTCACCGCCGACATCGGCGTGCGCGACCACGCCGCGGTCGAGGCCGCTCGGGCAGCGGGCGTCGACGTGTTGATCTGCGACCACCACCTGCCAGCAGGTGCCGATGTCCCGGAGAATGCGACGGTGCTGTGCCCCCCGCAGCGGGCCTGCTCCTACCCGAACGCCGGCCTCGCAGCCTGTGGAGTGTCGCTGAAGCTCGCAACGGGCCTGCTCGGCGGCCATCGCAAGTGGGATGCCATCCTGCGCTCCCTCTTGAAGCTCGCCGCGATCGGCACCGTGGCCGACATGGTTCCTCTGTCGACACCCGAGAACCGGGCCATCGTGACCTTCGGTCTCGAGGCGCTGAACACGCCGCCACACCATGCGGGTCTACAGGCCCTCCTGTCCGTCGCGCGCACCGACATCATCCGAGCGACGGACATCGGCTTCAAGCTCGGTCCCCGGATCAACGCGGCTGGGCGGCTCGCCGACGCCACGCTCGTCGTAGAGCTCCTCAACTGCCGGGATTCCGCGAGGGCCGAGACCCTGGCGAAGAAGCTCGACACCCTGAACCGGGACCGACGTGCTGTACAGGCTCGCCTCGAGACAGAGGCGCTGACCCAGCTGGAGGGCCGAGACACGCCGGCCTTCGTCGTCGTCGCCGGTCAGGAGGCCGACGGCTGGCACCGCGGGGTCGTCGGCATCGTCGCATCCCGACTGAAGGACAAGCTCCACAAGCCCACGGCAGTGGTCTCCATCCAAGGTGACCGCGCCGTGGGTTCCGTGCGAAGCGTCCCCTCAATCCACGCCGTCCGGGCGCTCGACGCTGGAGAAGATCTGCTCGTCAAGTACGGAGGGCACCCCGCCGCGGCGGGGTTCACCGTGCCTACGGACAAGCTCGAGCTGCTCAAGGAGCGACTCGCAGCGTTCGTCGAAGCGAACGCAGACACGGACTCCCTTCGGCCCACGCGAGAGATCGATGCCGTCCTCGAGCGCGACGAGCTCAGCACGAGCCTCTACCGTGAGCTGCTTCGGCTAGGACCCTTCGGTCAGGGCAACCCCGAGCCCCAGCTGGTCATCCCGAGGGTCGACGCCCGCAGCATCAAGACGATGGGCAAAGACAACCAGGGCCTGCGCTTCCGGATCCCTACGGCAAGCCGCGACATGGACGCTGTCTGGTGGCGGAACGGCGACAAGGCGGACACCCTCTCGAGTCACACCGTCGACCTGTTCGGCAACCTCGAAGAAAATCACTGGAACGGACGAACGACGGTGCGCTTCGCCGTCAAGGACGCACGCATCAGCTGAGCGGCAGCCTCAGGACAGCTCGGCCCAGTCGTCCGCCGCGTCATCGTCCGGATCGACGACGACCACACCGGCTTCTCGGTCGCGCAGCAGCGTGAACACCATGTACAACAGCACAACGAGCAGAGTGGTCGCACTCTTGATCAGCTGTCGCTTGGTGATCTCCCGCTCGATCTCCACGTCGACGGCCGAGCCCCGGCGCTGTCGGCGCTGACGCCCGTCGGCCTCTCCCGACGCGTCATCACCTGACTCCTCGGGAGGGACGTCATCCGGCTCTGGTGCAAACTCGACCTCGACGCGGCTCATGTCGTCTCCCCTGCGCAGAATGGCGCAGGCTGTTCCCGACTGCAAGCAGGGAACCTCGGGTCAGTGCGCCAAGAGGCCAGCCAACCAGCCCATGTCCCCCTCGAGCCAGGCGTCTTCGAGTGGCAACGCTCGAAACCCGTCCGGCGCCCCGAGCTGAAACATGTCTGGATCGACATCGATAGGCGACCAGTCAAGCCCGGACAGCCGCATCCCCACCCCGGCGTCGATCGCGCGCACCTGCAGGGCATCCGGCGTCCACGTCACTCCGATCGCAGGAAGACCATCATCGTCCATCACCCGCGCTCGGCGCGGCTGGCCATCGTGGTCGAGCTCCACGACGATGGCTCGCCCCATCCAGAGCCAGCGCGTCCACCACCCAGAGCCCGTGCGTCGAACCTCCACGAGTGCCTCTGGATCGAGCCGGAGACGCCCCAAGCCCAGGCCTACGAAATCAGCCAAGCCGTGCGCTGACACGGAATCCAGCACGGCATCCGCCTCGTGAGCCACCCAGTGACGGCGCCCCCCCGCGACCGTGATCGCGACGGCTGCACCATCGGACCGCAGGCGCGCGACGGGCGCAACGCCGAGCGGGTCATAGAGGCTCATCGCGAGCCGTCCGTCCGTGTCGACCACCACCGAGCCGCGTCCAGTGAGACGCCGCTCACCCAGCTCGACCTCCCACCGCAGAGGGGACGTCTTCGGTCCGTCGAGCCTCCCCTCAAGGGCAGACTCCACAGCCTCCTGTGCCGGTCCCGGGCTCGGTGGCACACTCGCCAGCCCACCCACTAGGCACAGACCCAGCCACGCTGCGGGACGCTCGAAGGCACTCACGGAGCTCCTCCACGCGTCCTTAGCCATGCCTCGACCCGATCGTCGCCTGCCCGCGCCGCCACATCACGGGCGTGCTCGACGACCTCGGCGTCAGGCGTAGACTCGAGCACCGTGAGCCAGTCTTCGACCGCAAGGGTCCACGCCTCGAGCCGCTCCGCGCGGAGCGCCCGCTCTCGGGATGCCTCCTCTGAGACATCCGCCAGCCGCCACCGCTCGAGCACAGAGAGTGCGGCCTCCCGATCGCCAACAGCGTGGGCAGCATCTGCCGCCTCGGCGCAGGCAGGCCCAGGGCAGGCAGCCTCGAGGTGCCTGCGAGCCCGTGGCTCATCCGTCGCCAGCAACAACCGCCCGAGCGCCGCATGCGCAGCCGGTGCGTCCTCAGGTCCCGAGCGGGAGAGTGCGAGCTGGAATGATGCCTCGGCTTCCGTCACCTCGCCCTGCCTCGCATGAAAGGCGCCGACACGGAGAGGGCCCCATGGAGTGCGACGATCGAGCCGGACCACCCACTTCAGGCTCCGCTCCGCTTCCACGAGGTCACCACGGAGCTCCGCTGTCCTCCCCCTCAGGTACCAGGCTCGGGCTCCGTGCAGATCGAGATAGCCCGCCAAGATCTCGCCCTCGGCCACGGCACGACGGTCACTGCGGTGTGCGCAGGAGCCGAGCAACAAGACGAGCAAGAGCCCTGCGCTGCTGGACTGCAGGCAGGGCCGCTGGTGCACGTGACGCAGTCTCAGCGGCGACGCGCGCGGCCGCCGTTGTTGAGAATCTCGCCCTCTTCACCGACCACCTTCTTCTCGATGGTTCCGCCTCGGATGATCTTCAGCTCTTGCGTGGCCTTGGGCGCCGGAGCGACAGTGCGCACCCTCGGGCGGGCGGTCTCCTTGGGCTTCGCATCCTCGAACTTGGTGCGAAGCGCCTGGATGTCGACGCCCGGGAGGATCGCCTCGTTGATGTCGAGGTCGTTGCGAAGCGTCAGCCGAAGACGGCCCATCTTCTCCGCATGAGCGAGCTGCTCGGCCTCTTCAGCCGTGACGAGCAGGGTGACCGAGGGCTTCTGCTTGCCCCGCTTCTCTCGGGCCTCCTCGCGAGACTCCCTCTGCATCCGCGAGTTCACGCCAAGCACGAAGATCGCCTGCAGGAGGGTGCGAGTCTCGATCGGGATCTCCTCCTTCTGGTCACCGACCGTGACCAGCACGTCGACATAGTTCAGTGGGTTGAGGAACCCAGAGAGCGCCTCACCATCACTGACGCCCACTGAAATGGCCCTCATTCCACGTGGAATGATCGCATTCAGCCCGACCCCTGACTCGGGATCGGCCAGTCGGTTGGCACGCACGAACTCGTTAGCGAGGATGCGCTCACGAGGAATTCGGCCGACCACGTGCTCCGGCGAGAGAAACACGCCATCCGGAAGGTACTTCGGTGGGATCTCGACGGCATAGAGATCTTCCTCGGTGATGGTCACACCTTGGTAGAGGTCACGTGCAGCGACAATCACCATGACGGTGTCCTCGGGGCGACGCGCCTCATCGATCTCGCGCTGGTAGTTACCGATCAGCTGCGTCAGAATCACGATCGACGCGCCGCCGGCAATCATCGCGAGCGTGAGGAAGATCACCGCGCGAAGCGGTCCGCTACCCCGTGCCGCCATTTCGACCCTCCATGCGAGACAGTCGCTAGCCAGACCAGCGCCATCTTGGCCTCTCGGGACAGCCTGTCCCCGACAGCTGGCATGGTATCAGATGCGCGCGCCCGGCGCCGACAGGCTTCACGCTGCGTCGAAGAGGCTCCGAAGCTCCGCACTGGAGAGGGCCTTGACGAAGCCGCCCTCGGCCCCGAGGGCCGCCTCCGCCAGCTCGCGCTTGGCATCCTGGAGCTCCAGGATCTTCTCCTCCACCGTGTTCTCGGCGATCAGCCGGCAAGAAACGACGGGCCTGTCCTGTCCGATTCGGTGCGCCCGGTCCGTCGCCTGGCGCTCGACAGCCGGGTTCCACCAGGGGTCGAGATGGAAGACGTAGTCCGCAGCCGTGAGGTTGAGCCCTGTGCCGCCAGCCTTGAGCGACAGAAGAAACACAGGCGGCCCCGCCTCCGACTGGAAGTGGTCGATCACGGCCTGCCGGTCTCGCGTGCTGCCATCGAGACGCACGTAGGCAATCCCGAGGTCGCTCAGGCGCTCCCCTGCATGGTCCAGCAGGCTCGTCCACTGTGAAAACACGAGCGCCTTGTGCCCGTCGGTCACGAGCTCCACCAGCAGCTCCTCCATGCGATCCAGCTTCGCCGAAGCCGCCCCTCGACCAACATCACCGGGAAGCAGACGCGGATCGCAGCACGCCTGACGCATTCGCAGTAGCGCCTCGAGCACCTGGATCGTCGCTCCACCCTCGCCGCGGGAGCGAATGGCGGCCTGCACGTCTTGCCTCGCTGCCAGACGCACAGCATCGTAGACCTTCCGCTGCTCGGCGGACAGGGTGCAGCGCACCACGACCTCGGTGAGCGGCGGGAGCTCCGCAGCCACCTGCTGCTTGAGTCGACGAAGCACGTAGGGGCGCACCCGACTCCGCAGTAGCCGACGCGATCGCTGGTCTCCCGTCTCGATGGGCTTCACGAAGCGATCGCGAAATGCGGTCTGGCTGCCGAGTAGCCCTGGCATCAAGAAGCGGAAGAGACTCCAGAGCTCCTCGAGGCGGTTCTCGACCGGCGTTCCAGTGAGTGCCAGGCGGTGGGAGGACCGAAGGACACAGGCAGCCCGAGCCGTCTGGGAGGTCGGATTCTTGATGGCCTGCGCCTCGTCGAGGACCACATACGACCAGCTCTTCTCACGCAGCCGAGCGAGGTCGAGTCGCAGGAGAGCGTAGGAGGTCACGGTGACGTCGGCGTCGTTCAGCTCGCGGCTTCGCCCGTGGTAGAGATTCAGCGAGAGCGCTGGAGAGAACCGCTTCAGCTCGTTCTCCCAGTTTCGGATCACGGACGTGGGTGCCACCACGAGGTGCGGGCCGGGCACGTCGCACAGCGCAGCGATCGCCTGCACGGTCTTTCCCAGTCCCATGTCGTCGGCGAGCACCCCGTTCAGGTCCATGTCGCGAAGGAAGCGCAGCCACTGGAATCCCGCCCGCTGGTACTCGCGAAGGTCCGCACGAAGAGCTGGTGGGGGTGCAACGTCAGGCAGGCCCTCTCCGCCCTCGAGAAACGCTCGTAGTCGCTTGAGATCGAGCGGCACCGACTCCTCGGTGTCTTCGAGCAGCTCGATCAGGGCCGCGGTCGCGTGACGGTCGACCCGGCCCTCCGCGTCGCGCGCCTCGAGGAGCTCCCGCAGCAGCGCGCCGTGCTCACGAAGCCAGTGCGCAGGCAGCGGAGCATAGCCACCGTCCATCAGACGCACGACGGACCGTCCAGAGCGCCAGGCATCGAGCACCGTCAGTGGATCGGCCTCCCCGCCGTCTCCATTGTCGAAGCGCACCGACAGACGCCAAGCGTTCTCCTCACCACGCCCGGTCTCACGCTTGGTGCGCTCGACGTCGATCTCCGGAACCACCGTCCGCTTCGTGATCCGAAAGCGCGCCGGGTCCACGCGTCCGACCACGAGACCCTCGTGCAGCGGCAGGCGATCGCGCAGGAACTCGGCAGCTTGATCTGGAGGCAAGGTGAAGTCGAAGCCGACGGGCCTCCCGAAGTTCTCCCGCCACTGACGAGAGATCGCCCGCTCACGGTCGCGATCCCGAGCCGGCACTACGTCACTCGTGAGAGGCTGCAGAGCTCCACCGCTCGTCACCCGAGCGACCGGGGGGTCGCCGTACACCAGCGCCGAGGAGACCCGCAGGCCCTCACCGATCTCGCTCAGCTGCATACGGACCCGGGGCAGGAGAGCGTCTTCGCGGGGGAGGCGCGTCGTCTGCACATCGACTTGGATGCGCTCCCGAAGCGCCGGCAGTACCTCCGAGACGAGGCGCCCGACCTCGTCTGACCGGAAGGAGACCCCCTGCACCAACATCGAGCGCTGCTCTCGGGTGAGGGTGCCGTGCGAGGTCGGCCGCAGGACGCCATCGATGAAGGCGGCACCTCTGAACAGTCGTGTGACGCCGAGCGGGCGGAACAGGCCGAGCTTGAAGCCATCTCCTTCGTCGGCGACCACCAGTCGGAAGGAGATCGGCGCTGGAGACGTGCTCACAGGCGCACCATCGAGCGTCGCGTCGGCCGTTCCCTCCAGGAAGACGAGGAGCCGACGGACCAGATCGGGCGTCATCGGTCCACCGGCGTACTGCGAGCGGACGATGAGACTCTCGGCCTGCAGATCGCCACGACCGGCTGTCAGGTTCGCTTGTGCCAGCGACGTCGTGACGGGCTCCACACGCCCGTCCGGGTACACAGCCACGCGGGCCAGCGACAGCGCATTGCGCTCCGACTTGAACACATACCGGAGCCGCACCTTGTAGGTGGCCGAGGGCTCTGGAAGTGCGCCCCCCGTCTTGAGTCCCTGTCGCACTGCGATCACCGCAGCGCAGGTGTGTACACAGGCTCCGTCACGCCCACAGTCGCAGCCCCAGTCGGCATCCTCGGGCCAGAGATACACCTCGTGCCGAACCGGCTTACCGGGAGCCTTCACGCGGAGGAGGATCTCGTCGCCGTCGTCAGACACGCCCTCGACGGCGCCAGCACGCGCGAGTCGCACCGCCGCGCCCCACATGCGCTCACCACCGTCATCTCGCAACGCTTCGAAGAGCGCGTCGAGTTCGTTGGCCTTCCGCGTCACTCTGCCCCCGAGAGTCGGCCCCACTATTGGCTCACGCGCATCACGACGAGCGACGACGACGCCACATGGCCGCGACCAGCACGAACGCCCACCCGGTGGCGGAGCCCGACCCACCAGCGACACAGCCTGCACAGGCCGACCCGACCTTGATGGACTCGTCCGAGAGCCCAGCCCCCGTGTCGACAGCATCTGTGGATGCCGTCGTCGAGCCGCCGGTTGGCGCCCCACCGGCGGTGCCGGCACCGCCATCACCCGTGCCGCCGCCGCCGCCGCCGCCGCCGCCGCCGCCGCCGCCGCCGCCGCCGCCGCCGCCGCCGCCGCCGCCGCCAGTGGTACCGCTCGTGTCGATGCCTTCACAGGCATCACCCCGGCCGTTGCCGTCAGCATCCGCCTGATCGGGATTCGCGATCTTCTCGCAGTTGTCGATGTCGTCCGCTACGCCATCGTCATCGTCATCGGCTTGGAAGTACTCGAAGTCGTCGAAGTAGGCCTGCGACCGACCATCGAACTCGCCCCCGCCACCATCGCCCGAGTCATAGGCATACAGGCCGCCGCGACCGCCCGGCAGCGGGGCCTCGTCCACCACATCCACGAGAGCCCGTCCGTCGACCGAGACGACGAGTCGACCATCGTTGCGCTCGAGTCGCATGACGTGGGGGGCTCCACTCAGCCCCGAATCGAGTGGCGTGCGGGCGAGCACTCGGAGGTCAGCCCCCGCGACCCGCAAGAGAAAGACCGTCGGTCCATCGACACCGAAGAGAGGGGGCGGGGCACTGTCCGCCGAGTATCCAGCTAGGTAGAACCCGAGGTCTCCATCGTGTGCGTACACGAGACCGATCGTGTCGTTGTCCTCGAGAATAAAGGTCGCCGACACCCCTCCCTCAGTCGCACCCTGTGCGTCATCCTGAAGGAGCCAGTTCTCCGCGGACGCCGGAGTATCGTCGACGTTGTCGTCGCTGTCGCTGTAGGCAAACTCACCGTCGGACCACCAGGGATCGCCCGCATAGCCGGACATCCACCCTCGGCGGTCGTCCATCTCCCCGTCGATCTCGAAGTTGTCGATCGAGACCACCGCGAGGTCTCCCGCCATAGCAGCAAGCGCGAACAGGCTGAACATCGACCCTCCAAGCGCCATGAGGGCGCCTTCCAACACACTCCGTAGCGGCTCGACGCGTCCTTGTCAGGACCATCGGACGTGAATATTCTGCATGCTCTCAGCCCACTTGACGGAGGCGTCATGTTCCGCGCCGACCGCATCCGAGAGCTCATTGAGGCCGGACTGCCCGACTGCACCGCGATCGTGGAGGATCCCGCCAACGATGGCGTGCACTTCCAAGCGCGAGTCGTCTCGTCCGCCTTCGAGGGCAAGTCACGGGTGCAGCAGCATCAGCTCGTCTACGCCACTCTCGGAGACCACATGCGCCAGGACATTCATGCCCTAGCGCTTCGCTGCTTTACCCCTGATCGCTGGACCGGCTAGGCCCGGAGAGGAGTTCCCCCTTGGACACTCAAGATCGCATTCGCGAGATCGTCGACGGCAACCGCATCGTCATCTTCATGAAGGGAAGCCCCGACTTTCCACAGTGCGGCTTCTCCATGCGCGCTGCGAGCATTCTGAACGCGCTCGGACAGCCCTTCCACCATGTAGACGTGCTGCAGGATCCCGAGATCCGCCAGGGCATCAAGGTCTTCTCCAGCTGGCCGACCATCCCGCAGGTCTACGTCGACCAGAAGTTCCTGGGCGGCTCTGACATTCTCACCGAGATGTGGGAAGCCGGCGAGCTCGAGGGAATCGTCGCTCCGAAGGCCTAGTGCCTTAGCCGAGCGCCGCACCGACGGCGTCGACGAGCGCTCGTGCTCGTCCGCCGACCTGCTGTTGCCAGTCTGCGCCGTCTCGGCCCGACTTCGGGAACAGCACCCCGCGCGCGCTCACGACCAGCGCGCCCGTGCCGTCATGGTGGAAGTGCCTCCGGATCTCGCGGGGCCCGGCACCCTGCGCTCCAAAGCCTGGGACCAGAAACCATGCGCGGGGCATGCGCTGCCGCCAGGTCTCGACCTCACCCTCGAGCGTGGCCCCGAGCACGGCCCCGACAGAACCGAAGCGCTCCGCGCTCGCATTGGCGCTCGCGATCCATGACGCGACCTGTGAGGCGATCCCACCGTCCGGAGAGCCCTGCCACAGCCCACTGCCAGGGTTGCTGGTCCGTACCAGCAAGAACAGGCCCTTGCCCGTCTCTAGGCGACGAGCGAACGGCGCGAGAGACTCCGCGCCAAGGTAGGGCGACAGCGTCACCGAGTCCGCGCCCATTGGACCATCATCGTCCAGCGTTGCGTGGGCGTAGGCCTCGGCCGTCGAGCCGATGTCGCCTCGCTTCGCGTCGAGGACGACCAGGAGTCCGGCCTCCCGAGCCGTCGAGACCACGCGCTCGAGCGCAGCGACACCGGGAGAGCCCAGCGCCTCGAAGAAGGCCACCTGTGGCTTCACCGCCGCTACATGCTCGGCGACCGCCTCGATGACGCCGCAGCAGAACGCCTCCGCGGCAGCAGCGGCACTAGCACGACCGCCCGCCGCATCGAGCGGCAGGCGGCTGAGGTGAGGGTCGAGCCCGATGCAGGTCGGCGAGCCGACCTGCGAGACTCGGGAGAGGAGGCGTGTGCCGAAGCTCACCCTACTCCTCTTCGTCCTGGAACTCGGGCGGCGTCTCGAGCTTGAAGAGCGCGGTGATCTCGGGGACTGGCACCGGCTTGCCGCGGCGCTCCCACTTCTTCCGCTCCTCTTCCTTCTTCTTCTTCAGCTCCTCCTTCTCCTCATCCGTGAGCTCGGGCTCCTCGGGGATCTCGAAGGTGATCTTGCCCCAGCGCTTGGAGACGCAGCGGGAGAAGGTGCTGTCCTGAAGCTCGGAGTCCTCGTGGATGGCGGTGCTCGTGCGACCCTTCTTGTTGATGGTGATCGTGAGTTCCATCTTGCCCTCGATGAGCTCACCCTCGTCACGGAGCATGTCGAAGCACCAGTGGATCGCGTCCAGCTCTCGCCGCATGCGGTCGGCGACCACGTCGGCCTCGAGCCAGTCCTTCATCAGCTTGTTGGCGCGCAGCTCCAGCTTGGTGAACTCCGGATCCGGCACATCGGTCACCTCGGCTGCCATCAGGCGCCAGGTATCCCAGACGCTGATGTCCTCTTCCTTGTCGAAGTCGTCTGCCATGGGGTGCAGGCTGCAGAACCGACCGGACTCGACGAGCTCCTCGCTGCCCTCGGCCTCGACCTTGAGGATGGTCGGCAGGCAGGTGTTCACGAGGTCCTTCACGCGGGTGCGGTCGTGCACGATCGCGTCGAGGCCAGCCGCTCCGCTGCCGTCGAACACGGCGTTGAAGTACACGGACGGCTCCTCGCCCTCCTCCTCGCCGAACCACCAGGTGGGGCCGACCATCAGCTCTCGGTCACCCGCGTTGGACCACACGTTGGACACGAAGTCGGGCTCGCTCTGCGCGAGGTTGAGCTCGAAGAAGGTGGTCTGCATGTAGCCGAGCTCGGGGGGCACGGCGGTCGTCGCCTTCACCTCTGCGGCGCGCATCAGCAGCAGCGCCTTGCCGTCGGCGATCTTGCCCATGAGCTTGACCAGGGGCAGAGCCGGAGCCTGGCTGCCAGCCACGAGGAGCGGCCGGCGCCCGTCAAAGGTCACCTGATCACCCGGCGTGTTGTCCGACTCCCAGGTGGTGCCCGTCCACTTGTGGGTGCGGGTCCACGAGCCCTCGGCCCCGTCCTTACCATCCGTCCACCGCAGCACGTCGCCGAAGCCACCATCGAGCAGCTTGACCTCTTGCACCTCGCCGTTGACCGACAGCAGTGCAGCGTTCAGGTCGGGGCCCATGTCATCGTAGATCTCGACGGCCGGACGGTTGGTCGCCACCGCGAGCACCAGGTCGAGGTTGCCCGCCTCGATGCTGCGTGCGCCGCCGAGAGCGAGCAGGACCACGAGAACAGCCCAGACATCGACGAGCGTGTAGCGGGACACGACCTCACCCAGCTCCCAGAAGAAGCCAGGGATGGCGATCAGAATGGCGAAGGCCACCGCGATCCAGCCGATCATGAAGATGGGGTCGGCAACATCGGCGTACATGGCGATGGTGCCAGCGAGATCCTTCGACTGGGAGGCGATGCCGTCCGGGCCGAGCGTGGCCATGTTGTGGCCCATCGTCAGCGCGCTTGAGCCGTAGATGACCGCGAACACCATGCACACCGACGCGACGAAGCGACTCGCCGCGACGCGGTTCGCCTCCTCGTAGATGGCACGGCGCACCGCACCGAAGGCAACACCGAGACCGCCGACGGAGAGCACCGCGACGAGCAGCATGGCGTCGCCAGCTGCGCCCGCGTTGCCGGCGGCTGCAGGTGGAGCTGGTGGAGGAGCAAATCCAGCACACAACGCGGCCGTGACGAAGCGCGCGATCCGCATGGGCCAGGCCTTCAATTTTCTCTACGAGTCGCAGACCGACGACAACATCAGACAGATGCTGTCGGACCTGGCTGACACCAACCCCGCTGAGCTCGCCGCGGACGCGTGGGA
>PKDJ01000041.1 GCA_002862545.1 Pseudomonadota bacterium
GATCTCGACGACCGGCGGCGTGGGGACGAAGTTGGCCACGACGACACGGTTGGAGACGGCCTCTTCGCTCTCGTGAACGCCATCGGAGGCGATGATGCTGCAGCGAATGCCATCGCCGCGGGCGAAGTAGCTCCCGTCGAGAGTCGGCGAGTCGTAGTCCGGGACCTCGGCGAGGTCGACGCGCCAGCTGTAGGACAGCGTCACCTCGTCCCCGTTGGGGTCGAAGACATCCACGGCGTAGCACTGCATGATGTCGGCTTCGGTCGGGCCGCCCGGTCCGAGGACGGCCGTGACGCTCGGGGTCTCGCCGTCGTCGGGCCCCCCACCGTCGCCGCCGATCACGACAGACGCCGGGGCGGCCTCGGTCTCGAAGATGCCGTCGCTGGCGAACACGAGACAGGTGACCTCGGCGGCCTCACCGTAGTCGACGCCCGAGAGCACGCTGTCGGTGACATCGGAGAGCTCGCCGTCGAGCCACCACTCGTAGCGGAAGGTGACCTCGTCGTAGTTGGGGTCGCGCACCTCCAGTGGGATGCACGTCACGGGCTCACCACGCTCGGGCTCGGCGGGCTCGACCACGGCGCCCTCGAGGTCGGGCGCGAGCGGTGGGATCTCCAAGACGCGTCGGTCGGTCTCGGCCTCGAGCTCGGCCATCAGTCTGTCGTAGGCGGCGGCGGCCTCGCCCTCGAGGGGACCGCTGTCCGTCAGGTCTTCTCGCTCCACGACCTCGCCGTCGAGATCGAAGAACGAGATGTCGGTGGGGGGATCCTCATCGAAGTCCTCACCGATGATCAGCTTCCAGCGGCCGTCCGTGATCGCGCGACTGCGAGTCATGTAGGGGCCGGGGCCATTCGGTGTGGCCCGGGACACCATCAGCGTGTCGCGGAGTCCGGGCCGCTCGGGCTCGGCGAGGTAGGGGAGGAGGCTCTGTCCATCGACGAGCACGGGGTGTACGTCGGCGCGGTCGTCGGTCGTCGTGAGGGCCTGGAGGTCGACGCCGGCCATGATGCCGGCCGTCGCGAAGACATCGACGGCATGGACGAGCGCTCCGGACTCCGTGCCTGCTCGAGCAACGAGCGGCGAGCGCACCACGAGGGGGACGTTGATGCCGCCTTCCCACACGCTGCCCTTGCCCTTGCTCGGGTCGAAGGGCTCCGTGATCGCGTGCTTCGGAGTGCCGTTGTCACCCATGAAGATCACGTGGGTGTCGTCGACGGCCTCCGCTGGGATGTTGTCCAGGAGGCGGCCGATCTCCGTGTCGAGGGCCTCGACCATCGCCTGGTACATGTCGTGGTCGGACGACGCCGGGGTGAGGTCATCGTAGCCATGGAGGCCTGCCGGCGGGACGTGCAGCGGCGTGTGTGGCGCGTTGAAGGCCACGTAGAGGATCCAGGGCTCCGGCATGCGGTGCATCTGGGAGATGGCGTCGTCGACCGTGTCGGTCGTGGCGTAGACCTCATGTGCAGACAGGGACCCGTTGGTGTTCTTCTCCCAGAGCGAGTAGCCCTGTAGGTCAGATTCGAGGAGGTAGGCCGGGTCCCGGAGATTTCCGAGGGAGCCGGCGTGCCACCCGAAGCCGGCGTTCGCGGGATGTTCGAAGCCGTCAGCCGGCGTGCCGAGGTGCCACTTGCCCGTCAGCGAGGAGACGTACGTGAAGTCTGGGCTCTCGGCGAGCATGCGGGGCAGCATCACCTCGGTGTCGGGCACGGAGGGGGTCCACTCCCAGTTGTCGATGATCTTGTTGACGCCGAAGCGCTCGGGGAAGCGTCCGGTGAGCATGGCCGCGCGGGTCGGTGAGCACGTCGGCTGCGAGTAGGCGTTGCGGAAGAGAACGCCGTCCTCGGCCAGCATGTCGATGTTCGGTGTGGGTGGCGCGCCCGCATGCTCGCCGTAGGCTCCGACCTTGTCGGTGCCCACGTCGTCGGCGACGAGCAGGATGAGGTTGCCGCCGGCTGGGGCGGGCTCGACCTCGACCGGTTCGGTAGCCGGGGACTCGCCGAGCAGATCGCCCGCCACCCAGGCGCACGACCAGGTGCGCGCATGGGTGGTCTCGTGAGCCGGGATGGTGTCCGCGGTGCGCTCGCCGTCGGTGCCCGCGTAGAGCACGCCATCGGCTCTCCACACGGCCCGGTAGTCAATCGGGTCGCCGTCGGGATCGACCGCGGGCTCGCTGAGGACGCAGTGGAGGTCGTCTACGCCCCAGGTGGGTTCGACAGGCTCGATGCCGGGCACGGCTCCCTCAGGCCGACCGTTGACGATCTCGACGGCGTCGAGGAGCATCGGCGCGCCGAGGTCGTCGCCATCGAAGGGACTGACCTCCGCCCTGACCAAATCACCGAGCGCGAAGAAGGCGGGCTCGAGGGTCTCGCCGACATGCACCTCCACGCCGTCGACGATCCAGCGGATCTGCAGCACCACGTCGTCGCCGTCGTCGTCTCGTGTGAGCACGTCGGCGATCGAGAGCGTGCTGCCAGAGGTTGGCTCGAGCGGATGGATGGCGGCGGCCGAGAGGACGGGCGGCGTGTTGGCGACCACCACCTCGAGGCTGGCGACGGGTGAGCCGAGGTCTAAGCCGTCGAAGGGGGTGGCCTCACAGCGAACGCGGTCGCCCTTGTCGTACCCCGTGCCGTTGAGGCGCGGGGTGTCACTGACGAGGACATCGTTGACGTACCACGACCACTGGTAGTTCTCGGCATCACCGTCGAGGTCGGACCACCCGTCGGGTGTGCACTCCGTGGGGCGCTCCTCCAAGGGCAGGGGCTCGAGCGCCACAGCTGTGATGGACGGAGGCGTGTTGGCGACCAGCAGGGGCTCGCTGGCCACCTCATCGCTCGACAGGCTGCTGTCGGAGGCGACGGCGGTAGCGACCACGGCCTCGCCACGCACGGTGCCGACGAGGGAGAGGGTGTCGCCGGCACCTGCGACGGCACCGTCGACCGTCCACACCACGTCGACGATCAGATCGTCCCCGTCGGCGTCGTAGGCCTCGACGACTGCGGTCACAGTGTCGCCCGACCGTGCCTCGGAGGGCTCGATCGTCACGGCTCTGAGCTCGGGCGCCACGTTTCCGATCGCTGCTGTCGCCTCGGCCGGCGTGCCGAGGAGGCTGCCGTCGTCGGGGGTCACGACCACTCGCCAGACCTGGCCGCCCTCCGTGGCGGATGCAGGTACCCGGTCCGAGACGAACTCCGTCGGCTCGCCATCGCGCGTCCAGCTCCAGGTGAGCAGCACGTCGTCGTCGTCGGCGTCCGTCGTGGTGACGACAGCAACGAGGTCGTCCGCGCCCGAGGGGTCGGCGGGTGTGAGGTCGAGCATGGCCGAGGGCGCGCTGTTCGCGATGGCCACCGCAGCCTCGACCGCCGGCGCCGAATCGCTGCCGTCGGTGGCGGTGACGAAGACCTGCCAGGTCTCGTCGCGCTGGGTGAGCGCGGCCGAGACAACGTCGTCGTCGAGGTCGGCCTGCGGGAGCCCGTTGTTCACCCACTCGTAGGTGTACGTGACGCGCTCGCCCTCGGGGTCTTCCGCTTCTTCGACGATGGACACCACGAGGTCGTCGAGGGTGGTCGCATCTGCGGGGCCGAGGGCGATCACGGGGGTGGACGGAGGCCGGTTATCGGCCTTGCCTCCGGTGCATGCGCTCACGACGAGCAGGACGGTCAGCAAACAGCGCATCGGTTCCCATGACTACACAGTGCTACAGAGCATGCGTAGCGCAGAGCTTGCCCACTGCCTAGCTTTCGGCGCGTTGGGGCACTGTCGTCGTGTGCTTGCTCACTCGGGCACTCTCCAAGGCAGCTCGGCGGCCAAGCGGAGGTAGGCCTCCCGCTCGCTCGGTGTGAGGACGCCCTCCATCAGGTTCTCTCCCTCCACGTCGAGGCCCTCGAGGTCGTAGAGCTCGTGCATGGTCTCGGACCCATCGAGCCACTTCTGGACCAACTTGTACCGCTCGTCTCTGATCATCCGTCGAGCGTAGGTGTACGGACCACGGACGGGTCCGAAGGACTCGGAGTAGACGACTTGTCGGCGGCTGGGCGCATCCGGATCCACGAGGTACGGCATCAGCGATCGCGACTGAATATCGACCGGAATCCGCGACAGGTCCACCTCGGCGGCATCGGCGATCGTCGCGAAAAGATCCGAGATCTGGACGAGGTGGTCGATGGCCCGGCCTGGCTCGGTGACGACCGGGCCACGTGCGATGAGAGGTACGCGAACCCCGCCTTCGTAGACTGTCCCCTTTGCGGTCGTCTCGTCGAACGGAGGAGACGCGGCCTCGGGTGGGCTGCCATTGTCGCCGAGCACGAGGACGAGGGTGTCGTCGGCGTGCTCCGATTCGTCGAGGTGAGCGAGGACTCGGCCGAGCTCCGTGTCCACCGCTTCGGCCGCTGCGTTGTACTTGCGCATGACCGAGGTCGTGCCGACCGGCTCGGTGGTCAGCTCCGGTGGGGGCTCGTGCCAGGGAGCGTGAGGGGCATTGAAGGCCATCCACATGAACCATGGGGGCTCCATGGCGTCGATGCGCGCGATGGCGTCATTGGCGGTGTCGGTCGTCACGTACGTCTCGACCCACTCCAGGGCGCCGTTGGTGTTCTTCTCCCAGTGGTAGTACGACATCGGTGAGCCGTCAGAGCTGTGGCTGGGGCCCAGATCGCCCATCTGCCCTGCGTAGAAGTCGTAGCCTTGATCGTTCGCGTGGTTGAACAGATCGGAGCGGAAGGAGCCGAGGTGCCACTTGCCGAGCGCGCTGGACTCGTAGGCTCCGTCCGTACCGAGTCGGAGCATCTCCGGGATGGTGATCTCCTCCAGTCGAAGCGACACGGGCCCACGCGGGGACAGCGGGCGGGCAATCCGATGTTGCCAGGGCTGGCGGCCGGTCTGTGCGGTGGCCCGGCTCGGGGAGCAGGACGGCATCGCGTAGGCCCGGGTGAAGTGCACTCCCTCTGCTCCGAGGCGGTCTAGGGTCGGCGTTGGAGGAACCTCCTCGCGACCGACGCCGTAGAGCCCCACCTTGTCGACTCCGAGATCGTCGATCACGACCACCAAGACATTCAGGGGAGATGCAAGGGCGATCCCGGCGGCGAGGTAGAGCAGCATGCGCGCAGAATAGCAGCCTCCCGCGGGGCCTCCCACGGGTGCGTGTCGGCACCTCGCGCGTACATATGACTTCCCAGTGCCGCGTCCTCGGGTGCCGGATATGCGCCGCGCCCGACTGGAGCACCCATGGCGACGATCACGAAGCACATCGGCCTGTCGCTCGGCGCAGATCTCTGCTGGCCCGCGGCCTTCGAGGCCCTCGTCGAGGCCCTTGACCTCACCGTCCCCGTTGGCGAAGACCAGGTTCGCTTCGCGGTCGAGCGGGTGACCGTCGAGCCATACGACCTCCAGTACACGCCCAAGTACTCCCTGATCCTCGACCGGCTCACGCACTGGTTCATGACGAGTCGAGAGTGGATCAAGAAGCTCGTCTTGATGGACGACGTGTACGTGCTGAACGATCCGTGGTCGATCCAGAGCATGGAGAAGCACACATCGTACGCGGCGATGATGCGCCTGGGACTACCCATCCCGAAGACCTGGATGATCCCTCCGAAGGAGTATGAGCGCGGCGGCGACTGGGATGCCACGGTCGCTCGGTACAACAAGCTCTTCGACCTCGGCGAGGTGGGCCGTCAGGTCGGCTACCCGGCCTTCCTGAAGCCCTACGACGGGGGAGGGTGGGTCGGCGTCACCCGAGTGACGAACGAGCAAGAGCTGCGTGCGGCCTACGACAAGTCGGGCAAGCGGGTTCACCACCTCCAGGCTGCGGTCCCAGACTGGGACCTCTTCGTGCGGGCCATCGGGATCGGTCCACAGGTCAACGTCGTTCGCTACGACCCCGACCAACCCCTTCACGACCGCTACCGGGTGGACTTCAACTTCGTGGACGGCCCGGAGTGGCAGCGTGCTGCGCGCACCTGCCGCACGATCAACGCCTTCTTCAACTGGGACTTCAACAGCTGTGAGCTGCTGCGGCAGGCAGAGACTCGGATCTTCCACCCGATCGACTTCGCCAATGCGTGCCCGGACAGCCAGGTGACGAGCCTGCACTACCACTTCCCGTGGCTGGTGAAGGCCCTGATCCGCTGGTCACTCTTCAACGTGGCCACGGGTCGGAAGAAGCCGCTCGATACCCAGTGGCAGCGCTTCTATGATGCACATGACCCCAGCCTCGACCCTGACGATCAGCTAGCGGCCTACGATGCGATCGCGCAGGAGTACTACGACACTCCCGCCTTCGAGGCCTTCTGTGACGAGCACCTCGGTGACCTCGACCGGGTCGCCGTCGAGTACTTCTCGTCCGCCGAGTTCAAGGAGGTGGTGCGCATGAAGGTCTCCGCCTTGTTCCCGCAGCACGAGGTGGACAAGTTCACCGAGCACTTCTTCGGAATGGTCCAGTTCTGGTGCCACACGGAGCGTGATCGGCTGGGCCTCTGACGATGAGCCTGCGGGCCTACAGTCGCGTTGGCTGAGGCGAAAGACGTCCACAGCGGCTAGGCTGCCCGCTCGAAGGAGGTCTGATGCGCTTGGTGGGACTGCTTGTCTTGAGCTTGGTGGCGTGCAGCGGCGACGACAAGAACGTCGACAGCGCGGGGACCACTGGCGGTGGAGGAACGGCCATCCCAGGCGAGTTCGAGGCGACGATGGCCTTTGACGAGTGCAGCAAGGCGGGCCTGCGCGTGACCTGGACGAGCCCTGTGGAGGGCTCCAGCTTCGTCGAGTATGGCGTGGGTACGCCCGACGAGTCGGCCTTCGACCTCTCGACTCCGGAAGACGCAGGCGGGACGGAGCACGAGTGGGTCCTGCGCGGGCTCACGAACGGGGAGACCTATGCAGTCCGACCGGTCACCGTCACGGCGGACGGAGAGAGGCTGGTGGGCCCGACCGAGCAGCACACGGTGCCCTTCGCACCGGCCGACCTGCTGCCGATGAAGATCGACGAGGCTCAGCTCGACCCGGCGCGCTCCGAGGTCTACGGCGGCTTCCTGACGATCAGCACGCTCGGCGCCGAGAGCAGCTACGCGGCGGTCCTCGACCCACGGACGGGTCAGTACACGTGGTGGTCGACGGTCGACGATCCCGGGAGCCTCGCTGTCGGTCGACTCAAGCCCAGTCGCGATGGCCAGTCCTTGCTGTGGAACGACTACCTCCGCTCTCGGGCTGTCGACGAGGCACACACCTACCGGTACTCCCATGACTCGTGCGACGTGGAGACCACGCGGAACCTGTGGGGGCACCATGACTTCAACGAGCTGCCAGATGGGTCTCACGGCTGGCTGAGCTACACCTTCGACGACGCGGTCGCGGTCGATGGATACGGTGAGATTCCGATCATCGCCGACAACATCTACGAGGCAGCCGCGGGGAGCGACACCGAGACACCCACCGAGATCTGGAGCTCGCTGACCGACTGGGACTGCCCGGTCTACTGGGTCGGGCCCACGATGGAGCTCGACGCCTGGGTGCCCGGCTACCACGAGTGGGGACACGGCAACTCGCTGGCCTACCTCGACGATGACGACGCCTACTTCATGATGATGCGCTACACCGACGCGCTCGTGAAGGTCGACCGCGCGACGGGCTCGACGGTCTGGACCATGGGGGGGCCATGCGGCACGGTAGCCAATGCTGCCGGCGATGCGCCGTTCTGGTCCTACCCTCACTTCAGTCAGGTGTGGCGGGATGCCGACGGTCTGCATGTGTTGGTCTTCGACAACGGAGACAACTACGAGCCACAGATCAGCCGCGTGGTGGAGTACCTGATTGACGAGGCGGCCGGCTCGGCCACCGAGGTCTGGAGCTACACCCACCCCACTGGCGACTTCATCCGCATCCTCGGAGATGCACGGCGGCTCGAGGGGGGCAACACCCTCATCGCCTGGTCTCCGCAGGGGGCGATGCAGGAGGTCACGCCTGAGGGAGACATCGTCTGGTACGCCTCCACCGGGCTTGGCCAGACGGTCGGGCGCGTCCACTTCATCCCCGACATCTACGCGGGCTCGATCGGCGGTAAAGGCACGCCCTGACCCCACAGTGACGGGCTCTGACGACGTCGTCGACAGGCCCGCGACCTCACGATAGCCGCGGCGCCCCGCGTGGATGGAGTGCCGCATGGCTCACGTGATTTTTGTCGCACCTCACTTTCCTGCCAACCAGCGCCGCTTCGCTCGGGGACTGAAGGCGGTGGGAGCGCGGGTCACTGGGATCTGTGACGTGAAGTACGAGCACCTCGACCCCGAGCTGCGGGGCTTGCTCGACGACTATGAGTACGTACCCGCGGTCACCCACGAGGCCAGCCTGCACGACGCCGTGAAGCGCATCCAGGAGCGTGGGCCTTGGGTCGATCGTCTCGAGGCCACGGTCGAGGCGCACATGCTTCCCGTAGCCCTCGTGAGGAAGGCGCGAGGCATTCCTGGTGCTACGCCTGCCCAGGTCGAGCTGTGCCGCGACAAGTACAAGATGAAGCAGTTCCTTCGCGCGCGAGGCATCCCCTGCGCTCGGAACGCCATCGTCAACCGCGCCGAAGACGCCATCGCCTTCGTCGAGGAGGTCGGGTACCCGATCATCCTGAAGCCACGTGACGGCGCCGGTGCACACTCGACCTACCGCATCGACGACGCGGCTGACCTGCAGCGTGCGATCTCCGAGACGGGGCTCGACCGGCGCGCAGCGTTCTTCACGGCCGAGGAGTTCGTCGCTGGTCACGAGGGCTACTTCGACACGCTGACCGTCAATGGTCAGGTCGTCTTCGAGGCGATCACGCACTACTACCCCAACGTCCTCGGGGCGATGCGCGAGCGGTGGATCAGCCCGCAGATGGTCACGACGAACCGCATCGACGCTCCTGGCTACGGCGAGCTCCGAGAGTTCGGTCGGCGGGTGGTCGACGCCTTTGGCCTCGGCACGACGGCCACCCACATGGAGTGGTTCGCGGGGCCCAAGGGGCTGATGTTTAGCGAGATCGGTGCGCGTCCGCCGGGCTGCAACTTCTGGGATGTGTACTGCGCGGCGAACGACTTCGACCTCTACACCGAGTGGGCTCGGGCGATCGTGCACGGGCGGGTCGAGCAGCGTCCCAGTCGGCGCTACGCTGCTGGCCTGATCGCACTACGGCCCAGCCAAGATGGTCGCATCGTCGGCTACAGCGGCGTGGAGGAGATGCAGCAGAAGTACGGGGAGAACATCTTCCGTGCTCACCTGCCTCCCGTCGGCCATCACACGCAGCCAGTTGAGGCCGGCTACCTCGCAAATGCATACGTCTGCGTGCGTCATCCGAACTACGACACGGTCCGAGCAATCCTCGATGACATTGGGCAGTCGGTGAAGGTCTGGGCTCGCTGAGCGGGCCTTGGGTTCCTTGGCTGCTCGCCTTGCGGTACAAGATTGCCGGGGGCTAGGTCTGCGTCGGTCAACGCCCCGCCTCTCCAGAAGGACATGGGCTCGATGGTCGAAGTGGATGTGCTCGCCGAAGAGGCCGCGTGATGGGAGAACCCGATGTTCCCGTCGTGCTGGTCGTTGATGATGACCCCAGCCATCGGAAGCTGATTGGCCGCTGGGTCGAGCGTGCGGGCTACCTGGTCGAGGAGTACGCGGGCGCGGGAGCACTGCTCTCGTCGCTCGACCACATGCTTCCGGACGCCATCTTGCTCGATGTTCACATGGAGGGCATGAGCGGTCTGGCGGCGCTCGAGCGACTCAAGCGGCTGTACCCGACGCTGCCCGTGATCATGCTCACGGCAGACGCGAACGTGCCGACCGCAGTGCAGTCCATCCAGCAGGGAGCCTATGACTACCTGACGAAGCCCGTCGACCGGAGCCGCTTGCTCACCGTGCTGCGGAATGCAGTCGAGAAACACGCCATGTCGGCCCGTCTCCGCCAGCTCGAGCGTGAGCTGGACGGGGGGGGCTACGGTGGCATCATCGGCACGAGCCGCACGATGCGACGCTTGTTCCGACAGCTGGATCGCGTAGCTCCGAGTGACGTGACCGTGCTCGTCGTCGGAGAGAGCGGTACGGGCAAGGAGCTGGTTGCTCGGGCGATCCACGCCAACTCAGGGCGTGCGCAGGGGCCCTTCGTGCCGATCAACTGCGCTGCCATCCCGGAGACCCTGCAGGAGTCTGAGCTCTTTGGGCACGAGCGGGGCTCTTTCACGGGGGCGACGGGGCGTCGCGTCGGGAGGTTCGAGCAGGCTCACGGTGGCACCCTCTTCCTCGACGAAGTGGGCGAGCTCTCTGCAGGCCTTCAGGCCAAGCTGCTTCGCGTCCTTCAGGAGCGTCGATTCTACCGCCTGGGGGGCTCCGATCAGATCGAGGTGGATGTTCGCATCGTCACGGCCACCCATCGCGACCTGCAGGAGCGCTGCCAGCGAGGGGAGTTTCGCGAAGACCTGTTCTACCGGCTTGCGGTGTTCGAACTCGAGCTTCCTCCACTCCGCGAGCGCCCTGACGACATTCCGCTGCTCGCGCAGGCCTTCCTAGAGCGCTTCACCAAGCGGCATGGCCGCCCGAGCGTTCGCCTCGGCAAGGAGGTGCTCGCTGCCCTGCAGGCCTATCACTGGCCCGGCAACGTCCGGGAGCTCCAGAACGCCGTGGAGCGGGCACTTGTCGCGACCCTCGACGAGGAGGTTCAGCCAGAGGACCTGCCGCGTCGCGTGCGAGAGCCGGCTCGCGTGACACCCTCTCCGACCAGGCGTGTGTCAGACCTTCAGCCGATGGAGGAGCTCGAGAAGCGGGCCATCCGCGAGGCCATTCAGGCGGCAGAGGGAAACATGTCCGAGGTGATCCGACGGCTGGGCATCCCGCGCACGACCCTCTACCGTAAGCTGAAGAAGTACCAGCTTCGATGAGCTCTGATGGCTGTCGGATCGCCGAGCTCGAGGCCGAGCTGAGCGCCCTACGCGCCGAGAACGCGGCCCTGCAGTCATCGGAACAGGCATCCCGCGCGAAGAGTGAGTTTCTCGCTCACATCAGTCACGAGCTGCGCACGCCGCTCAACGCGATCATCGGCATGACCGATCTCGCACTGGACACCCGACTCGACTCCAAGCAGCGTCGCTTCCTCGAGACCGTCCGCCTCAACTCCGAGGCCCTTCTTCATTTGATCAGCGACATCCTGGACTTCTCCAAGATCGAGGCGGGGCAGATGGAGCTGGAGTCCGTCGCCTTCGATCTGGGCTCTCTCGTCGAGGACGTAGCCGAGGCGCTGGGGGTGCCGGCTGCTCGCAAGGGGCTGCGCCTCTACGTCGAGTCGATAGACACGGTGCCGCCGCTCCTCATGGGAGACCCGAGCCGGGTTCGGCAGGTCATCACCAACCTCCTCGGCAACGCGATCAAGTACACCCACGCGGGGCATGTCGCCGTGTCGGTGATCGCTACGGGAGCCGGCGTGAAGCTGGCGGTGTCCGACAGCGGCATCGGCATTGCCGAGGAGGACCGGCGCCGCGTGTTCTCTCGCTTCGTGCGTGTACAGACCGGCGACCAAGGCCGAACGAGTGGCACGGGGCTCGGACTGTCCATCACGCGCTCACTGGTGGAGCTGATGGGAGGGACCATCGAGGTCGAGAGCACGGTCGGCAAGGGGACGACGTTCACCGTGTCGCTGCCTCTGGCATCTGCCGCGCTGCCCTCCGCGCCGGAGGCTCGTCCCTCTGGGTCGACCGTGCTGGTCGCAGAGCAGGACGCTCGCTCTCGGGCCAACCTCGCGGCGCTCCTGTCGAGCTGGGGCAACCGCGTGACCGAGGTGACCAGTGGTCCAAAGCTCCTCAGCAGGCTCATGCAAGGGGACACCCCCGATGTCGTGTTGCTCGACGCGGGCATGCGCCGACCCGATCCGGAGAGTCTGGTGGACGTGGCCCGCAGCGATCCTTCGTTTCGGCGAGTTCGCTTCTTCCTGCTTGCGGAGTCGACGCGCAAGGCGACTGCAGACGAGCAGTTCGACGCGGTGCTTCATCGTCCGGTCCGACGCAGTGCCCTGGCGGCTGCGCTCCGTGGCGGGCGCCTTCAGCGACCGGAGTTCGACGAGAGGGACAACACACCCATCGAGCATGCGGTCAGGTACACACCGCCACCCACCCCCCCACGGCGGCAGACTGCACCCGTAGCCGTCGGAGCCAGTGGCTGGGTGACGCTGCGGCGACACGTGAACGTCCTGGTCGTCGACGACAGCCCTGACAACCAACTCCTCGTCATCGAGGCCTTTCGAGGGGCCGGACACCGAGTCGTGGTGGCGGACAACGGGCAGCACGGCATCGAGCGCGCGCGTGCTGAGGTCTTCGACTTGATCCTCATGGACGTCAACATGCCGGTGGTCGATGGCATCGAGGCAACGGCCAACATTCGCTCGGACGAGGTGCTCCTAAAGCGCCAGCGTGTCCCCGTGGTTGCGCTCACGGCGCATGCGACGGACAACATCCGGCGGCGCTGCTTCCGCTCTGGCATGGATGACTTCGTGTCGAAGCCCGTTCAGCGAGAGCGACTCCTCGGTCTCGTCGACAAGTGGGTGAGGACGGTACCGAGGGTCCTCGTGCTCGATGATGATGCGGATGGTCGCCACCTGCTGCAGGAGATTCTGCTTGCAGGAGAGGTCGAGGTGGTGGTGGCAACCACCGGCCGAGAGGCGCTCCAGAGGCTCTCTGAGCAGGTCGTGGATGTGGCCTTGGTCGATCTTGAGCTTCCCGACATGGACGGCTTCGAGGTGCTCGAGGTGATTCGGAGTCTGCCCCGTGACGAGGCTCTGCCCGTTGTGGCCGTGACGGGTCATGTTGGCCCGGCCATCGTGGAGCGGTGTCGGGAGGCTGGCTTCTGTGCGCACGTAGGCAAGCCCGTCAGCCGGCTGGATGTGCTTCGGGCGGTAGAGAAGAGTCTCACCCTGCGCGTGCGAGAAGAGAGTCCGGCGCCCAAGTCGACGCCACCCCCGCGAATCACGCGAGACGTCGATCCCGATATTGCGGATCTCGTCCCTGACTTCCTGGCTAATCGGCGAGCGGACGTGCGCAGGATCCGCAGCCACCTCCGTGCTGGACGTCTCGATGACATCCGGCGAATCGGGCACAGCATGAAGGGGACCGGGACGCCCTATGGCTTCCCCGAGCTCACGCGCCTCGGGAGCGAGCTGGAGCGAGCCGCTATGCAGGGAGACACCGCACTCATCCGAGCGCTTGTCGACGAGCTGGAGGCCATAGTCGACGATCCCTGAGGCCCGTCAGGGGAGCTGCGCCTCGAGGCTGGGGTCGGCGTCCTGCAGGATCGCTGACAGCTCTTCGGTCACGTGCTCGAGGTCGACACCGGCGTCAATGGTGATCTCGACTCTCCGGAGGCCTGGCGCGTCGCACCAGCTCCGCGAGATGGTCGCCACGTCGCCGACGGTCTGGTCGTCATCGATGGGGAGCGCGGCGGGATGTCCGGCCTCGAGGGACATCGTGAAGACGGGTGGATCGGTCTGTAGGAGCACGCCGTGGGGGATCAGTGCATTCTGTACCGGCTCGAGGTCGGACCTACTCGCCAGCTCGACCCGATTGCAGCTGCGAATGCCGTGGACCGTCACCTTCACGACGTCGACGAGACCGAGGATGTCCTGCTTCAGAGACTCGGTCGCCTCTCCGAACGCGACGGGGTCTTCGAAGTCTTGGCGCAGGCTGACGACCATCGCCGTCGGGCCCTGGGTGAGGCGAGGAGCGGGGGAGGGCTCGACGGGGAGAGGAACCGCGGGGGACGGCTCCGACGCGCTCTGTTCCCAGGGACCGCTCTTCTTCAGGACGACCTCGATGCGGGGGCCCCCGATCAGCTCGAAGTTCTCTGGACCGACGGTGTACCGGCCGTGGGGCAGGAGTCCGGTGAACTCGCGCTCGGCCTCCAGCACCGTGATGGCCTTGTCGATGGTCGACTTGTGCGCGGGGACAAAGCTCATGTCTTTGTTGACCAGCGTCAACGGTGCCTTCCAGCTGGGTAGGGCGACGATGTGGACCAGCTGGTACTCGCTGTCGAGCTTCGCAATCCACATCTCGATCTCGTCGGAGAGACCGTCCTGGGCTTGTCGTGCCCGCACCAGACGGAGGTAGGTCTCCTTCAGGTCTCCAAGCTCTTGGGCGGCACGGGCTCCGAGGATGTGCAGCTCGGAGGAGACGGGCGTGCCCTTGCTCTGAAGCTCGGCAAGGGCCAGATAGCTGCGGTTGACCCCAGTCCATGCGCCTCGCTGTGCCAGACCCTCGGCCTCTGCGGCGAGTCGCTTGAGCTCTGCAGCATCGGCCGTCTTGCCCGCTGTCGAGTGTTGCGGGAGCGTCAGGACGAAAAGGGAGACCGTTGCTTGGAGGAGCCTCTGGGCGCGCCGCTGAATACGTCGCCCGGTCGCGAGGCGCTCGGTGAGCGCATCGGGGCCGGCTTCGACAAGCCTCGGTCTCCCTTCGACACCCTGTTCGCTCAAGGCCACTCCAGCTCTGAGCGAGCATACCGCACCCGCCCGGGCCTGTTCGCCTGGCCCGCGACCGCCTTTGGGAGCGGTTAACTGGATTCGCGCCCATCGTGCAGGAGGTGCATGTGCGCTACCTCGCGCTCTGGCTGTGCGTTGCCTGGATGCTGACGGTCGGTCCTGCAGCAAGAGCAGAGCCGGACGGAATCGACGCCGAGTCACAGGAAGACGTCCAGGATCCCCGGAGGCTGCAGGGGCTGGCCGAGCGTGCCTTGGAGGCGGGCGACGTCGAGCGGTCCCGCGAGCTGTACCGGGCGATGTTCCAGCGCCAAGAAGTGGTTCGCTACCTGGGCTATCGGAAGCTGCTCGAGGACGCGCTGGTGGCCGAGCGCGTGGGCGACACCGAGGGGGCCGCCACCCTCTACCGTCAGAGCTTCGACGATGACGTCCACCGAACGATTCAGGTGCTGCGCATCATCTCCGAACATCCGCACCGCGATCTGCTCGTTCGTGAGGCGTACGACC
Source organism: Pseudomonadota bacterium (assembly GCA_002862545.1). GTDB lineage: Bacteria > Myxococcota_A > UBA796 > UBA796. Next base: position 14,966 of record PKDJ01000041.1, read on the forward strand.
GGGTTCGTGGCTTGGTGGACGCTGTCAAGACCGGCGAGCGTGCCCAGATCTACACCACCTCCAAGGGCGCTCCACGGTTCTTGACCGAGTACTCGACGGACGAGGTACTGGAGCTCGCCAGGGCCGGAAAGACCGTCCGGTACTGCTATGTCGAGACGCTGGACCTCCGCGGGAGGCAGGCGGACCTCCCCGAGCGGGTCAACCTCGACCGGTGTGTTGTCGGGGGGATCATCGCGCCGGACCTCGAGCTCGGCCAGCTCATCTTCAAGGGGATCGCCCTCGGTGACGTGAACATCGGAAAGACCTGGGAGGGGGCGAAGAACAAGTCGAAGACCATTCCGCCGTCGACCGCGCAGGACCTCATGTTCCGGGACGCCATCTTCGTCGGGAGAGCGAACTTTTCAGGTGTGACGGTTCATGGGGACGGGCGTGCGTACTTCCCCATGGCCGTGTTCGAGGGTGAGGCCGACTTCAAGGGAGCCGAGTTCTGGGGTGCGACGGAGTTTCGCTTCGCCTCGTTCGGAGCCGGAGCCAACTTCAAGCACCTCCGCCTGCACGCGCCTGTGTACTTTGGTGGGGGGCGCTATCGCGCCGACACGGTCTTCACGGGCGTCTACTCGGAGCGGGACGTCTACTTCAACAGCGTCACGTTCGAGAGGACGGTCTCGTTCGACCTCTGCGAGTTCCAGCGTGGGGCGACCTTCGAGGATGCCCAGTTCGCGGGCGAGGCGAACTTCGGGAGTACCCGAGTCGCTGAGAACCTCAACCTCAGTCGTGCCGTCTTTCGCGACGAGGTCAACGTAAAGGACGTCGAGGTCGGCGAGCTTGATGCCTTCGGCACGCACTTCCAGCGGGACGCCTGGTTCACGGACGCGACCATCGAGGGACGCACGCGGTTCAGCCTCGACGAGGTCACGCGGCATGCCATTCAGCAGGAGATCGACGCACTGCTGCCCCTGTATCGGCACTACCAGGGTGACGAAGACGCAGACGAGCCGCTGACGGACCAGTCTTCATATGGCGTCGTCGCGATGAACGATCTGACTGCGAAGATCGACGGGGACATCTCCTTCGCGAACACGGTCTTCGGCGGGTACACGGTCTTCGAGGGGGTCGTCTTCGGACGAGAGCCTGGCGGCGTCGCGAGCTTCTTCAACTCGCAGTTCTTGGGCGAGACGCACTTCGAGCGAACGCTCTGGCGCAACCAGGCCGACTTCACGACGATCTTCGGTAACGAGGTCGCCTTCAACAACGCGACCTTCCAGCACTCGCTGATCCTCGACGACGCGAACGTGACCGGGCGGGTCACGCTGACGGACGCGGTCTTCGATGGCGCCTCGAACATCAGCTTCTACGCCGCAGAACTGCGGGCATTTCAGATCGGTCCCGCGCAGGTGCTGCGCGATGACGGAAGCCAGCGACTGTTCTACCTCAGCTGCACTGAAGATGGGCCCGATCGGTCTGATGTGAGAATAGAGCGGATCATTCGGGGAGAAGAGGTCGCAGACGACGAGCTTCGACAGGTCTGCTACGACTTCGTCATCGACGAGCTGATCGCGCTCAAGGATTCCTACGGCGATCGTGCGATGACGGCCGACGAGGACGACGCCTACTGGTGGACCCGGCACATGCAGGCGATGTTTGCCTGGGAGTTCGGAACGCCGCTGCTACAGGTGCGCACGCTGGTCGTGGACTTCCTGCTCTTCGAGCTGTGCTTCGGCTGGGGAGTGCGACTCGGCAACCTCGCGGTCGCGGTGGTCGTTGTGACGGTGCTGTTCGCGGTGCTGTATCGACTGCTGTGCCCAAACACGGTGCTCACCTACGACGGCACGGACATCTGCGTGCGAGACGTCGGCTTCGTGGGGCTCTGCTACGTCTCGCTACAGTGCCTGCTCGCCATCAACACGGGCTGGGACTTCGGGGACGATGACCACACCTTTCGGTTGCTCAACACGATCGAGACCCTGGTCGGCTTCATCATCCTGACGTTCTTCGTCGGTGCCTACACGCGGATGATTTTGGCCTGACGCCCGGCGTGCTGCCAGCTGTCGCTTCCTGTCGCCGAGCGCGCGTTGATTGTCCGAATCCGGCCTCACTCGTCGGTGCTCTCGGCCTCCATGCGGTTGGTGTTGGAGCGCTTGGCCTTGCCTCCCTTGGCGGGCTCGGTGGCGGCGGGTGCAGCGGTCTCTTGCTCCGCCTTCTGAGCCTCGCACGCTGTCTTTTCCTCTCCTTCGAGCGTGGAGCAGTCGGGCTCCTCAGCGGCCTCTTCTGCGGACTCCTCCGTGGCTTCTTCCGTGGTCGCCTCGTCCGTGGCCTCGGCCGGCTCGGGGTCTGCAGCATGGGCGGTCGCCGAGAGGGCGAGGAGCAGCAGGGATGCGCTGGTGATGGTCTTCATGCGGTCTCCGAAGGCCCCGAGTGGGCTCGGTGCAGGGTAGAGCGTCCATCTGTGTCGGTCAATCGCTCATCTCGACCACCATGAGCAGGGCGGCAGGTGAATCCTGATGCAACATAGAGGGTGAGTCTTGACGGTGAAGGAGAGATGTCGGGAAGAAGGAACGATTGGCCGACGAGCTGAAAACCGGTCAGAATGCAAGAACGGAGGTCTCATGATCCTCGGGATCGCAGCAGCACTGTTCACGGCAGACCCGGCCCTCGCGCAGGACCCGGGCGACTTCACGATTCAGCCCGAGATTTTGCTGGCCAGTGCGGGTGGCTATCGCTCGAATGGTGTGGGCGCGCCGAGCGTGGTCTGGGATCCAGACCAGAGCCGCTATCTGATGGTCTTCGAGGTTCGGCTCCCCGACGTGGCCGCTGAGTGCCCGGCTGGCAAGTGGGGGCTCGGACTCGCGACGTCCACCGACGGACTGAACTGGTTCCCGGGGCCGACCGCATTGTTCGAGCCCGCAGCCGGGTCCTTCTACAGCTGCGTGGCTGCCCATCCAACGGCGGTCTACGACAACACGGACCGTGCGCTCTACGTCTTCTTCAAGTCGGAGCAGGGCACCGATGCCTGCGACGTGACGACTCCCTCGTGGGGATGCACGCGCTACACCGGCGTCGGCCGCCTGCGGGTCGGGTTCGACGATGTCGGCAACCCGACGCGGCTGACGGTTCGAAGCACGCCCGTCGTCGACATCGACATCGACATGGGCTTCCCGAAGTTCGTCAACCAGGGCAGCACCAAGTACATCCTCCTGAGCCGTCGTCCCGACGTCTTCGTGGCGAGCTCGCCGGTCTTCAGCGACTTCTCGCTCGACCCCGACCCGGTGATCACGCCCGGTCTCGTCAGCTGGGGCCAGGACGAGATGTTCAACCCCTCGGTGGTCTGCCAGGACTCCATCAGCTTCCCGCTGGCGAGCTACCCTGGTGGGCGTAACCTCGATGGATTCAGCATCCTCAGCGCCGGCTGGGGCAAGGCCCTCGCGAGCACTCCCGCTTCGTGGTTCCTCGGGGCGTCGCCTTACTTCGAGTGGTCAGACGACGACCAGTGGCGACACTGGGAGGTCGCGCGCCTCTCGACCGGAGAGTACCTCGTATACTTCTCCGAGAAGGATGCCTCCGGCAACCCGCGCATTCGTCTGGCGACCACCACGCCGAGCTGGGCGGGTATCGACATTGCCGGCAAGTCCTGCCCCTGACTGACTCACGCGGGGGGCAAGGTCAGACCTGCTCGACCCGCTTGATGTCGTCTGGGAAGGCCTCCCGCAGCGCCCGCTCCACGCCGAGCTTGAGCGTGGCGGTGGATGCAGGGCAGGTGCGACAGGCGCCCTCCATGGCGACCTGAACGACCCCATCGGTGATGCCGAGCAGTCTGAGGTCACCACCATCCCTGTGGATTCCGGGGAGTATGCGCTCCTCGAGGACCTCCATGACGGCCTGCTCGAGAGGATCTTGGCGAGCGGCAGCCTCCGCACCCGTCAGTGCCTTGCCGCAGAGCAAGAAGTGTTGGCGCAGGGCTTGGTCGACGCCTCGGTCGATGGCAGGCCAGGGATGATCGGGCTCGCGCTCCACCGTGATGGTGTTGTCGCGCAGGAGGACCGAGCGTACGCCCTCGGTCTCCAGCAAGCGGCTCGGTAGATGGGGGAGCTGGGACTGACCGGCGGAGAAGAACCGCGGCGCGCCGACGGCCAGCTGTCGAGTGCACAGGTAGAGCCGACCGTTCGGGTTGGGGGTCTCGCGCGCACGAACCTCGAGCGCGAGGACGACCTGCCATCCTCCCTGGGTGTGGTCGAGCAAAAGGCCGCTGAGGTGCTCTAGGTCAGCGTTGCCCATGGTCACCGGCCCGTCGATCTCGGGCGGCGGAGGACCCTGCAGCTCACCCTCGGCGACCTGAACGATGCGTCCACGATCGGTGAGGGCGGTCTGCACGTGAATCCCGTGACCGTCGGGGAGCGAGGCGAGGTGAGCCCGAGCGCTCTCGGTCAGGGCGACAGGGGTGTCAGCGGGTGTGACGGTGAGGGCATGCTGCATGCCCAGCGCGCTTCGGAGCGTGTCGAGGAGTCCCATGCGCTCCGGTATCCTCCGAACGCAGAGCGGGCTCCCGGCATAGGTGGCTGACGGGGACCGATGAGCCGACCGATCCGCGTGCTGTTTGTCTGTCTCGGCAACATCTGTCGAAGTCCGCTCGCTGAGGGGCTCTGCATCGGTTCGGTCGAGCGCCGAGGCCTCGAAGGACGCTTCGAGATCGCCTCTGCGGGCACGGCTGCGTACCATGCAGGCGAGCTGGCCGACCCCAGGACGAGAGAGATCCTGGAGCAGCGTGGGATTCAGCTGCGTAGTCGGGCTCGCAGGATCACACCGACGGACTTCGTCTACTTTGACCACGTGCTGGCGATGGACGAGTCGAACCTGCGGTCGCTCCTCGCTCAGTGTCCGGAAGACCATCGCTACAAGCTTCGAAAGGTTCTGGCGCTGTCGAGCGGGGGGGACGTGGTCGACCCCTACTACGGCGGGCCTGCGGGCTTTGAACGCAATGCTGCGCAGCTCGAGGTGGCCCTCGAGGCATGGATCGCGCACTGGCTCACCGACCGCCGCGACTCCGACCACGCTTGAGGCGGCGCTCTACACGCCGCTCTTGCCTGGCCTTGTACAGATGATGCGCGTTCTCGCCCTCTTCGTTCAGGCGCGCGGTCTCTGCGTCGACGAGCTGGAACTCGACCATCACGAACACCGTGCGCCCCAGCTCGAACGACAGCGGGCCGAGCGCCGACCCCGGGACTCGAACGGGATAGTCGACGATGAAGTTGATCATTCGGTAGCTTGCGCCAGAGAACTCGTTCTTTCCCTGATCGTGTAGCTCGGGCAGGCTCAGCGCCTGTGCCGACTCCCGGTCGTCGTCGGTCAGGAAGTCGAGCAGCGACTCGGGCTCGAGCAGGTTGTTGTGGCTCTGGCCAGGGATCACGTAGTTGAACGGAAAGACGTGGCGCGTCATCCAGGTGAGGGTGGGGGCGATGTCCTCTGGAGTCGCCACCACGATGCGAAAGCGCAGCTTGTCGAAGATCGTGGCCGCGATGTTCTCGGCCTTGGCGAGCAGCTTGGTGATCACGCTGCTTCTGGACTTCCGGTTTCCGTAGAAGCTGACGATCGGCAGGCCTGCGGCCTGCATGTCGCGCGCCGAGCGGAGGATCTCGCCATAGGCGAGCTCGACGTACTGCACCTCGGAGATCGGGGTTCGGAACTTCAGGTCGGCCGCCTCCATGTGATGGATGACGTGCATCAGCTTCAGGATGACGCAGGAGAGGATCTGGGTGCGCCTGAAGCCGCCCGACTGGGACGCCCACATGAAGAGAGAGCGTACGTCCGAGGGGTTTCGTAGCTCTCGGGGGAAGGTGAGCCCGAGGTGCTCCTCGAGGTAGGAGACAGCCTCGTTGAACACGTACCGGAGGCGTAGGCGGTCCTCGTCGGAGCTCGGGTCGAGCAGGAGCCGGGCGAGGAAGCGGTCGACCTCGTCGAAGTTCTGGAATGCCAAGCGCTGCCAGTCGACCACCGAGGTGCCGGAGAGCAGCAGCCTGACGCTCTCGACATCCTGGAGTCGAATGTCGAGCGCGTGCAGCGTGGTGTCGAGGGAGCTGTCAATCTCGAGGATGTCGCGTCGCATGCGCTCGACTCTATGCGAGAGGCGGGTCAGTCGCGACGACGCCGGAGCAGACCGAGCCCGAGGACCAGAGCAAGGGTGCCGAGCGGTGCATCGGCTCCGTGGCTGCACCCAACCGGTCCGCCGCCGCGGAGCATGAACTCGTCGTCGCAGAGGTCGCCGAAGCCGTCGCCGTCCTCGTCGAGCTGCTCGGGGTTCTCGAAGAACGGGCAGTTGTCACAGAGGTCGCCGATGCCGTCGAGATCCTTGTCGGACTGGTCGGGATTGGAGAGCTCCGGGCAGTTGTCGCACACGTCGCCGAAGCCGTCGGGGAAGCCGTCCTCGTCTTCGTCAACGTCTGCCTGATCCGGGTTGAACACGTCGATGCAGTTGTCGCAGACGTTGCCGAGCTGGTCCTGGTCGTTGTCGTCCTGACCGGCGTTGGGGATCGTCTGGCAGTTGTCGCACTCGTCACCGACGCCATCCGTGTCGGCATCGGCCTGGGTCGGGTTGAAGGTGTCGGGGCAGATGTCGCAGACATCCCCGATGCCGTCAGCGTCGACATCTTCCTGCGTCGGGTTGAAGCGCAGGAAGCAGTTGTCGCAGAGGTCGTTGCGACCGTCGGCGTCGCTGTCCTCCTGCCCCGGGTCGAAGTCGAAGGGACAGGGATCGCAGGCGTCCCCGACGAAGTCCTCGTCAACGTCTCCCTGGCCGCGGTTGAACACGTCAGCGCAGTTGTCGCAGGCATCTCCGAAGCCATCACCGTCTGAGTCGAGCTGCGCGGGGTCGTAGTCGAAGGGGCACAGGTCGCACTCATCGCCGATTCCGTCGTAGTCGAAGTCGGTCTGGAGTGGGTTGGGAATGGTGAGGCAGTTGTCACACAGGTCGCCCACGTCGTCGCAGTCGACATCAGCCTGGTCGAGGTTCCAGTTCTCCGGGCAGTTGTCGCAGGAGAGGATGAACACACGCTCGGGGAACTTGGCATCGGGCGGGACGGGCAGCTGGCCATCGGAGAGGCCGTCGCCGTCGATGTCATAGGTCGCCGGATCTACGAAGTAGTCGCACCCGAACGAGTGGTAGTCGTAGTAGTAGTCGGCGTTCGAGAAGGGCAGCCCGGTGTAGTCATCGACGTTCTCCAGACAGGTGGGGTCGGAGATATTGACCGCCGCCTCGTCGCGAACGTCGATGGTGTTGCAGTTTAAGTCCTGGTTGATGGTGGTGTTCACGCAGGCCACGCCGCCGGCGGTCGCGGCTTGGAGCGTGAGGAACAGCATCAGCATGAAGGCTTCCGGGGCAGAGAGGGTGCACAGCTGGCTCGTGTCCGAGGGCGCACACCGTGGGCGCGCACTATAGCACTCCCGCAGGACCGGACGAGCGTCACAACCGACGTCACGAGCAGCGCAGCGGAGGACTTGTGCGGGGTGGTGGCAAGCGCCCTTCGAGGGGTCGGCGTGCTCGTCAGGCGGATGAGCGCGCCGGAGAGGTCGTCGAGATCCGAGGACGACGAGTGGTCGTGCGCGATCCGGAGGGGGAGCGGGTCTGCTTTCTCTCCGGGGAGCGAGCGGTGGTCGGCGATCGGGTGAGGTGGGTCGAGGCTCGGGGCACCGGTGGCAAGCTCGTGGGGGTCGAGCCGCGCCGCACGGCGCTCGAGCGGGTCGACGCCATCGGGCGCGTGCAGGTCCTCGCTGCGAACCTCGGGGGTCTGATCGTCGTCACCGCGCCGGTGTCGCCTCCCTTCCGCGCGGGGCTGTTGGATCGCTACATCGTCACGGCTCGGAGTGCCGGTCTCGATGTCGTCATCGTGGTGAACAAGCTCGATGAGGGTGTGCCGGCCGAGGTCGAGGAGGCGCTCGCGCTCCGTGATGAGGTCGAGCAGCTTCGGGTCAGCGCAGCGACGGGCGAGGGGCTGCAAGACCTCCGCCACGCCCTGGCTGAGTGGTCGTCGGATGCCCCGTGGGCTCTCGTGGGGCACTCCGGTGTCGGAAAGACGAGCCTGGTCGCTGCTCTGCTGCCGGAGAGAGACGACATCGGAGAGATCGGGGCCCTGTCTTCGCACTGGGGAACGGGTCAGCACACGACCACCCGCTCCCGCTTGTTCGAGCTGCCCGGGGGAGGTGCCATCGTCGACAGCCCCGGAATCCGAACCTTCGCGCCAGGTCGGCTGTCGAGCATCGAGGTCCGACGATTCTTCCCCGGGTTTGGCACGGTTCGCTGCAAGTACCGTGACTGCCGGCATCGCGAGGGCGAGGAGGGCTGCGTCGCCGACGAGCTCGTCCCTGCGCAGCTGCTGACCAGCTATCGCCGCATGCACGATGAGCTCGTGGCGATCGAGGAGCGGCAGCGGCCCTAGGCTGGGTTCCGAGCGCTTGTCTGGCGTCAGAGCTTGCCCGGATTCACGCGCTGGATGCGCCATGCGAGGAGCGCTGCGGTGATGCCCAGTCCAGCGCACAGCCCAACCCACAGTCCTACGAGGCCCAGGCCTGCCTGAAAGGCGAGGAACGCGCCCAGCGGAACCCCGATCACCCAGTGAGCGACCAGGTTGATCATGAACGGAACCTGGGTGTCACCAAGGCCGCGAAGCACGCCTGCTGCGGTCACTTGAATGCCGTCGAACACCTGGAAGGCGGCGGCGACCGGCAGGGCGCCGAGCACGAGCGCCAGGACGACCGGGTCGGTCGTGTACAGCCGAGCCAGGAGATCGGGTGCGGACAACATCGTTGCTGCGGTGAGGCACATCGCCGCGACCCCGACCCCGATTGCGGTCCACCCACTCGCTCGCCAGGGCAGACGTGCACCGACGAGGTTGCCGATGCGGGTTGCTGCGGCGGCCCCTACGCCCAGGGGCAGCATGAACGCGAGGCTCGCCATGTTCAAGGCGGCGGTGTGCGCAGCGAGCGCAGCCGGACCGATGGCCCCCGCTAGCACAGATGCTGCATGGAACGCCCAGATCTCGGCGGAGGTCTGCGCGGAGACGGGCAGTGCCACTGTCGCTACGGCCCGCATCCGCTCCAGCGAAGGAATGTGCCAGCGGCCGCGGACGACATCCATGAGGGGCGACCAGCCCAGGTACAGCAGTGCGCCGAGCATGCACCACTGCACGAGGGAGGTGGAGAACGCTGCGCCTACCGCTCCCAGTGGCGGAACACCAAGTCCGCCATAGACCCACCAGACATCGGCGACCAGGTTCACCACGTTGCCCAGGATCGCGACGATGGTGGCGGGCTTCATCAGGCCGCGTGCTTGGAGGAGCTGCTTGAGCAGCAGAAAGCCAAGGAACGCGGGCACCCGAAGCGCCAGAGCCCAGGAGCAGGCCGAGAAGGTGGGCAAGATGACCGGGTCTTGCCCGGTCCAGGCGAGCAGAGGACTCGCCGCAAGATGCAGCGCGATCATTGGGGCGGCCAGGACCGTCAGCAGCGCCGTCCCCCGGACGAAGGCGTCGCCCAAGCCCTCGCGGTCCTCGGCTCCCCAGGCACGCGTGAACCAAGGGTCCAGGCCCATCGCAGCGCCGAGACCTGGAGCGAGGACCGAGAAGCTCCAGGCATGGGCGAGAGCGAGCGCGGCGAGCGGCTCTGCGCCCAGCTGACCCACGATGATCACGTCGACCGTGCTCATGGCGCCGAGAGCGAGTTGTCCGAGCGTCACGGGCCAGGCAAGAGAGACGAAGCGGCGGGCCTCTTGCGCGACGCCATCGAAGGCCGGAACAGTAGTGGCATTCCTGGACATGGAGCCCCGTGGGGTGACAGGGTACTCCCCTTACATGCACGACACCAACAGCCCTTTCGCACTCTTCACGACCTGGCTCGCCGAGGCTGAGGCTGCCGAGCCGCGTGTGCCCGACGCCATGCAGCTCGCGACGGCTGATGCATCGGGGCGCCCCAGTCTCCGCACGGTGCTGCTCAAGGCGCACGGCCCCAGGGGGTTCGTCTTCTACACGAACACCCGCTCCCGGAAGGGGCAGGAGATTGCGGTTCGCGACCGCGTCGTGGCCCTGCTGCACTGGAAGAGCCTGGAGAGACAGGTGATCATCGAGGGGCGCGCCACGCCGGTCACCGAGGCCGAGGCCGATGCCTACTTCGCCACCCGCGCTCGAGGCAGCCAGCTGGGCGCATGGGCGTCGGACCAGGGCGAGCGTCGGCAGGAGGGTGTGCTCGAGGAGCGCGTCGCCCGGGTCACCGCGGCTCACGCGACCGGCGCCGTGCCCCGGCCGCCACACTGGAGTGGCTACCGCATCGTGCCCGATCGCATCGAGTTCTGGCAGGGGCGCCCGAGCCGTCTGCATGACCGCTTGGTGTTCATCGCCGAGGGCGCGGGCTGGACCACCCACTGGCTGAACCCCTGATGCCTCTCTACGGACGGCGCTCGGTGCTTCCGGGAATCACCGCTCGGCAGATCTTCGACTGGCACGCCCGGCCCGGTGCCTTCTCCCGACTCGTTCCCCCCTGGGAGGCCGTCCGGGTCGAGCAGCGCGGTGAGGGCCTCGAGGTAGGTACTCGGACGATCTTGTCGGCACCCGTGATCGGCCCGATACGAAGTCGATGGGTGGCGCACCATGTGGAGTGCGAGGCGCCGGGAGGGTTCACCGATGTGCAGGAGAGGGGTCCCTTCGCGAGCTGGAGGCATGTGCACCGGTTCAGCGACGGGCTCGAGGGCGCCGTCCTCGAGGACGAGGTCACGTGGGAACCCCCTCTGGGGGCCCTGGGACGGGCCGTTGCAGGAGGCTTCATTCGGCGACGCCTCGATGCGATGTTCGGAATGAGGCACCGTCGCACGACGCGTGATCTCGAGAGACTTCGGCCCTATGCCGACAAGCCACGACTTCGTGTGGTGGTGAGCGGTGCGTCGGGCTTGGTCGGTACGGCGCTCTGCGCATTCCTGGATGCCGGCGGCCACACGGTCGAGCGCTTGGTTCGTCGCGAGCCCGGCCCTGGAGAGATCCGCTGGGACGTCCGTGCAGGAACGATCGATGCCGCTGCGCTGGAGGGTGCGGATGCGGTCATTCACTTGGCTGGCGCCCCCATCGCCGGGGCACGCTGGACCGAGGAGCGCAAGCGGCTGATTCGGGACAGTCGGGTCGATGGCACTGCGCTGCTCTCGCGGACACTGGCGGCGCTCGAGCGGCCTCCAGAGGTCTTCGTGAGCGCCAGCGCCATCGGCTTCTATGGTCACACCGGCACCCACGTGGTCGACGAGGACTCGCCGAGGGGAGAGGGGTTCTTGGCTGACGTCTGCGCGGCGTGGGAGGCGGCTGCTGCCCCCGCGGCGGAGGCGGGCATTCGGACCGTGAATCTCCGCGTGGGCCTTGTGCTGTCAGCGGCAGGAGGGATCCTGCAGAAGCTCCTCCCCACAGCGAGGATTGGCCTGGGAGGACCGGTCGGTAGCGGTACGCAGGGCCAGTCGTGGATTGCACTCGACGATCTGGTCGGCGCGATCCACTTTGCGCTCCGCGAGGCGAGCGTCCGTGGGCCGGTGAACGGCACGGCCCCCGAGCCGGTAGGGCAGGCCACCTTCGCCCGGGTGCTGGGGAGCGTCCTGGGTCGGCCTGCTGTCCTCCCGGCGCCGTCGCTGGCCATCCGACTGGCGCTCGGTGAGATGGGGCAGGCTCTTGTGCTCGAGGGACAGTACGTCCGGCCGAGCAGGCTGCTCGAGCATGGCTTCCGCTTCGACGAGCCAGCGCTGGCAGGGGCCCTCGAGCACTGCTTGGGGCTGCGCTCGTGATCATGGCTCTGTCGGTTCTGGCGCTTGCGGGACCCTGCGGAGAGCTTGCGCCGGGGCCCTGCGCCGAGCGCGGGGTTGCTCGGGTGCTCGAGGGTGACGCTGCGGGGCTCGCGCTCGTCGAGGACGCCTGCTCCCAGTCGGAGCCGAGCGCCTGCTATCGACTCGCCTCGGCCCTGCTCGACGCGCCTGGCATCCCATCCGATCCACCCAGAGCGGTGAGGCTCCTCGGCGTGGCCTGTGATGCGGGCCAGGCGGATGCCTGTGCGGACCTCGGACAGCTTCTGGCGGTCGGCCATGGGACTGAGCGTGACCCGCCCGCAGCGCGCGCACGCACCCGTCGCGCCTGCGAGCTGGGGGCGTTCCTCGCCTGCAGCGAGCTTGCAGGAATGATGGTGGCGGGCTTCGGCGGGCCGACGGATCCTGTCACCGCGCGCGCCGTGGCTGTGCGGACCTGCGAGAGAACCCTGGACGGGGCCTCCTGTGCGCGTGCCGCCGCACTGCTCGAGTCGGGCATCGGGGGCGCTCCCGAGCCTGCGGGAGCGCAGCGTCTCCATGGGCTCGCGTGCGGTGGCGGTGCGGGTCCATCCTGCACGGTCGCGGCGACGAGGGCGCGCTCTCAGGGGCGTGCGTCAGAGGCTCGCGACCTGGCCAACCGTGGCTGTGCAGCCGAGCAGCCGAGCAGCTGCATGCTCCTCGGGCTCATGACGCTCGGTGGTGAGGGCGGCTCTGCGCAGCCCGCGGCGGCTCTGAGCCACCTGACCCGTGCGTGTGAGCTGGGCAGTGGTGGGGCGTGTCAGGCCGCCGGCGCTCTGTTGCTTGAGGGCACCCGGGTTCCTGGAGACGAAGCGAGGGCCCGCGAGCTCGTCGAGCGTGCCTGCGAGCTCGACTCGCGACGCTGCCCGTGATGCCTCAGGGGCTGGGCTCTTCGCGCGGCGTCACCGAGCGCTTTGTGCACGCCTCCGTGTGCCCATGGTCGCAAGCGAGGTTGTAGAGAGACTCGATCTCGGAGCTTCGTGCATCGAGGCGCGTCGACGACGACATGAGCTCGGCCGCCTCGAAGCAGCCGCGAGTCGGGTCAGCTTGGCAGGCCTTCTGGAACAGCAGGGAGGCCTTGTGATCACTGGGCTCTGGGAGCTCCTTGTCGCGGTGCATCTCGGCGAGCTCGAAGCACCCCTGGCTCGGCTCGATGCGACACGCCTTGTGGAAGAAGTCCATCGCAGTGGTCTGGTTCTCGCTCCTCTCCTGGGGCCGCGAGGCAGTCTTCGTGCGAAACAGGGCGCCCACTTCGACGCAGCCCGGTGCGTGATCGGCCGCACACGCCTTGCGGAACATCCTCTCTGCCACCTCGAGGCTGGGCTTGCCCTCGATGCCGTCACCCTGGACATGAGCGCGACCAAGCGCGGTGCAGGCGCGTGGCTGTGCAGGCTCGCCGCCGCAGGTGGACTGGAACATCACCACGGCGCGCTCCGCGTCCTTGGCGATACCGTCGCCTTCGAAGAGCATGGTGCCAAGCTCGACACAGGCAGTCGCGACCCTGCCCTTGCAGGCGATGTCGAACAGCTCGGCGGCGCGCTTGGGATCGCGTGGGCCCCCCTTGGCGGTGTTGACCATCGTGCCGAGCAGGTTGCAGGCCTCTGCGTGGTGGAAGGTGCACGCCTTGGACAAGTACCGGCGGGCGGCCGTGTTGTTGGGGATGGCCTGCTCGAGGTTCGCCTTGCCCAGCTGAAAGCAGACAGCGATGTCCTTGTTCTTCTCGCAGCGGTCGTGCTGGTTGGTGGTGGCGTCCACAACCTTGTCGCAGCCAAAGAGGGCAAGGGCGACCAAAACGGCACGAGTCATCGCGGCTCCTGCGGAGGCTCTGGTTTTAGCGCACGCGGGGCTCACATCGCTATGGGATACGCGTGGCGTGGAGGGAGTCATGTTCGAGCCTGGGGGCCCTTCCTTCGTAGAGTTGGTTCGGCAGGGACTGTCGAGCACCGTTCATGGATATGACCTCCTGGCACCAAAGTTCGATCACACGCCGTTCCGGACGCCGGATGACGTGCTCGGGCGCGTCGTAGAGCACCTCCGTCCCTTCGGCCCCTTCGGGCATGCGCTCGATCTCTGCTGTGGGACGGGGGCCGGCGCAGGCGCCATTCGTCCGCTGTGCGAGCGCGTCACGGGCATCGACTTCAGCGAGGGCATGCTGGCCCAAGCTCGCGAGCGCCTCGGCGATGACCCCTCGGTGCAGTGGAGGCACGGCGATGTCTTCGAGACGGATCTGGGCGGAGACTACGATCTCGTGGTGTGCTTCGGCGCGCTGGGGCACATTCCGCCGCTCGAGCAGCCCCAGCTCCTCCGCAGGGTGCGGGGAGTTCTCCGCGAGGGGGGACGCTTCGTCTTCGTGACCCACACGGTGCCGCCCTGGACCTCTGCCGCGCGCTGGGCGGCCGAGGTCTTCAACGCCACCATGCGGGTGCGGAACGCACTCATCAAGCCAGAGTTCATCATGTACTATCTGGACTTCTGCCTGGGTGATGCACTGCCTCGACTGGAGGCTGCCGGGCTCGAGCCGACGGTCGTCCCGCTCGGGCTTGCTCGGGCGCCTCGCTTCTACATCGTGGATGCGAAGGCCGTGTGACTCGGACAGGATAGAGGCCAGTAGAGGCCGAGGTACGGGATGTGGCTCCTCGCGCTCGCGCTCGCAGCCGGCGCGGTCGACACGGACGGTGATCTACTCGACGATGCCTTCGAGGTGGAGATCGGGACCGATCCTGATGATCCGGACTCGGATGACGATGGACTGCGCGACGGCATCGAGACCTACGGGCCTGATCTGGCGCTCGGGACGGGAGATGAGTCGGATCCACTCGACTCTGACACCGATGACGATGGGATCGACGACTTCCTCGAGCGCCGTGGCGAGGACGGCGAGCCGGACACCTTCGACGAGCTCGACCCGCTCGACCCCGACGTCGATGACGACGGGCTCCCCGATGGCCTAGAGGGTGGGTACTGCGAGGGCACGAGCGGTGGCGTGTCGGATGTGGCGAAGATTCCGTTTCGAGGAACTGACCTGGCGGTGTTCCGACCGGACGGGGACTGCGGCATCACGACGACTCAGCTGTGGCAGGCCGACAGCGACGGCGACGGGCTGACCGATGGGGAAGAGGATCTCGATGGTGATGGTGTGCCGGACGGCGACCAGCCTGGCACAGCGGACGACGAGACGGACCCCACGCTCGAAGACACCGACGGTGACGGCGTCGACGATCGCTCCGAGGGAGGGGCAGGTGGGCCAGACAGCGACGGTGACGGCACCATCGATGCCCTCGACGCCGACACGACCGCCGTGGACTCGGACGGCGACGGCCTGACGGACGAGGAGGAGAGCGTCCTCGGAACCAATCCCTATCTGGCCGACAGCGACTCGGATGGACTGGACGACGAGGCGGAGGTCGAGACCCACGGGACCGATCCGATCCGGGCCGACACCGACGGTGATGGCCTGCTCGACGGCGAGGAGATCGACGTGCACGGCACCGATCCTCTGTTGGTCGACACCGATGGTGAGGGGCTCACGGACTGGGAGGAGGTGTACGAGCATCCCACCGACCCGACCATGCGCGACACGGATCTCGATGGGCTCGACGACTACGAAGAGCGGATCATCTGGGGGACCTACCCGCGCGCGAAGGACACGGACGGTGATGGGCTCTGGGATGGACCAGAGGTCGACGAGCACGGCACCGATCCCCGCCTCTTCGACACCGATGGGGGCGGGGCAGGAGATGGCATCGAGGTCGACGCAGGCATGGACCCTCTCGACCCCTCCGATGATGACGCCGACAGCGACGGTGATGGGCTCACGCTCTCGGAGGAAGACCACTGGGGCACGGATCCCACTGATCCCGACACCGACGACGATGGCCTTGGAGACGGTGAGGAAGTCGAGCTCGGCACGGACCCGACCTCTGCGGACCCGGATGGTGATGGCTTGATCGACCCCGACGAGCTCGCGCTAGGGACCGATCCCTTCCTGTGGGACTCAGACGGGGACCAGCTGGGAGACGGCGACGAGGTGCAGGCAGGCACTGACCCGGCCAATCCAGACACTGATGCGGATGGCATGCCGGATGGTGACGAGGCCGTGAGGGGCACGAATCCACTGCTGGCGGACACCGACGGGGATCGGCTCGTCGATGGCGACGAGCCACCCTTGGGATGCGACCCACTCTCTGCTGACACGGACGGTGATGGTCTGAGAGATGGTCGGGAGGTCGAGCTTGGGACCTCGCCGGTCGACCCCGACACGGACGGGGGCGGTGTCGAGGACGGCCAGGAGAGGAAGGACGGCACCGATCCTCTCGACCCCAGTGATGATGGTCAGTCCAAGCGGCAGCGGGCGTCTACAGGCTGTGGCTGTGAGCATGGGGGTGCGCCTGGAGGTGGTCTCGGCCTCGGTCTCGTGCTCCTCGGCCTGTGGCGGAGGCGTCGGTGATTCTGGCACTGATGCTCGGCTGTAGCGACCCTGCCACCGAGCCGGTCGACCGAGCGCCGTCCTTCGAGACGCTCATCGACACGGGTACGGCCGACGTGACGGGTCCCGAGCTTGCTCCAGTGGACCTCGTGGGCAGGGCCGTCGTGTGTCCGAACCCAGAGGCGCGTGACGTTCAGCCCTACGATGTGTGGGAGAGTGAGCACGAGCAGCCACGAGACGCTCGGTTTGCCTCGGGTGGCGTGCTCGTCGCAGACGTGAACGGCGACGCTCGCCTCGATCTGCTGATCCCGGGCTTGCTACGGTCGTTCCTCTATCTCGGAGTCGAGGGGGGCTTCGTCGACGCCTCGGTCGTTCTGCGTGGGCTGCCGCTCGCTGCAAGCTCTGGCGTCACCGCTGCGGACTACGATGCGGACGGGGATCCCGACGTGCTCGTCACACGGTTTCTCCTGCCCGATGTCTTGCTGCGCAACGAGGGCACCCACTTCGTCGATGTGACGCAGGAGGCGGGGCTGACGCAGGCTCTGACGCGCAGCATCCAGTCGTCCTGGGGTGACCTGGACCGGGACGGTGACCTCGACCTCTTCGTCGGCAGCTACGGCTACCTCGATGAAGGCCCAGGACGGCATGAGGACTTCTTGCCTGCCGACCCCTCGTTTCTCTACCTGAACGACGGGGACGGTACCTTCAGTGACGTGAGCGACCGACTGCCGGACGCCGTGCACGACGGCTACACACTGGGTGGAGGGTTTCACGACCTGGATGTCGACGGCTGGCTCGACCTCTACGTGGTCAACGACTTCGGGGTGAGCACACCGAATGCACTGCTCTGGAACGAGCAGGGAGTGCTCGTCGCCGACGGCAATCGCAGCGGGCTGGACATAGCCATCAC
>PKDJ01000361.1 GCA_002862545.1 Pseudomonadota bacterium
GCTGGACGAAGCCATCGCCGAAGAGCTCCCTGCGCAGCGCCGCCCAGCGGTCGTGCATCCGCCCGAAGAAGGTCTCCGAGTCGATCGCACGGGCTGCGAGGACGCCCTCGAGGCGCTGTCGATCGGCGACGTGCTCGGGTGACGTGCTGCTCTGCTCGAGGACGACACTCCAGATGGTCCCCGATGCGCCCTCGCGGGGGAGCGCCCGAAACCACCCGGCGGTGCCCTCAGCTCTCCTTGCGACCCAGCCCTCGGTGCGCAGTGCCTTCAGGTGGCGGCTGATGGTGGACTGCGGCGTGTCGAGCGCTCTGGTCAGCTCACCCACCGAGAGCTCCTCCTGCTCGAGCACGGCGAGGATTCGCACGCGCAGCGGCTCGGCAAGTAGCGACAGGTCTCGGTGGAGGTCGGTCAGCGGACACCCTGGTGTGGGCCCCGCAGATAGGGCCTCCGTCGCCCGGTGTCCAGCCCGCCTCGTGCGGACGACTCAGCGGCCGTCGCTCACCGCTGCATGACGTCGGGGTGCACGGGCTGGCCATCGGGACCGATCTTCTCGCCCTTCATTCGGCGGTCGAAGATGTCCCGCTTGTCCTTGCGGTCGAGATCGTTGACGTACTCCACGGAGGTGAGGCCCTCGCCGAGGCGCTGGACGATGCCGACGGCCTTCCACGCGCCGTCCACCCACTGGATGGCGGCATGCCTCGCCTTGCGCTTGCCCTTCTCCTCGGCCACCTGGACGTGGAACAGCGTCTTGTCGTCTCTGTCGGCCTTGACATTGCTGATCGCGTCGATGCTCTTGAACGCGTTCATCGTCCAGGGCGGGCCGTCCTGCATGCGCATCTCGCCGCGCGGAATCGGCCCCACGTTGATGACCTCGCCGACCGAGCAGGCACCGAAGGGCTTGTCTTCGTAGAGGTTGTAGCAGGCGGTGGCGTCGAGGACGGCCACCCAGTCTCCGGCGAACAGGGCGTCGTCGAGGGCCTTGAACGCGGCCTTCGCGTCGGCGACCGTCGGCTTGGGTGCCTTGCCCTTCGGGCGCTTCGCCGGGGTGCGGGTGCGGCCCTCGGCGGGCAGAGGCTGTGGACAGCCCCCGCGCATCAGCCCCACGTCGGAGTCGAGCACCAGGGCGCCGTCCGCACCGGCCTTCACGCGGACGGTGCCGGCCTTCTGGTCGGCCGCCACGCACTGCCACCAGTCGGCGGCGATGCCCATCTCGTAGCCGACATCGACCACCCACTCCTCACCGACCTTGGTGACGTTCTTGACGTTCATCGTGAGATTTTCGCCGAGGTAGATGCAGTAGCCCTTCTCGGTGCTGGTGGTCCAGTCGTTCTGCTTACCGTAGCGGGGCGAGATCCGGATGCCCTCGGCGCCCTTGCCTGCCGGGGCAGCGCCCCGTCCCTGGTCGCGAATACCGAGAGACTTGTCCTGCAGGCAGAGGCCGTCGAAGACGGGCGAGCGGTACCAGACGCCCTTGCCCTGGACCTCGGTCCCGACGGAGCCGGCGGGGCGAGCATCGGCGAACGCCTTCTCGACGAAGGCCTGGACCTCGGCGTCGCGACTGCCGGTTGCGGCGTCGCAGGCGCCCAGAATGAGGAGCGCGGGAATGACAGAGCGAATGGGGCCCTCCAGCTGGCGATGACCCGCACGATAGCGCTGTTGGAGCCGCCGAGACGTCAGAGGTTGGTCAGCTGCGAGGTGGCGTCAGGCCTTGAGGTGTCGCGACAGTGTGTTTCTGCCGATCCCGAGGATCCGTGCCGCCTCGCTGCGGTTGCCGCCGCAGCGCTCGAGTGCCCATCGCAGGTAGGCGTCCTCGAGGTCGCGGAGCGGCACCAGCGGGCTCGTGAAGGTGACCGGATCGATCCGCGGCGCGACCAGGGGAAGGTCGGAGGGACGGATCTCCGGGCCGGGCGCCAGGACGACGGCCGATTCGATGCAGTGCTCGAGCTCTCGGACGTTGCCGGGCCACGCATGGGCAGGGAGCAGCGAGCGCGCCTCGCGTGACAGGGTCAGGCCGGTGCGCCCGTGGTGCTGGACGAACTCGTAGAGGAAGTGGTCGACGAGCCGGTCGATGTCGCCATGTCCGCGCGCGCAGGGGTGGAAGGTCGAGCTGTCGGCCGTGCTCCACGTCCGTCGCGAACACCACGGTCCGCCCGCCCGCCTCGATTCGGTAGACGAGCACGCCGTCCGGGTGGTCCATGGCGAGGGCCTCGACCTTGAAGGGGCCCACGTCGAAGGTGGTCGAGGGCTCCACGTCGCCGAAGGTCAGCTGTGCCTGGAAGGCGTCGAGGCCTACCGGGAAGGTGGGCGGACGCATCTGGGCGTCGAGGGCCTCGCGGAGTCCCTGCCCATTCAGCCGTGCGCCCATCAGGTGGACCCGGCTGGTGGGGATGTAGAGTGGCGTGAAGAACGGCACGCCCTGGATGTGGTCCCAGTGGACGTGCGTGAAGAGCACCGTCGCCTGTGCCGGCCCGCCGAGCGAGCGACCCAGCGCCGCCAGTCCGGTGCCGCCATCGAGCACGAGCCGATGCCCCTCGTGCAGCAGCTCTACGCAGCTGGTGTTGCCACCGACCCTCGCGACCTCGGGTCCGCCGACGGCCACGCTTCCTCTCACTCCCCAGAACACGACCTGCATGTTCACCTCCTGCCCTCGACGAAGCAGGGACCGTGACAGGAGGATTGTCGGCGTTGGCCTGTTGGGTGGGCCGTCGGGTGATCGCGAATGGTGCAGGGGGTGGGCGGGAGTGGGGCAGGCGCTCAGCGAAAGACCGCGACCTCGTCGAGGGTCTTGCGCGTCAGGTCGGGCACCTCGCAGGTCTCGGCTGGGAAGCCCACGGGAAACAGGATGTAGGGGCGCTCGTTGTCCGGCCTCTCCAGGATCTGGGACAGGAACTTCATCGGAGACGGCGTGTGGGTGAGGGTCGCGAGGCCTGCGTGGTGCAGCGCGGTGATGAACATGCCGCAGGCGATGCCGACGCTCTCGGGCACGTAGTAGTGCTTCGCCTTCTGGCCATCGTCGTCGAGGCCCCAGGCCTGGGCGAACACGACGACGATCCAGGGTGCGGTCTGCAGGAAGGGCTTGCGCCAGTCCGTGCCCAGCGGGGCGAGATCCTTCAGCCAGCTCTCCGGAGCCCGACCGCCATAGAAGCGCCGCTCCTCCTCCTCGGCGGCCTCGCGAATCTGCGCCTTGAGCGCCGGATCCGAGATGGCCACGAAGGTCCACGGCTGCTTGTGGGCCCCCGACGGCGCAGTGCTCGCGGTCCGGATGGCAGCCTCGATCAGCGCCCGGGGCACCGGCTCCGACGAGAAGTGGCGGACGCTGCGGCGAGCGTCCAGCTCCTCGTAGAGCTGCTCGGCGCGCGACAGGGACTCCTCGACGGCGAAGCGGCGCGGACGATGAGGGACGAAGCGGGACACGCGTGCCTCCGGGGCGTCGGCGGTTTACGGACCTACCCCCTTCTGCAGGAGTCTGCGCCGTGCCCGCGCTCATCGCCACCCACTCGGGACCGTTCCACGCGGACGACGTGATGGCCGTCGGCCTGATCCGCGCCTTCCACGACCCCTCAGCCGAGGTGGTGCGCACGCGCGACCTCGCCCGAATTGCCGAGGCAGACCTCGTGGTCGACGTGGGTGGGCTCTACGATCCTCCCACGGGACGCTTCGACCACCACCAGGCGGCGTACACGGGGCCGCTGTCGTCGGCGGGCATGGTGCTTGCCTGGCTTCGCGAGTCGGGC
Organism: Pseudomonadota bacterium; assembly: GCA_002862545.1. Lineage (GTDB taxonomy): Bacteria > Myxococcota_A > UBA796 > UBA796. The sequence goes on from PKDJ01000361.1 coordinate 3,735, forward strand.
GCGATTCCGGTCGCGCTGGCTGAGGAGCTGCGGGTCGGGGCGGTCGACTACCTCGACGACGTCGACAACGGCCGACGAGCCCCCGATTCCGCGGTGCCCTGCTTCCCGCGCATCGTCGAGGCCCTCGTGCAGCCGGCGGAGGCGGAGGACGGCTTCGACGCGGCCTTCGAGCGTGCTGTCGGGTTCGCGGTGGCATGGATTCACGGCATGGCCGCGGGCCACCGGCGCAAGGCCGAGGCCCGGGCGGGTGTAGCGGCGGCCATGACGGCGGCGGAGCAGGCGGGGAGCAACCTCCTCGTGCTCGAGCGCTACCTGAAGTGGAAGGAGCCTTACTTCGAGCGTGGTGGGGCCGAACACTGCACCGAGTTCGTGCTGTTTCCGGGCACGGATGGCTCGTGGCGGGTGGTCTGCATCCCGCCCGAGCTCGGCTCGTTTGCCCAGAAGCGCTCCCTGCCCGAGGCCTGGGCAGGGCTCACGGACGCGGCGCTGTCGGAGCGCACCGGCGTCCCCGGCTCCGTGTTCTGCCACAAGAACCGCTTCATCGCGGTCTTCGAGCAGAGGGAGGGAGCCCTCGAGGCGCTCCGCCGCGCGGGGCTGCTGACCTAGCGCTGCTCGGCAGGCCTCATGGGGCGGCGCTAGTTCGACTTGTAGTGCTTGTCGTACCAGTCGAGGTAGGCCTCGAGGTTGCCGTCGAAGTCGATGAGGACACCGGGCTCGGGGTAGGTCCACACGCGGTTCGCGGCGCTCGCGAGGTCGCGATCGTGCGTCACGTAGATCACGGTGCCGTCGAAGGCCTCGATGGCCTCTCGGAGAGCGGAGACGGCCTCGAGGTCGAGGTGGTCGGTCGGCTCGTCGAGGATCAGCAGGTTGTACTGCAGCAGGATGAGCTTGCAGATCACCATGCGGGCCGCCTCGCCACCGGAGAGGGTGGTGGTCGGCTTCAGGCCGTCCTCGCCTGAGAAGAGCATGCGGCCGAGGGTGGCGCGCACGTTGTTCTCGTCGGCGTCGTGGCGCTGGGCGAACAGCCACTTGAAGACCTCGGTGCCCTTGTCGATCTCCTCTCGGTGGTCGTGGCCCATGTACCCGACGCGGGTGTTGTGACCCCAGCGCACCGACCCGGCCTGCTCGTTGGCCTTGTCGATCAGCGCCTTCATCAGCGTCGTCTTGCCGATGCCGTTGCGCCCGACGACGGCGATCTTGTCGCCGCGCTGCACCATGGTGTTGAAGCCGCTGAAGATCACGTTGTCGCCGTAGGCGAAGGAGAGGTCACGGATCTCGAGCGGATCGCGGCCCGAGTTGCTCTCGCCCACGTCGAAGCGGATGTAGGGCCTCGCGATGTTCGAGCGCTTGACCTCGTCGGGGCGCAGCTTTGTGATCTGCCGCTGCCGGCTTCGGGTCTGGCTGGCTCGGGTACCGGCGCCGAAGCGCTGGATGAAGTCCTGGAGCTGCGCGATCTTCTTCTCGCGCTGCGCCTTGTCTTTCTCCATGCGGCCGCGGACGTTGGCCTTGGTGCGCACCATGTCGTCGTAGTTGCCGACGTACGTGATGATGGTCTCGAAGTCGATGTCCGCGATGTGGTCGCACACGTTGTTGAGGAACTGGCGATCGTGGCTGATGACGACGAGCACGCCGTCGTAGCGCATCAGGAAGTCCTCGAGCCAGATGATGGACTCCATGTCGAGCGCGTTCGTGGGCTCGTCGAGGAGCAGGGCGTCGGGCTCGCCGAACAGCGCCTGGGCCAGCAGGACACGGACCTTCATGCCGCCCTGGAGGACCGACATCTGACGGTCGTGGAACTCCTCGGTGACGCCTAGACCATCGAGCAGAACGGCCGCGTCGGACTCCGCGGTGTAGCCGTTCTCCTCGGCGACGATCCCCTCGAGGTCGGCGACGCGCATGCCGTCGTCGTCGTCGAAGTCCTCCTTCGCGTAGAGGGTCTCCTGCTCGAGCCGGGCATCCCACAGGCGCTTGTTGCCCATGATCACCGTGTCGAGGACGGTGTGGGCGTCGAAGGCACCCTGCTCCTGACGGAGCCAGCCGGTGCGCTCAGGCAGCTTCACGTGCCCCTTGTCGGAGGGCTCGTCTCCGATCAGGATGCGCATGAACGTGGACTTGCCTGCGCCGTTGGGGCCGCTGAGGCCGTAGTTCCGACCCGCGGGGAACGTGACGTTCACGTCCTTGAACAGCGTGCGCCCGCCGAAGCCCTTCGAGACGTCCGAGACGGTGATCATGCGGTCCTCCTCATCGAGTGGGCGCGGCGCCTAACGCGCGCTCGAGAGGGCGGCAGTCGTCAGCCACTCAGCGTTGCGCCCCGAGCGCCTGAGGCGCCCGGGCGCGAGGGCCTCCGCGTCAGTCTGAGGCCTCGGCGATCTGCTTGCGCACGTCGTCCATGTCGAGGTTCTTCACCTGCTGAATCAGATCCTCGAAGACCGGCGCGGGCAGGGCGCCGGCCTGGCTGAACACCCGGATGCCGTCCCGGAAAACCATCAGGGTCGGGATCGAACGAATCTGGAGCTGGCCAGCGAGGGCCTGCTCCGCTTGCGTGTCGATCTTGCCGAAGGTGATGTCGGGGTGGCGATCCGAGGCATCCTCAAAGGTGGGAGCGAATCGCTTGCACGGTCCACACCAGTCTGCCCAGAAGTCGAGGATCACGATGCCGTCGCCCGAGACGGTGGCTTCGATGTTCTCGGCGGTGATCGTCTGTGTGGCCAAGGGGTCCTCCTCAGGAGCCGATGCGTATTGGTGCTTGCTGATGACGTAGACGCATCAGCATGGGGAAGCGTGTCACGTGCTGCGAACGGACCGTTTGCGGGCAGACTGAAGTCTGCTCGCTGTGTGGTATTCGGGGATCTACAGCGTGAGCCAGGCGCTGGCGAGCAGGCCGACCAAGATGGCAGCGGTCAGGGTGCCGCACCCGAGCCCGAGCGCAAAGATGCCACCGACTCCGAGCATGGCAAGCATGGGCTGCGCTGCCGCTGACTCTGCATCTCCAGAGACCGCCACTCCATCGAGCGCTGGCGCCGGTAGCTCGAGAGAGTCGGTCAGCACGAAGGTGTTGCCGACTCCGGCCTTGCCTTTTGCAGGGCCGAGGCCCTCTTCGATCCACACCTGACCGAGCCGAGGGTCGTCCTGGCGCGGGCGTCGGGTGATCAGCGCTGGGACCGTCTCACGCGACCAGTCAGGAAGGTAGACATCCTCGAGGCCGCGCCGCAGCTCTCGGGCCTCGCGTGCGAGCGTCGCAGCATCCGGTCGCTCGCTCGGCTCGAGCGCGAGGCAGCGTCGCACCAAGTCGAGCAGCCCATCGTCGGCGACGTGACGCTGGAGTGCTCCGAGGAGCGTCTCGACGCGCTCGGCGTGGTGCTCGGGGTGGGAGCTGGGCTGCGTGTGCTGTGGCCCTGCCAGGAGCTCGACGAGGGTGATGCCGAGGGAGAACACGTCGGAGCGGTCGGTCGCGCGCAGCGCGAGGCGCTCCGGTGCCATGAAGGGAACGCTGCCGTAGAGCGTGGCATGGGTGCTGGCCTCGCGATTTCTGAAGTCGGCGCGAGCGATGCCGAAGTCGAGGAGCTTGACGGTTCCGTCGGCGGTGAGGCGGATGTTTGCGGGCTTGATGTCACGATGGAGTAGGCGCAGCTGTCGACCCCCGACCTTGAGGTTCCAGGCCTCGGAGAGTGCAGAGGCGACCTCCTCGATCAAGGCGAGAGCAACAGCGACGGGCACATGCGCCGCGTCGCGCAGCTCTGCACCGGAGGCGCCGTCGACGTACTCCATCACGACGGCCCAGCTGCCCTCGAGCCGCACGAGACCATCGACCCGGACCACGGCGCGGTGGCGCAAGAGCCCAAGCATGCGCGCCTCGTCGCGCAGTCGGGCCACCAGCTCGGTCGACCCCTCCGGCTCGGTTCGGAGGATCTTGAGGGCGACCTGCTTCGAGAATCCTCCCGGACCGAGCAGTCGAGCACGGAGCACCTCACCGAATCCGCCCTGTCCGAGGACCTCGAGCAGCTCATAGCGACGGTTCGTGTGGCTCACGGTGCTCATGACTCCAGAGGCTCGACGAGGATGGCGATCGGGCGTGGGGTGAACCCACGTAGTCCCTCGCTCCCCGACCGCGGCTCGAGGCCGCTGGCCGGGGCCGTGGAACACAGCAGTGACGCGAACGTCAGCAGGGAGGCTCCGCTACGGCTACAGTGGCGCATGCAGCGCGCACCTCTTCGTATCCTGGCATGCTCCGACGCGGTGGATCTCGCAGACACCATCGCCAGTCACCTCGGCACGACCCGCACGGCGTCCCGAGAGGTCTGGTTCGCGTGTGGCGAGGCCAAGCACGTCATCGACGAGAACATTCGTGGCGCCGATGTCTACGTCATTCAGCGTGCGATCGTGCCCGGGTCTTCACGAACGGTCTACGATCGCTTCGTCGCCGCCCTTCATGCCGTCGATGCGGCGCGGTGTGCCGATGCCGACAGGGTCACGGTCCTGATGCCGTACTTCCCGGGCTCCCGGCAGGACAAGCGGAAGGGCCACGTGCGGGAGGGGGTCTCGACAGGGCTCTTCGCCCGCATGCTCTCCACCGCGGGCGCGTCGATGGTGATCACCGTCGAGCCCCACAACGAGGCGATGATCGGCTGCTTCCGTCCCTCCGAGACGGTCTACGAGCCGGTCTGGAACACGGGGCTGCTCACCCGCTACTTCGAGGAGGCGGGACTGGTGCCCGACGTGGTCGCCAGCACCGACGTTGGCGGGCTCGAGATGGCGAGGCGCTTCGCCCAGCGGCTTCACAGCGGTCTTGTCGCGCTGTCCAAGGAGCGCGACTACTCGCAGACGAGCACGGTGATCAACTCGACCGTGATCGGCGACCCTCGGGGGAAGAGCGTGCTGATCATCGACGACATCGTCGACACGGCCGGCAGCGTCTGCTCGGCGGTCCGCTCCCTGTGGGCGGAGGGGGCCACCGACATGGTGATCGCGGCCCCACACATGCTCCTCAGCGGCCCGGCCTGGGAGCGGCTGCACGCCCTGAAGGCCGATGCTGACGCCCGCGGGGTGGGCTTGCGACTCGTGGGCACGTCCGCGATCCATCACCCCGGCAGTCCAGACTGGTACAGCTCGGTGCCCATCGAGCCTCTCCTCGCGGACGTCATCCGGCGGGTCAACACCCGGGGGAGCGTGCGCGATCTGGAGCGCCCGTGAGAGAGCTGACCGACGCTGAGCGGGCCGAGCTGGTGGAGCAGCTCGGGGTGCTCCGCGACGAGCTGCGGGCGACGCTGCAGGCGACCGCCGAGGCGGCGGGGACGGTGCACCTCGACCAAGCGGCGGTCGGGCGGATCTCGAGGGTCGATGCGCTGCAGGCACAGCAGATGGTCGCCGAGCAGCGGCGTCGGAGCACGCTGCGGCTGAAGCAGGTCGTCAACGCGCTCGAGCGTGCGTCGGACGACGAGTACGGCGAGTGTCTCGCCTGTGGTGAGCCCATCGGGTACGCCCGGCTACGGGCGCGGCCCGAGTCGCCGCTCTGCGTGGCCTGCAGTGAGCAGCGCGGCTGGTAGGGCCTCGAGGCACCGCGGTGCAGGAAGGAGTCTGGTTTGGGTTGGTTGGACCGTCTGTTTCCGGGTGAGCGCACGAGAGCGCTTCGTGCGGTGCCGTCCCCGGACGTGGAGCGCACGCTGGTCCTGTACAAGTACGACTCCTGTGGCTACTGCCGCCTGGTGCTCCGCGTGCTGGAGCGCTCTCCCGAGGTCGAGGTCACCTACCGCGACGTGCTCCGTGAGCAGGGCGCCCGCGCAGAGCTCCGAGAGAAGACCGGGCGCACGCAGGTGCCATGCCTGTTCATCGACGGCGTGGCCCTGTTCGAGTCGTCGGACATCGTGACCTGGCTGCGACAGTACGCGAGTCGGGAGGGCTGAGCGCTCAGCGGGAGGCGAGGGCCAGCAGCTCGCGCGCCGCGCTGCGCGTGGTCTCGGTGATCGTCGCGCCACCCAGCATCCGAGCCAGCTCTTCGACCCGAGCCTCGTCATCCAGCGCCGAGACGTGACTGAAGGTGCGGCCCTCGGCGACGGCCTTGGCGACGAACAGGTGGCGGTCTCCCCACGCCGCGATCTGCGGCTGGTGGGTGATGCAGAGCACCTGGTGTCGCTCGGAGACCGACGCGATCTTGCGGCCGATCGCCTCGGCGATGGCGCCGCCGACACCGGTGTCCACCTCGTCGAAGACGTACAGTCCGACCGTGCCCAGGCCGGAGACCGCTCTCTTGATCGCCAGCAGCGAGCGGGACAGCTCTCCTCCCGAGGCCACTCGGCGCAGGGGCTTCGGAGATTCGCCGGGGTTCGGAGCGATCAGGAGCTCGACGTGATCGATGCCGGTCGGCGTGAGGCGGCGTGGGCCACGGGCGAGTGCATCATGACCCCCATCGAGGGGCTGAACGTCGACTCGGACCTCGGCATCCCCCATGCCGAGATCACCGAGCTCGCCCGTGATCGCCGTTCCCAGCGCGAGGGCGGCTTGCCTCCGGGAGCGGGACAGGGCCTCGGCCTCGGTCCACGCCTGTGACCGGGCGTCGTCGAGGGCTCGCTCGGCCTCCTCGATCGCGTGCTCTACGTCGTCGAAGAGCGTCAGCTCACTCTGGAGCGCTTGGCGTCGCTCGGCCAGGTCGTCGAGGGAGCAGGCGTACTTTCGCGTGAGGCGCCGGATGGAGTGCAGGCGGTCCTCGACCTCTGCCAGGCGGGCCGGGTCGTGGACCACGCTGCGGCTGTAGCGGCCGAGCTCGGTGGCGGCGTCCTCGAGCTCCTCGCGGGCGGCGTCGAGCTGGCGGACGAGGCTCTGCAGAGAGGCATCCCGCGCGGCGGCCTCGCCGACGGTCGCTGCGATGCGACCAAGCCGCACACAGAGTGAATCGTCACGGTCGTACAGCTCGTAGGCGGCCTCGGAGGTGCGGCCAGCGAGTGCCTCGGCGTGTCGGAGGCGGGAGGCCTCGTCGTCGAGGGTGGCATCGGCCTCCGGATCGGGCGCGAGACGATCGAGCTCGGCCAGCTGAAAGCGGAGGAGATCTTCGCGATCCGAGCGCTCTCGCACCTTGGTCTCGAGAGCCTCGAGGGCGCGCGCGGCCTCGGCCGCGGTCTCGTAGACGGTCCGCACGGCGGCGACCTGCGCATCGTGGGCGGCGTAGGCGTCGAGGTAGGAGAGGTGGGCGGCTGGATCGACCAGGCTGTGATGCTCGTGCTGCGAGCTGATGTCGACGAGGCCGCGGGTGAGCTGGCGCAGCTGGGCGAGCGTCACGAGGCGGCCGTTCGCGGTGGCGCGGCTCCGACCGGAGCGGTGGACGGTTCGCCGCACGACCAGCTGCTCGTCGGGCTCGAGGTCGAGGGCGGCCATGCGGGCTGCGAGGGTGGGGCCGACATCGAAGAGGGCCTCGATGGATGCGCGGTCGGAGCCCGTCCGCACGACCTCGGCTCTGGCGCGAGCGCCCAAGACCAGCTGCAGCGCCTGGACGAGGATGCTCTTGCCCGCTCCGGTCTCGCCGGTCACCACGGTGAGTCCGGGCCCGAGCTCCACCTCGACGCTGTGAACGACGGCGAGGGCGTGGATGCGCAGCACGGTCAGCACGTGACCTCCCGGACGAGCAAGGGGATGAGCGGGACATCGGCAGGAGCCCAGGCAAGCTGCTCTAGCTCGGCAGCGTCGGCCCAGGCGATCCGGGCGTGCTCTGCAGCGGTGGGGCGACCTGCGACGATCCGGCATCGGTAGGCGTGCATCTGGATCGTGCGCGGACCGATCGGCACCTCGGAGGTCCCGACACGCTCGCCGACCTCGACCTGGATCCCGAGCTCTTCTGCAAGCTCGCGCGCGAGGGCAGTGGCATCGGCCTCTCCGGGCTCCACCTTTCCGCCCGGCAGCTCCCACTGCCCCGCATGGGCCATCGTCGGCCCACGCAGCGCCACCATCATCCGGCCGTCTTCGACGACGATTCCCGCCACAACACGGATCATGGCGCGGGGTTAACCGGGCAGGGGGAGGGTGCATGCACGTCGTGCAGGCGAATGGCGCGGAGATCCCTGCAGTCGGCCTGGGGACCTGGTTGTCGCCTGGTGAGGCCTGCAGGGGAGCGGTCGCTGCAGCCCTCGAGTGCGGCTATCGCCACATCGACACCGCACAGCTCTACGGCAACGAGGCCTGGGTCGGAGCGGCGCTGGCCGACAGCGCGGTGGCTCGCGACGAGGTCTTCCTCACCACGAAGGTGCGTCGCGACCTGCTGCGGCCCGATCAGGTGGCGGCGTCGGTCGAGGGCAGCCTGCAGAGGCTCGGGACGCACATCGACCTGTTGCTGATCCACTGGCCGAGTCGCTCCATCCCGGTGGCGGACACTCTCGGTGCGATGCAGCGCTTCGTGGAGCGTGGCGACGTGAGCCATCTCGGCGTGTCGAACTTCACCGCCGCGCAGGTGCGCGAGGCGGCCATCCACGCCAAGCTCGTCTGCAACCAGGTGGAGTACCACCCCTACCTGGCCCAGCGCGCGGTGAAGGCCGCCTGCGATGGCCTGGGGATGGCCCTGGTCGCCTACAGCCCCCTCGCGCACGGTCACCTGCTGCGAGAGCCCGTGCTCGACGAGATCGGTCGAGCCCACGGCCGCTCGGCGGCCCAGGTCGCGCTGGCGTGGCTGATCGGACAGCCCGGTGTCGCGGCGATCCCCAAGTCCACCAACCCGGGCCGAATCCGGCAGAACTTGGACGTCGACTTCGCACTCACGGGCGAGGAGCGCGCACGGATCGACGCTCTCGCTCGCGGTCTGCGCACCTGCGCGCCTCCGTTCTCGCCCGACTGGGATCCCTCCTGATCCGCCTCGAGCCAGACGAGGCGGGTCTCGCACGCGCCGCGGAGCACCTGCGTGCGGGCCAGCTCGTGGGCATGCCCACCGAGACGGTCTACGGCCTCGCAGCGCGCTTCGACGACCCGGCCGCGGTCGCTCGGGTGTTCGAGGCGAAGGAACGCCCAGCCTTCGACCCGCTGATCGTTCACATCGCGGAGCCCGACGACCTGGTGCGGGCCCAGGTGGTCGGGGTGCCCGAGGTGAGTCCGGCTCTACGGGCGCTGCTCGCCAGAGCGTGGCCGGGGCCGCTCACGGTCGTGCTGCCTCGTCATCCTGCGGTCGACGACCTGGTCACCGCGGGCCTGCCGACCGTCGCGGTGCGGTGTCCCGAGCATCCCGTGGCCCGAGAGCTGATCCGCCGTGCAGGGCCGCTCGTGGCCCCCAGCGCGAATCGCTTCGGTCGCATCAGCCCGACCCGCGCGAGCCACGTCGAGGCTGAGCTCGACGGGCGAGTCGAGCTGGTGGTCGATGGGGGGCCCTGTCGGGTCGGGGTCGAGTCGACCATCATCGGATTCGACGACGAGGGCCGACCCGTGCTCCATCGCCCAGGAGGCTACCCGCCCGAGGCGGTGGCAGCGGCCCTCGGGCCCCTAGGGCGCCCCCAGGAGGGCAAGGTGGTCGCGCCAGGCCAGACTCCCAGTCACTACGCCCCCGGAACGCGCGTCCTTCCCGTGCAGTGGAGCGCACTCCCGCGTGGCCTGCCCGCTCGTGTCGCGCTGCTGCAGGTCGCGGGCCCGCTCGAGGCGGCCGCTACCGCTGTCGAGGTCGAGGGTCTCGAGGTCGTGCGGGCTCTGGGGCTCTCCGAGTCGGGCGATCCGGTCGAGGTGGCCCGCGGCTTGTTCGCGGCGATGCGTGAGCTCGACGGCGCCGGCGCCGACGCCATTCTCGTGGAGATTCCAAGCTGGTCTGCGGGCCTGGGCCACGCCGTCGTGGATCGTCTGCGTCGCGCCGCCGCACCCCGAGAGTCGTGATATGGAGCGGCCGGAGGGGAGAATGTCGCGTACCCTGTTCCTCGTGCTCGTCCTCGTCGGGTGCCAGACCACCCTCGAGAGCGTGAAGCCGCTCGACACCGGGGCGAGGAGCGATGGCTCGGGTCCACTAGTGACGAGCACTCCAGCCACCACGACCCCGACGACGCAGGGGCCGACCGGTGACACTGCGCCCTCCAGCACGACCACGACCGACCGCACCGACCCGCTCGCAGACTTTGATGGTGACGGCATCTACGACACGATCGAGCGCGAGGGAGGTGACCCCGACACCGACGGGGATGGCATCCCCGACTGGCAGGACCTCGACTCCGACGCTGACGGCATCCCCGACGCAGAGGAGGGAGACGAAGACCTCGACTTTGACGGGGTGGGCTGCTGGCGCGACCGCGACTGTGACGGCGACAGCATCATCGATCGCTACGAGTCGGAGCCCGGTCTGCCTGACACCGATGGGGATCTCATCCCGGACTACCGCGACATCGACAGCGATGCCGACGGCATCCCGGACGCCTTTGAGGCGCAGCCGCCCGTCTACGGTCTCCCGCCCGACACAGACGGCGACGGAGCCTGGGATTTTCGGGACCGCGACAGCGACGACGACTCCCTACTCGACATCCACGAGGGGGTCGGCGATCTCGACGATGATGGCATCGGCGACTGGCGCGACCCACGCAACGACAACCCGACGCCGGCCATCACCCTGATCGCCATCAGCACGCCGTTCAACGCACCGATCGGCATCGACTACCACGAGCCCTCGGGGCAGGTCGTGATGACGGTCAACTATCCATCCGGGTCACCCTACGTTCTCGAGCAGGTCGACTCCGACGGCGTCCACATCCAGTTCTCCGACATGAGCGGTCTGAGCGACGAGGTGAAGATCGCCACCGCGCGCAGTGGAAACGCGGGGGGCTTCCTGCCCGGCGACCTGTTCGTCGGCAGTGGGGTCGACGGGGAGATTGTCCGAGTGACGGACGACGGCGCGACCGTGATCAACCCCTGGGTGTCGCTGCCCGGTGACGGCAACGGGCTGATTCGCGGGTCGCTGTACGTCGACCGCACGGGTGACTGGGGCGGCGACTTGATCGTGTGCACCAACGCGGGTGAGGTCTGGCGAGTCGATGCCGCAGGGGGCACAACGCTCGTGGCGGATGTCGGGAGCACCCACCTCGAGGGCCTGATCACGGTCCCCGACGCGCCGGCTCGCTACGGTCCACTCGCAGGACGAATCATCGCGGGGGCTGAGGCCGAGGGACTGCTCTACGGCTTCCTCCCGGACGGTACCTGGGAGACCTGGGCCCTGGGTGTCAACGTCGAAGACATCGAGATGATCAACGGCGAGAACTTCTTCGGCATCAACTACGGGACCTCAAACCTCCTCGGCGCCGACTCGCTCGACTTTGCCTCCATGGTCGGCGACATCCTGCTCACCCAGGAGTCGGTGGTAGGAACCGGGCTGTACCGGCTTCGCTACGACGGGGCTGCGCTGTTCGCCGAGGCGATTCCCGTGACGCCCGAGTCGGCTCCGATCGGTCAGTGGGAGCACGTCACCTTCGCCGATGCAGGCATCGTCGAGGTCAACTGACCGGAGCCGTCAGTAGCAGACGCCCATCGCGTCGAGCGTGTTGCCGCCGAAGGCTCGCACGGCGGCGCCGCCGCCGGTGAGCTCGTCGTAGGTGTGACGGAGCAGGGCCACGAGGGTGACGCCGTCCTCTTCGAACACGCGACCCTCCATGCTGTCGCCGCCGATGTATTGCACCTCGACCAGGTACCAGGTGCCGGGCTCCAGCTCGACGGGCGCGGTCTCGAGCACCACAGAGCCGTAGCCGGGGTTGTCCTGGAACTGCACCTCACCTGAGTTCGCGGCGAGCACGAAGCTCTTCGTGCCGAAGATGTCGGCGTCGAAGCCGATGTAGGCGCGACCCTCGAGCGTGTTCGGGCGCACGCGCGCCGAGATCGTGTTGCCCGGCTCACCGAACTCGGGGCGCGTCTGGTAGTTCCAGCCGGGGTCTTCGAGGCACCACTCGCCCTCGAAGCAGTCCATGGAGAGCGCCCCGCCAGGCTCCCGGAGGGTCCAGCGGTCGTTGGGCCAGACGCCGTCCTCGAAGTCGTCGAGGGTCTCGCAGGGTGGCCTGAAGACCTCGGGGTCGGCGTCGTCGGGGTCACCCTCGCAGGGGGTGACGCCGTCACCGTCGAGGTCGCGCTCGTCGGGCGGGAGCGCACCGTCACAGTTCCCGTCTCGCCGATCGCAGAGCTCCTCGGCGTCGGGGTAGATCAGCGCGCTGCTGTCGTCGCAGTCGAGGCTGTCGGAGACGTAGCCGTCGGGTGCTGCATCGCAGTCCACGATGGCGTCGCGGGGATCCCCGAAGCCGTCGCCGTCGCTGTCCCGGAACCAGGTGAGGGCGTCTTCGCCGTCGCAGTCCGAGTCGATGCGGTCGCCGCAGAGCTCGGGGGCGCCGGGGTAGATGGCGGGGTCCTCGGTGCCGCAGTCCTCGCCCAAGACCTCCCGTACCCAGCCGTCTGCAGGGGGCTCGCAGGACGGGCCCTCGGGCGCTCCCGCGCCGAAGCCGTCGCCGTCGGTGTCGGCGACCCACAGCTCGGGGAGCGAGAAAGAGGGGTCGGTGTCGTCGCAGTCGGAGCCGTCGGCGACGAAGCCCTCCGGGGGCGCGCAGGCCTCCACGGCGATGGCATCGTCTCCGAAGCCGTCGGCGTCGGCGTCGGCGTACCAGGGCCGGGTCGTCGTCACGTCGAGGGAGTCATCCTCGTCGTCGGTCAGCGCGTCGCAGTCGTTGTCGATGCCGTCGCAGACCTCGGGAGCACCGGGGAAGATGGCGTCGTCGAGGTCGTCGCAGTCGCGCGGATCGGAGGACAGCCCTGGACCGGGTAGCGAGCAGGCGTACTCGACGATCACGTCCGGGTGCCCAAAGCCATCGTCGTCCGCGTCCTCGTGCCACGGAAGCAGGGACAGCAGATCGAGCAGGGGGTCGTCCTGGTCGATCAGGGTGTTGCAGTTGTTGTCGATGCCGTCGCAGACCTCGTCCTCTCCGGGGTTGATGGCTGCGTTGGTGTCATCGCAGTCTTCACCGCCCAGTGCGGCGGCGTCGTAGCCGTCCCGGTCAGCATCACAGGCGTCGTTGCAGTCGAAGTCCTCGCAGTCGACTCGGCCGTCTCCGTCGTTGTCGCGGAGGTCGCCGCAGGTCTCGGGGCAGGTGCTGCTGCCGTCGCAGTCGGCGTCTTCGCAGTCGACCCGACCGTCTCCGTCGTTGTCTCGGCCGTCGTCGCATGCCTCGTCACAGACGCCGTCGCAGTCGGGATCGTCGCAGTCGAGCAGGCCGTCTCCGTCGTTGTCGGCGTCGTCGCCGCAGGCCTCGGCGCAGCCCTCGCCCCAGCAGTCTTCGTCGGCGCAGTCGAGCCGGCCGTCGCCGTCGTTGTCACGGCCGTCGTCGCAGATCTCGGGGCAGAAGCCGTTGCAGTCGATGTCGTCGCAGTCGGTGCTGCCGTCTCCGTCGTTGTCGCGGCCGTCGTCGCAGACCTCGGGACAGAAGCCGTCGCAGTCGGTGTCGTCGCAGTCGACTGCGCCGTCACCGTCGTTGTCACTGGCGTCGCCGCAGATCTCGGGACAGGCCGGAGTGCCTGCGCAGTCGTCGTCTGCGCAGTCCGCGAAGCCATCCCCGTCGTCGTCTTCGAGGTTGTCGCAGATCTCGTCGGCGACTGCTGGGCCCTTGCTGCTGTCTGTGCCGCAGGCGAGCAGGAAGATCGTGGCTGTCAGGCCGAGCCAGCGCATTCGGCGCCCTCCTTCCGCGACGCAGGATACCCGAAGCCGCGCCGGATGTGAGCATGTGCCCATTGATGCAGGTGCGCCGACCGATTCCCGGCGGGGGGAGTTGGCGTCCCGCGGCGCGACCCGCTCGCTCTACCGGCGGCGCCGGAGTCCGGCGAGCAGCAGCAGGAGGCCCGCCCAGGTCGTGGTTGACCCTCCACTGACCGCGCAGAGTCCGCTCCCTCGGTAGTGGGCGCTGAACTTCGCGTTGGGGTCCAGGTAGTCGGGGATTCCGTCGCGGTCGTTGTCGGCTCGGCCCTCTCTCCGATCCGGCGCGCCGTCGCCGTCCGAGTCGGTGTCCAGCCAGTTTGGCAGACCATCCTCGTCGATGTCCGCGCCATGGACCTGAGAGTCCGTGACCTCGCGGCGTGTCGACAGTCCGTCGTCGTCGTCGTCGTCGTCGACGCGATTCGGTCGCCCATCGCCGTCCGTGTCTTCGTCGGCCTCGTCTAGCGTCGGCAGGCCGTCGTCGTCGTCGTCGGTGTCGAGTGCGTCGGGCAGTCCGTCTCCGTCCGTGTCGCCGAGGCCCTCCACGGCATCGCCGGCGCCGTCGCCATCGGAATCGAGGTCTCGCCAGCAGCCGACGCCGTCGCCGTCGGGGTCGGCGGTGCCTTCGTCCGCGTCGAGGAGGCCGTCGCCGTCTGAGTCGGTGTCGCGGTGGTCGGGTGTGCCGTCGTCGTCGGTGTCGACCCCTTGCTCGATGATGGTGGCGATACCGTCGCCGTCGTCGTCCGTGTCGAGCGCATCAGGCACGCCGTCGCCGTCGGTGTCGCCTGGCTCGCTCGCGCTGGGCACGCCGTCGCCGTCGTCGTCGTCGTCGAAGCGGTCCTCGATGCCGTCTCGGTCGGTGTCCAGGCCGGCCTCGATGCCGTCCGGACGGCCATCGTCGTCAGAGTCGGCGTCGAGGTAGGCCGGAAGGCCGTCCCCGTCGGGATCGGCGTCCCCCTCGTCGCGGGTGGGTAGGCCGTCGTCGTCGTCGTCTGCGTCGCGGTGGTTGGGCAGTCCATCGCCGTCCGTGTCGTCGCTCCGGGCGTCCCCGTCTCCGTCTTCGTCCTCGAGGAGCGTCGGGATGCCGTCGTCGTCGTCGTCGGGGTCGAGGTAGTCGGGCAGGCCGTCCTCGTCGGAGTCGTCGTTCGTCGGGTCGCCGTCACCTGAGAGTGCGTCGTCGGGACGGTGATCCTCCAGCCGCGTGGGCAGGCCGTCTCCATCGTCGTCGCCGTCGAGGTGGTCCGGAACGCGGTCCCCGTCGGTGTCGTCGTTCAGCGGGGTGCCGTCGCCGTCGCGATCTTCGCTGAGTGTGGGCACGCCGTCACCGTCGTCGTCCGGATCGACGTAGTTCGGCCAGCCGTCGCCGTCGGTGTCGTCGTTGGTGGGGTCGCCGTCGCCGTCGACATCCTCCTCGGGACCCTCGAGGCCGTCGTCATCGTCGTCTGGGTCGAGGTGGTCTGGGGTGCCGTCTCGGTCGGTGTCGTCGTTGGTCGGGTCGCCATCCCCGTCGCGATCTTCGATGGGCACACCGTCGCCATCGTCGTCGTCGTCGAGCCAGTCGGAGGTTCCGTCTCGGTCGTTGTCGTCGTTGGTGGGGTCACCGTCGCCGTCGCGGTCCTCGTCGAGCGTGAGCACGCCGTCGCCGTCGTCGTCGTCGTCGAAGGGATTTGGGATGCCGTCGCCGTCGGTGTCGTCGGTCGCCGGGTCGCCGTCACCGTCGATGTCCTCGTCGAGCGTGAGCACGCCGTCGCCGTCGTCGTCGTCGTCGCGAAAGTCGGCCAGTCCATCGCCGTCGGTGTCGTCGTTGGTGGGGTCACCGTCGCCGTCACGGTCCTCGACGGGGGTACGGATGCCGTCGTTGTCGTCGTCGTCGTCGAGGTGGTCGACCAGACCGTCGCGGTCGAGGTCCTCGTCGAGCCAGTCACCGTCGCCGTCCCGGTCTTCATCGGCGGTGGGCACGAGGTCGTCGTCGTCGTCGTCGTCCAGGAAGTCCGGTCGGCCGTCGCCGTCGGTGTCGTCGGTGAGCGGGCTGCCATCACCGTCCCAGTCCTCGACGATGGACGGGATGCCATCGCCGTCGTCGTCGCTGTCGAGCATGTCGGGCAGGCCGTCGCCGTCGGTGTCGTCGTCGAGGGGAGAGCCGTCGCCGTCGCGGTCCTCCAGTCGGGTGGGGACGCCGTCGTCGTCGTCATCGTCGTCACGGTACGCGGGGATGCCGTCACGGTCGATGTCGTCGTCGAGCAGGCTCCCGGAGCGGTCGTAGTCCTCCAGTCGGCTGGGGACGCCGTCGCCGTCGTCGTCGTCATCGAGAAAATCGGGAACACCGTCACCGTCGATGTCGCTGTCGACTCCGGCCGCCCGCACCTCGTCGAGCGTGAGGATGCCGTCGCCGTCGTCATCGCGGTCGAGTCGGTCCGGGATGCCATCGCCGTCGGCGTCGCCGAGCTCGAGGATGGAGTCGACACCGTCGTTGTCATCGTCGGGATCGAGTGGGTCCAGCAGCCCGTCACCGTCCGAGTCGACCCAGCCCTCGATGGCGCTCGGGGTGCCGTCGTCGTCGTCGTCCGGGTCGAGGTAGTCCGGCACCAGATCGCGATCGGTGTCGTCGTTCAGCGGCCCGTCTCCGATGGCATCCTCGGCGATGGTCGGTCGGCCGTCTCCGTCGTCATCGGGGTCGAGCCAGTCTGCCGTGCCATCGCCATCCGTGTCGTCGCCCGTGGGATCCCCGTCTTCGTCGAGGTCCTCGAGGAACGTCGGGACACCGTCGCCATCGTCATCCGGGTCGAGGTGAGCGGCGAGCCCATCCCCGTCGGGGTCGTCGCTCCAGAGCCCGTCTCCGTCGAGGTCTTCGAGGGAGGTGGGCACGCCGTCTCCGTCATCGTCGGGATCGACGACATCGGCGAGTCCGTCGCCGTCCGTGTCGCGGGGGAGGTCTCCGTCGTCGACCTCGAGGCCGTCCACGAGTCCGTCGCCGTCCGAGTCGGCATCCAGGGGGTCGGAGATAAGATCGAGGGCCTCCAGCGCATCCGACAGGCCATCTCCGTCGCTGTCGGCGCTGTCTCGGCGGGTGCCGTAGATGCAGGTCTCTTCGGCGTCGAGGAGGGCATCGCCGTCCGTGTCGAGGGCGGGGTCGATCACCTCGACTGCGAACGGGTCGCTGACCGACGACTCGAGCCAGGTATAGGTGTCGAGGAAGGCCAGATTGCCCTTGCTTTCGCTGGCGAATGCGCCCCAGGAACGTGCGTTGTCGTTGGCGCGAGTGGGCGACGCGTAGTCGCCGGAGTCCACGCCTGCGGGTCCCGACCGCTCTAGGCCGAGCGCGAAGTCGGGCATCACGACAGCCTCGGTCTGCACCTCGCTGTCGTTCCAGTACATCGGCAGTCCTGTCCGGCTGCCGTCCGCCTCCACCCTGAACATCCGGAATCCGGGGAACGCGGTCTCGATGTCGTTGGCGATCCAGTGGAACTCACCGACCGTGAGCCGCAGGCGACACTCGTAGAGTCCGGCCGCGACGGGAGCGCCCGTGTTGTCGAGGCCGTCCCAGGGGGCCTCGCCGAGACCGACTCCCGCCTCGTCGAGGCGGTGCAGATCCGCATCGCTGGTCAGGTCGAAGACGCCGTTGCCGTCGAGGTCGCAGGAGAGGTGCCAGACGACGTTGCGGTCGGACACGAAGCTCACGTGGCCACCAACGACGCCCGGGGAGACCGCACTGCACAGGCCGAAGTCGCCCTCGAAGCCCACGCTCGTCAGTGTCGGGACCCGAGGGTCGTAGGACGCGACGGCAGGGGGGTTGAGGTAGATGGGGAAGCGCTGTGGTGGGAAGTCGACGCCGTCGTCCGGCACGCTGCGGGCGTGGGCCCCAGGCTGACCGATGGGGTTCGCAATGAGGGTATAGACCCGCCCGGCCATGCCGTCTGCGGTGAGCTCCACGACGCCGTTGGCTCCCGGAAGACCGCCGTCGACGAGCATGTACAGGCTCGCGTCGACCGCGTCGTCGGCCTCGAAGGTGTCGGTGGCCAGGAGCCAGCGCTCGGAGGACAGGCGGCCCTCACCGAGCGGCGCGCCGACGACCTGGATGCCCCAGTCGTCGACGGCGTCGTCTCCGCCGTCGCCGTCGAGGTCGAGGCCGATCGGGTCGACCCGGTAGGTGCCGACGCCGTCGTCCGGAAAGATGAACCAGCCGGGTGGGAAGACTCCGAGCTCCCGCCCCGTCGGTCCGGTCACGCGAATGTCGACGTCGACGAGGTCTCCGGCGGGGCTCACGCTGTGCCCGCTCCAGATGAAGAACTCGAGCGGGTCGAGCAGGTCGACCTCGAGCAGGGTCGCAGGTCGCAGTCGCTGCTCGACGCCCAGATCGTCCTGGCCCTCCGCGTGGGCGGAGTGAGGGAGGAGGAGCAGCGCGAGGTTGAGGATCGGCATGGGTCATCTTCACACGGTCGGTGCTGCCGTGCGCGGAGTCGAGTCTGCTCGCCGACAGAGGCGCCGACTGTGCCGGACGCGTCGTGCGCGAGCGCGTGGTGGAGTCCGACATCGGCGGCAAGCGGCCAGGTCGACTAAGGGGCGCCAGCAGCGGAGGTTGAATGACAGCGGTGCTGCTCGTCCTCTCGGCCTTCGCCGGGCCCTCCCAGCTCGCCGAGACCGTCGCGCTCGACCTGTGGCGGGATGGGGTCTACGGTGAGCGAGAGGCGCTCCGCGAGCAGTACGCTGCGGAGTGCGAGGTGGGTAGCGAGACCGCCTGTCGCAGCCGGCGGTGGTACAGCAGCGCGGGGCCTGACCTCGCGCGAGCCGCGGCGCAGCTGAAGGAGCTCTGCAAGGGAGGCGATCCGGTCGCCTGTCTCGTGAACGGCTGGCACCTCTCGCAGGTGCGGCCGGGCGTGGTCAGCTCCGAAGCCGAGAACCTCCCGGTCGCTGGGCGCCTCTTCGAGCTGGCCTGCGAGGGCGGACTTCAGCGAGCCTGTGCGGAGCACGGAAACCTCCTCCTCCGAGGGCTGCTCGGCGACCCGCAGCCAGCTCGGGCGCTGAGTCTGGTCGGACCCGCCTGCGAGGAGGGTGTGGCGCCGGCCTGTGCCTGGGCCGCGGAGGCCTCTGTGGCGCTCGGTGAGCCACAGGCCGCGCAGCGCTGGCTGGCGCGTGGGGAGGGGCACGGGGCTGTCCTGCTCACGGTGGGGCAGCTCGCGGAGGCGGACGGTCGGCGCGGTGACGCCGAGCGGGCGTGGCTGGCGGCGTGCGATGCGGGCGCACCCCGGGGATGCCTGCTTGCCGCGGATGGCGCACCCTCGCTGATCGAGCGGGCGTGTGACGCGGGGGACGGCGATGCCTGTGGCGTCCTCGCGCAGATGGTCGAGCTGCCCCGATCGCAGGAGCTCGCGGACCGGGCCTGTCTGTACGACTCCGCATCGGGCTGTCGGGTTCTCTCAGAGGTCCTGCTCGACAAGGCAGCGCGCAAGCTCGACGTGCCTGGAGACGTCAACCAGGCCGAGAGGGTGCTCGCCAAGGCCTGTCGCCTGGGCGACGGCCCAGCCTGCTTCCGCATCGGGAGGGCCGACAACCACGGCGGGCTTCCCAGCGTCGAGCGGGCATGTCGCCTGGGGGACGAGGCGGCCTGCAACAGCCTGCTCGCCGTCTTCGCGCAGGAAGATCCTCCACGCCTGAAGGAGGTCCTCGACTGGGCCGAGCCACGCTGCGAGGCGGGTGACCCGACCCAGTGTCTGTACGCCGCTGCGGCGTGGTGGCGCCTTGGACCCCTGCACTTCGAGTCGGCCGTGTCCCTCTGGGATGCGGCCTGCGAGTTGGGCGACGACCTCGGCTGCACGCTCACGGGACGCGCCGCTGAGTTCGGACTGAATCGTCCGCACGACCCGGCGGCCGCCCTCGACATCTACCGCGAGGGGTGCTCCGAGCTGGAGGGGGGCTACCCGTGCACCGAGCTGGGACACACCTACGTCCGCGAGTCTATCGACGAGCTGGACGCTGCCGAGCAGTGGTACCAGGCCGGCTGTGATCGGGGCGATGCCGTTGGCTGCATGGCGCTGCTCGACATCCGCCGAGCGGAGGGGGTCCGCGACGTCGACCTCCTCGACCTGCTCGAGGGGGCCTGCTTCCACGACAATGGGTACCCCGAGCAGTGCGTCGCCTATGAGGCGGCAGTCATGATCAGTGGTCAGCCCAAGGCGTTCACGCGGGGCAACAATGCCCTGTTGCGGGCCTGTGACATGGGCAACCTCGCGTCCTGCCCCGCACATCGGCGGACGGACCGCTGGCCGTGGCCGCTGCCATCAGGGCCCTTTCTCGATGCCGAGCGCTACCAGTGCCACCTCCGCAATGATCGGCAGTGCCTGATCGATGCCACCAAGGCAATCCTCGGGGGAGCGCCCGAGGGCTGGCTGCTGGAGCAGTACGCCCACCTGGTGATGCCCGCCTGCTTGGTTGAGCCGTCGCTGTGCAAGTACGAGGCGGCGGCGGAGACGCTCTCGGCGCGCTCGGTCGACCTGTACGAGCGTGCCTGCTTCGAAGGGGGGGACACCGAGTCCTGCATGCGGGCGGCGCTGTTCTACGATCAAGGGCTCGGCGAGCCACCCACGAAGCGGCGGGTCCTCGACCTGGCCTCCCGGGCGTGCACCACGGCAGACATCGACCGGGAGCGCTGCTACGGCCTGGCTCCGCTGATGGAGCGGTGGCCCGGAGAGCCCGAGTCGACGACCCGAGCCCTCGTGGCGCTGTGCCAGACCGTCGCGCCGTCGTCTTGCCTGGAGGCGGGTGACCGGGTGCTCGCAGGAATCGGCGTCGAGGGTCTTGGTGAGCCCGATCTCGGCTACTCGCTCTACCTGAGGGGCTGCGCGCGCGACGACTACGAGGCCTGCAAGCGCCTCAAGCGGGCCGGACGTGAGGCCAAGTCGGGCCAAGACCCCGAGAAGATTCAGCTCAAGCCCTCGGAGGAGGAGGAGCCGAGCGTGTTCACGGATCCGAACGGCGTTCCCTCGGGCGGCGGGCCGGACTTCTGATGGAGGCGCGCGACGATGCAGACGCCTACCGGCGCTACCTCGCGGGCATGGACGCGAGCATGCGGCAGAAGGTGGCGCTGACGGCAGCCCACCTGCTCGCGGTCGGTGATCTGGCGGACATGGGCATGGGCAGTGGAAGTGGGAGCCATGCGCTCGCGGCCCTCTACCCGGGGCTTAGCGTCGTGGGTGTGGACCTCGACCCGGGGATGGTCGCCCGTGCGGCCGAGCGGTACCGACTGCCCAACCTACGCTTCGTCCAGGGCGACGTCGCTGCGCCGGTGTTTCCCGAGGGCACGCTCGAGGGCATCCTCGACTCGTCGGTCTTGCACCACGTCACCAGCTTCGGGGGCTACGACCGGGACGCCGCCCGCCGGGCCCTCGCCGTCCAGGCCCGTCAGCTGGCCCCGGGGGGCGTGCTCGTCCTGCGCGACTTCCTCGATCCGGGGCCTGGCGTGGTCGAGCTGTCGGTCCGGGATGACGACGGGGAGGGTGAGGCGCCCGCGACCTGCTCCACGGCATGCCTGCTGGAGCGCTTCGCTATGGAGTTCCGCTCCCTCTCCGAGTCTCCAGGGTTCCCGCTGGAGCCGCTCGGGGCCGACGGACCAGGCTGGCGCCGCTACCGCCTCGACCGCACGCACGCCGTCGAGTTTCTGCTCCGCAAGGACTACCGGCGGGACTGGGAGGCGGAGGTCCGCGAGGAGTACACCTTCGCCACGCAGGAGACGCTGGAGGCGTGGTTCGTGTCGCTCGGACTGCGACTGCTGTCGAGCACACCCATCCGGAACCCGTGGATCGTGAACAACCGCTTCGTCGGCCACGCGCGCTGGACCGAGCCCGACTGGCCAGCCACGAACGTCGTGGTGGTCGGACAGCGGGTGCGCCCGGGAGAGGGGGTCGTGCTGCGGGCCGAGTCCGATGCGCCGGTCAGTGGCTACCTCGAGCGCTCGCGCTGGCGTCACCTCGACAGCGGGGTCGAGCACGACGTGGTCCGCCGCCCGGGTGCGACCCTCGACGTGGTGCCGTGGTTCGAGTCCGGCGGGGCTGTTCACGTCGTCGCCCGTCGCAGCTACCCGAGGCCCATCCTCGGCGATGCCGACGCCGCCCTCGACGGGCGCCGTCCGTCGACCTGGGTCACCGAGCCGCTGTGTGTGCAGCAGGCCGACCGTCCGGCGGCACAGACGGCCGAGGAGCTGCTCGCCGGCTTCGGCAGAATCGGCGACACCCTCCTCGCCGTGGAGGAGGGGGGGCGCTGGTTCCCCTCGCCGGGAGGCCTGCAGGAGGAGGTTCGCTCGCTGCGCGTGCACATCGAGCCGGTGGCGGTCGACGTGCCGCTGGTCGTCGAGAACGGCTTCACGACGGCGGGCACGCTGCGGTCGCTCGCGGCCGAGCAAGTGCTGCGCGCCGCCCAGGTCGGCGGGCTGCCCGACGCACGCCTAGAGCTGGCCGTCTACGACCTGCTCGCTGCCCTCGGGCAGTCTCCGGGCCCATGGATCGGTGAGACCCTGCGGCTCGGGGAGGGGAGCGCTCCGCAGGTCGGCTCGCTCGAGCGCCCGCGCCGTCGTCGCTGGCTCCGGGCGGGAGGCGAGTCGTCCTTCTTGCTTCACCGCGCCCGTCGCTACGTCGAGCACGACGCCTCCGGAGAGCAGGTCGGTGAGCGCGTGCTGGAGTCCGTGATCCCTGCGACGCGCTCGACGAACACGGTCGCGGTCGCGCCGCTGCGGCGTGCCGGCGGTCGAGTGTGGATCGGGCTCGAGGACGACGATCTGCCGGTGGCGCAGTGCTTCACGGGCTCGTCGGCCACGTGGGTGGTGCCAGCATGGCGGCTGCCGCGGGACGTCACCGGCCTCGAGGACTCCCGCGCCTGGATCCGCGCTCGCCTCGAGGAGCGCCACGGACTCGTGATCGACGGTGCCTGGGAGCTGGGAGGGCCCTTCGCACCCTCCGCCGGCGTGACGCCCGAGCTGGTCTGGCCACTGGCCATCGGCGTCGCCGACGAGGGGTCGGGGGCGGTGCCGCTCGTGTGGATCCCGCTGGAGGAGGCGGTCGCGTCGACGCACCTGGTGGATGGTCACACCCGAGTGGTCACGCGCCGTGCGGCCCACGCCCTCGGGCTCCTGTCCAGAGCGGCCCAGACGGCGTGACGAGCACGTCGAAGGGCTGGTCGTGGTGCTCGGTCGGGACGTCCGGGAGCACCTGGAGCGAGAAGGCGGGTGCGACCCGCAGGGCTCCCGGCCGGTCGACGAGGAAGCGGTCGTAGAAGCCCCCACCGTAGCCGAGCCGGGTGCCGTGGCGGGTGAAGGCGAGTCCGGGGAGCAGCACGACCTCCACATCGGCGGTGGCGGGGCCGGCGGGCTCGGGCACGCCGAAGGGACCCGGCACCAGGGCCTCCCAGTTCGTCAGGGGCGCGGCGACCAGCTGCTCACCCTCCATGCGAGGGAGGACGACATCGGAGTGGGCTTCGAGGAGCGGGCGTAGATCCAGCTCCCGCTTGATCGCGACGAATCCCATCACGCGCCGCCGTCCAACCAGCGTCCGGAGGTGCTGGAGCACGGCCGCGGTCTCTGTGGCGCGCTCGGCGGCCGGAAGGTCCCGTCGCAGAGCGCGCATGCGCCGTCTCAGAGCGGGCTTGCTCACGTGCGGGTGAGGGTGCGCATGGTGACGAACTCTTCGGCGGCGGTGGGGTGGATGCCCAAGGTGGCGTCGAACTGGGCCTTGGTGGCGCCGCAGGTCATGGCGATGGCCACTCCCTGAATCAGCTCGCCGGCCTCGGGGCCGACCATGTGCGCACCGATCACGCGGTCATCGGCATCGTCCACCACCAGCTTCATCAGGATGCGCTCCTGTCGGCCGGAGAGTGTGTTCTTCATCGGCCGGAACGACGATGTGTAGACCCGGATGCGAGGGCGAGACTGCCGAGCGGCCTCCTCGGTGAGCCCGACTGTGGCGAGGTTGGGCGTGGAGAAGAGGGTGGTGGCGACGTTGTCGTAAGACATGCGTCGTGCGGCGCCGCCGAAGAGGTTGTGGGCGAGGATCGTGCCCTCGGCGAGGGCCACCGGGGTCAGGTTGAGGCGGTCCAGGGCATCACCGAGTGCGTAGATGGACGGCACTGAGGTTCGGAAGGTGTCGTCCACGTGAACAGCGCCGTGCTCGTTCATGTTCACGCCGAGGGCCTCGAGCCCGATCCCGCGGGTGTTGGGGCGACGCCCGACCGCGTAGAGCACCGCGTCGGTCTCCAGCGCGCGTCCGTCGGCGAGGCGGACTCGGTACGTGCCAGACGCATCCTTCTCGACCGCCTGAGGCTGGGTGTCGAAGTGGAGGGTCACGCCACGGGCGCGCATGGCATCCGCGAGGTGACGGCGACACTCCTCGTCGAAGCCGCGGAGAAAGAGCGAGCCTCGATAGAGCAGCTCGACGTGCACGCCGAAGCCGTGGAGGATGCTCGCCAGCTCCACCGCGATGTAGCCGCCTCCAACAACGACCATGCGCTCGGGCAGGGCGGGCAGCGCGAACAGGTCGTCACTGACCATCACGTGCTCGGAGCCGGGAAAGCTAGGAAGCCAGGGACGGCCTCCGGTGCAGAGGACGATGCGCTCACCGCGGAGTTTCTGGTCGCCGACGCGAACGGTGTGTGGCCCCGCCAGCGTCGCCCAGCCACGCACGGTGGTCACGCCGGACCGCTCGAGGATGCCCTCGTAGATGCGGTTCAGTCGGGCGATCTCGGCGTCCTTGTTGCGCAGCAGGGTAGGCCAGTCGAAGGCCGTCGCGCCCACACTCCAGCCGAAGCCAGCGGCGTCCTCGAGGTCGTCTCGGACGTGCGCTCCGATGGAGAACAGCTTCTTCGGTACGCAGCCGACGTTGACGCAGGTGCCTCCCATCGGGCCGCCCTCGACCAGGGCGACCTTCGCCCCCAGGCTTGCAGACATCCGCGCGCAGCGCACACCGGCCGAGCCCCCACCGAGGACGATCAGATCATGGTCGAAGGCTGCCATCGTGACTCCGCATGTCCCCGCTTAGCGTGTCGCTGTGTCGTCAGCCCTGCCAGGAATCTGCACGAGACCTGCGCGGGCTCTGGGCTCGCCGGCGACACGGGATGCCGTGAGGGGGGCCGGGCTGGCGCTGCGGCTCTCGCGCTGGCGGTCTGCGCCAACGGTGTGTCTGGGGGCCTTCCATCATCGTCGTCGATGCCGGTTGGAGGCGTGTCGGGGGAGGGCGATACGGGTCTCGGTCTCGCCCTCGCTCGTGCGGTGCTCCGAGCCCACGGAGGCGACATCTCGCTGCACAGCGCTTCGGGCCGCACCGGGTTTCGCGTCGCGCTCCGCGACGAGCCGGGCTAGCCTTCGCACCTCGCGCGGAGGACCTCATGGGGTCGAAGGTACAGAGTCTGGCGAGCACGTTGCTGCTCGCGGCCTGCTTGGGAATGGTGGCTTGTGGAGGCGACGAGCCAACGGCTCCTGCGCCTGCGGGCCAAGCGCAGAAGGGCAAGGCTGCAAAGGGCAAGGCCGCGAAGGGCAAGGCTCCCAAGGGCAAGGCCGCGAAGGGCAAGGCCAAGGCGGATGTCGAGCGTGTGACCGTGTCGGTGTTCCTCGTCGATCCGACGGGCACCTTCGTGAAGCCCTCCCCGGAGGCCGAGGCTGGCTCGGCTGAAGGAGAGAACGGCACCGCCGACGGTGAGGCTGCCGAGGCCCCCGCCGCCGAGGAGCCGGCTGCCGAGGCTGCCGAGCAGCCCAGTGGCGAGGAGCCCCCGGCAGGGGGCGAGCCCAAGCTCGTCGAGGTCAAGCGCAAGGTCGGCGCCAAGATGCCGGAGAAGAACGCGGTCTGGGTAATGTACAAGGGCGCGTCTCCGAAGGAGAAGGAGGCCGGTCTGACCTTCTGGGCCAACGGCACCGAGGGCTTCCAGGGCTTCGCGATCGAGGACGGCGTCGCCAAGCTGCAGCTCCGTGGCTCCTGCGAGGATGCCGGCGCACTCACGGTCTACGACTCCATCGCGGCCACCCTGAAGCAGTTCGACACCGTCGAGTTCGTGCAGGTGGCGGCTCCGGGCCAGGAGCTCCCCGAGGGGCTCGGCAAGGCTGACTTCCGACCCGACTGCCTCCAGCCCTAGGTGGCTGGGCGGAACGCCGGTGGCGCAGTGAGCGAGGCGCTCGTCGCGCTGTGTCTGACGTGGTCCTTCGAGCTGGTGCTCGCGCGGCTCACCTTCGACCAGCAAGACCCGCTCGATGTTCTGGTGCTCGCCCTCGGGTGGTGTGTCGTCGGCGGGTTCTGGTGGCTGGCGTGGACCTTGGTGCCCCAGGCGCGTCGCGCGTACTACAGCGCCCTGCTCCTCTGCCTGCCCATCGGCATGGTGCTGGGGCGGCTCGCCTCGACCCCGGCGTTCGAGCGTGACCCGGACCTCGGCACGGCGGTCCACCTGGGCACGCTCCTGATCGCGCTGGTCACGGGGCTCGTGCTGGGGCGCCAGGGCAGGGGAGCGCCGCCGGCGCCGCTCGTGTTCGGCGGCTTCGTGACGGCAGCGGTGGTCGGGGCGGTGCTCCGGTCGGGCGGGGAGGCCCTGTCGCAGGGCGACGGCGCCGTGTTCGTCGGCGTGGCCACGACGCTGCCACCGGCCGACGTGATCGCGATGGTCGGGGGGGCCTGGGTGTGTGCGCTCGCGGTGTCTGGGCAGCGCTGGGGGCCGCTGGCCATCCTCCTGGGCACCTCGGCGCTCGTGCTGGCTCCACGTCGTCCGCCGGCGCCATCCTGGACGGCAGAAGGCGACGTGCCGCGTGCACCGGACATCGTCGTGGTGTCGATCGACACCCTGCGTGCGGATCGTGGTCCGGGCTTCATGGCCTCCGCCGATGCCCTCGCGGCCGAGGGCGTGACGTTCTCGGCGGCGTGGTCCCCCGCGCCCTGGACACTGCCGTCCATGGCGACGCTGATGACCGGTGTGGGCCCCGAGGTTCATGGCGCCTACCGTGGCTCGTCCGGGGCCTTCGCGCCGATACGGTCCGATGTTCCCACCCTGGCGGAGCGCCTCGCCGAGCGGGGCTACGACACGGCTGCGGTGCTGGCCCCGAACGCCTTCGTCGGCTCGGGCTTCGGTTTTGCGAGGGGGTTCGCACACTTCGAGCATGCGATGGAGGGGGCTGGCTTCGCGCTTCCGCTCTCCTCGCGAGATGTCCTCGCGCGACCGCTGATCCCCGATGCCCTGACGGCGCTCGGGCTGCTGGGGCGACGCTCGTACGCCCCGGCATCACAGCTGGTGCGGCGGGCCGCTGCGGTCGCGTCTGCACGACGGGAGCGGCCGCTCTTTCTGTGGGTCCACTTCCTCGACTGCCACTTTCCGTACCGCAACGCCCCAGGTGGCCCCGCCTCCTTCGAGACGGCCATGGCGCTCTCTGGGGGCGACCCTGAGCCGGTGCAGGGCTGGCTCCCCACGCCCGAGGTGGTTGCGGCCTACGACCACGAGGTCAGGGGCATCGACGAGGCCCTCGAGGAGCTCTTTGCATCCCTTGGGCCACCTCCGGAGCGCGGGCGAATCATCGTGCTGACCTCCGACCACGGCGAGGAGTTCGAGGAGCACGACGGCTACTGGCACGGCCATGCGCTGTGGGAAGAGGTCGTGCATGTGCCGTTGGTCGTCCAGGGGCTCGACCTGCCTCCGGGGACGGTCGTCGACACCCCGGTCGGGCTCGATGACGTGACGGCGACCCTGGCCGCGGCTGCCGGTGCCGAGCGGTCTGGACGCGGGCGCGATCTCGGGCGGCGCCTGTCGCCCCGTGCGGTTCGCTCGTGGAACCTTCTGTACGGGCCGCCCATGGGGCAGACCGTGCGAGAGGGGGACCTCAAGGTCATCGCCATCCCGGGACAGCCCGCTCAGGTCTACGACCTCGGAGCCGACCCGGGCGAGGTCACGGACGTGGCGGCGCAGCATCCAGCCGCAGTCGACCGGCTGATCGAGCCTCTCGAGGCCGTGGAGCAGGAGGACCGAGAGCTGAGCCCGGCCGAGCGTCGGATGCTCGACGTGCTCGGCTACGTCGAGGACTGACGCTAGGCGGGGACCGGTCGCGCCCAGGCGGCGCGACCGCTCTGGATCAGGGGATGATGTACAGCGTGCGGCGCGACAGGACGATGCTGTCGTCGGCGATGAGCTCGGTCGGGAGCTCCTCGGTGGCCGTGCCCGGCACCTCGACGATCAGACCCTGCACGGTCAGCACGAAGGTGATCGGCGTGCCGGCCTGGATGTCGTAGTAGGCATCCGGCTCGATATCGAGCACGTAGCCCTGCGGGTCCTCGATCTCGAGGTGGACCTTGTCGAACCAGGCACTGGCGGTGAGGCCGTAGATCGCCTCGACCACC